>CAYRZX010000030.1:0-17487 GCA_964428665.1 uncultured Gemmatimonas sp.
TGAAGGAACCGTTCAAGAGCGCCTTCACCACGGGGGCCGCGATCGGCAAGAACAGTTTGTCGGGGAAACTGTTGCCGCCTCCGAACACGGCCATCGATTTCGACCGGCAGGTCTCCAACGGTTTTGTGGGCCTGATCCCGTCGAGCGTGGACCTGGGGCGGTTGACGCCCGCTGACCTGCGGAGGTTCAGCGCCGCAGGGGACGTGACGAAGGGCAGCCGCTACAGCATCCGGAACGCCCCGGCCGGGAGCTTCTTCATAGTCGCGGTCGTGGACCTGGCCCAGAGCCAGGCGGGTCCTGTGTCCGGCGGTGGGGGCGGTGGCAGCGGAGTGTTCGGCGGTGGCGGGGTTGGGCCTGGCCCGACGCCCACGCCCGGTCTGACGCCCACGCCGACTCCGACGCCTGGCCGGCTGACGGGCGATGAGGGCACGACGGTCACCGAACTGGCCCAGACCCAGCCGTCTCCGGGCGGCGGGCAGCCGGGTGGGCAGCCCGGCCCCGGTCCTGGCTTAGTCATGGGCTTCTATGACAAGGACAAGGACGGCAAGCCGGACGTCGTCCAGCTCAAGGACGGCGACCCGCCCCTCGAAAACGTAGACATTCAGACTCAGACGGGCGGCCAGGCGGCGGGCATCCGGCAGGCCCCGAGGGAGCTGACGGTGACGGCCACGTCGCCGAAGAACGAGGAGACGAGCGTCAAGCAGCAGACGGAGCTGTCCGTGACGTTCAGCGAGGCCCTGGCCCTGGGCCAGCGGTTCATCCCGGTGGACCTGGACCTGATCCCGAGGCCGGACAAGTTCGACCCGAAGAAGGGCCTCAAGGTCCAGGATGAGGGGCGGACGGTCGTCTTACCGGTCACCCTGGCGCAGAACGCGACCTACAAGTTCGTGATCCGGCAAGCCCAGGGCGCGACCGGCGCTCAGCTTACGAAGCCTGTTGAGATCACCTTCTCCACCGGGGCCGCGCAGGTGAAGCCTGGCAGCGTGTCCGGGAAGGTGGCCACGAGCGACCGGAGCGCGCCGGTGGGCGAGGTGAAACTCATCGACGCGGATGCGAGCGGAGGGGCCGCGAAGCGGGTGGAGGTCCGGGCCTCTGCGGACATCACGTCCGCCGGGGACTATCTCATCTCCGCTGTATTGCCCAACCGGCCTTTCACGGCCTACGCCGAGGTGGACCTGGGCGAGGCGGGGGTCGTGCAGGTGTTCTACGACAAGGACGGGGACGGCAAGGCGGATGTCCTCACGCTCAAGGAGGGGGAGGCGCTCAAGGGGATCGACTTCACGGTGAAGGTCCCTGAAAAGGTCGTCGGGCCCCCGCCCAAGGGTCTCAACAAGGACGCGAAGGTGTCCGTGGATGGCGATCCCACCAAGGGGAACCAGGGGCTCACCAGCGTGGCCGGGCTGGGCACCAACGCCCGCGTGGACGTGGCGGTGTATGTCAAGGGGGTCAAGGACCTGACGGGGTTCGTGGTGACGGCGGAGATCGACACCGGCCTGGTGGCGTTTGACGGCGCGGAGCCCGAGACGTCCAAGGAGGGGACGAACCTCCTGAACTCGTCGGGCGGCCAGTCGCTCTTCCTGCCGCCTGTGGTGTCTTACTATGAAGGCGAGGAGAACATAGACATCATAGAGTACGCGGGCGCGCTCCTGAGTCCCAAGGCGTCCACGGCCCCGGATGGGGACGGCCTGCTGGCCGTGTTGCACTTCGTCACGACGCGGAACTTCACGACGGAGGCGACGGTCCTGGTCCCGCAGGTGGTCCTCACGGGGATCAACGACAAGGGCCAGGCCGTGACGGACACCATTACGTCCGATGCGAAGGTGACGCTGGTCCCGCTGTCGGCCACGACCCAGCTCCTCGTCCTTCCGACCGAGGTGGAGGGGAAGGTGGGCGTGGAGGCCGTGGACAAGGCAGGGAAGTCCCTGGGCCGGAAGGTAGAGCAGGTGGCCGCAGGGGATACGATCACGGTGAACATCCTGGCCAATGAGGGGGCGAAGGGGATCACCGGGTTCACGGCCCGGCTCGAGTTCAACCCCGACCAGGTGGGCTACGTGGACAAGAGCTTCACGGCGGGCGCGCTCATGCCCGGCCTGACGGCCCTGACGAAGGCGGGCACGGGGTTCGTGGAGGTGGGCGGCGCGGCCATCGAGGCGTTCGGGGGGAAGGCCTCGACGAGCGACAGCGGGGTGCTCGGGACCCTGCGGTTCGCGATCCAGCCGAACTACTCCGGCGGCACCTTTGTCGCGCTGACCAACGCCTCTTACCGGCTGGGGAATTTCCAGGAGGCGTTCGACCTCTACACGCTCATCCTCCTGGGCAAGATCGAGGTCCCGCAGCCGCCGGGCGGCGAGGAGCCGGGGGCGCTCACGCCGAAGGCCGGGGATGGGACGGGGATGCTGGACCTGGACGTGGCTGCCGGGGACCAGAATTCCCGGACGCTGAACGGGGTGAAGGCGGGTCAGAAGGTGGAGGTGCAGGTCATTCTGAACAAGGATTATGCCAGCGCCTCCGCGTTCCAGGTGGTGTTGAAGTTCGACCCGAAAAAGGTGTCTTCGACGGTGACGGGTCGGAAGGACGGGACGTCGTTTGCCAGCGCCCTGGACCTTCCGGCTCAGGTCAAGGACAACACGGTGACCTATGGGGCGTCGATTTTGGGGGGGGCGACGGCGGTCAGCAAGGGGGCAGTGGCGATTTTGACGTTCCAGACAGCCAGCGACTATTCAGGGGAGACGGAGATCGAGCTGTCTTCGCTGGTGATTCGGGTCTCCGGGGTCAACAACACGCTGACGCCCGGCGCCTCGGTGGTGCTCAGCAGCAGCGCGGGGGAGGTTCCTGGCAAGCCTTCGCCGGACTTTGACAAGGACGGGGAGGTCGGGTTCTCGGACTTCTTCGAGTTTGCCGGGGCGTTTGGGCAGCCGGCCACCGGGAACAACAAGAAGTATGACTTAGACGGGGACGGGGATATCGGGTTTGGAGACTTCTTTGAGTTTGCCGGGGTGTTCGGGACGAAGGTGTCCAAGCCGGCGTTGTCCAAGCCTGCGGGAGTGGGGGCATTGGGGGTCAACGGGGAGGCCCGGCTGGTCCTTGAGGCGCTCCCTTCAGACCTGCAGGATATCGTGAGGGTGGACCTGAGGGTTTTGGGGGCGCAGGGCCTCAAGGGCTACGGGGTCCACCTGAGCTATGATCCTTCGGAACTGGAGTTCATCGAGTTGCAGCCGGAGGGCGCGTTCGAGACCGGAGGGGAGGCTCGTCCTCTCCTCCGGGTTTCGGATGGCCTGGGACAGGTCCATCTGGGGGATGTGCTTTTGTCAGGGGTCGTGACCGGAGAGGGGGCTTTGAGTCGTCTGACCTTCCGGGTTCGACCGGGGGGAGGCATCGGGAGCCTTCGACTGGCCGAGGGTCTGCTTCTGGACGGGGAGGGACTGACCAACCGGGTGTCCGGGGTGGGCCTGGAGGGACAGGGACTTGTGCCGTTGAGCTATGGGTTAGGGCAGAACTATCCCAACCCGTTCAACCCGGACACGCAGATTTTGTATCAGGTTCCGGAGGGGGGTCGGGTGCGGCTGGTGGTGTATAATATTTTGGGACAGCGGGTGCGGGTTTTGGTGGATAGCCGGGTGGAGGCGGGGTTTTATCGGCTGCGCTGGGACGGTCGGGATGAGGGGGGTCGGTCTGTGTCCAGCGGGGTGTATCTGTATCGGATGGAGGCCGGCAAATTCTCCCAAGTCCACAAAATGATCCTGCTGAAGTAGCAACGCGAAAGACGCGAAAAAGAGCCGAAGGACGCGAAGCCGCCCTTCTACCCCACCCTGGGGAGCTGGGCGGAAGGGAACTTTTAAGCCGCCGGGGCGTCAAGAATCACAGAAGCGATGATCGGGGTAGAGGTAACAGGGCAGGCGTGGTCTCAGTCAAGACCACGCCTGCTTTTATGAAGGCATAAAATTGCCACCAGAATCATAAGGAGACGAAGGATGATAGATCGTTCTGAAGCGGTGCTCTACACTGGGGGACACAAGGGGACCGAGGCGGAGTTTGGCCGCAATGCCGAGCGCTGGGGGATCAGGCAGGTCACCTTCTCCTTCGAGGGGCATCAGATGGAGTACGCCGAAGGCGTCAGGCTTCTGACCGAGGAGGACCTCAGGAAGGGCGACGTCAGCATGGAGATCGTCTCGAAGCGGATGGGCAGGACCTACGCGAAGGCCGAGAAGATTCGCAGGGTCATTCAGTCCCTGTTTCACATCGTCAACAGCGGCTATCAGGTGATCGCCGTGGGCTGGATCCAGCCGGACGACACGGTGAAGGGGGGGACGGGGTGGGGCGTGGAGCTGGCGAAGCTCTTCAACCGCCCGCTCAGCGTCTACGATCAGGACCGCAGGCAGTGGTTCATCTGGCAGAACGGCCGGTGGATCCCGGACAACCCGGTGGTGTCTCACAAGACGTTCGCGGCCACCGGGACCCGATATCTGACGGAGGACAGCGTCGCGGCGGTCCGGGATCTGTTCGAGCGGTCGTTCGGGAAACCCTGAAAAGCTCCAACAGAAAGAAGATACTCACCACAGCGAGCACAGAAATCATGGCGCGGATCACCAGCCTTCAGAATCCGCTCATCAAGCGCATCCGGTCGCTGGCGCAGCGGAAGTACCGGGAGCAGGAGGGGCTGTTCTTTGCGGAGGGGATCCGCGCGGCGGCGGAGGCCTCTGAGGCGCAGGTCCGGGTGACGCACGCGGTCTTCTCGCCGGAGCGGCTGCGGAGCGAGCGGGCGATGGGGACGATCCGGGCGCTGGAGGGGGGGGCGCGGAGGTGGTGGAGGTGTCGGAGCGCGCCTTCGACGCGCTGTCGGACCGGGAGGAGGGGCAGGGGATCGGCGTGGTTGTCCGCATCCCTGAGCGGACGCTGGAGGACATTCCCATCGGGCCTGAGGCGCTCATTGCGATCCTGGTGGGGCCGCGGGACCCCGGCAACATCGGCTCCATCGTCCGGGCTGCGGACTGCGCCGGGGCGTCCGGCGTGGTCGTGGCCGGGACCTCGGCGGACCTGTACGACCCGAAGTGCGTGCGGGCGAGCGTCGGGTCCCTGTTCGCGACGCCGGCCGTGACGGTCCCGGACCTGGAGACGTGTCTGGCGTGGGCGAGGCGGAGTCGCCTGCGCTACGTGGCGACCTCGGCCCGCGCGGAGCGCTCCTGTTTTGCGTTTGATCTGACAGGCCCTCTGGCCCTGGTGTTCGGCCCCGAGCGGGGCGGGCTGGACGAGGAGGCCCTGAGACGCTGCGACGCTGCGGTGCGCATCCCGATGCGGGGCCGGGCGTCCTCCCTCAACCTGGCCTCGGCGGCGGCGGTGCTGATGTACGAGGCGGTGAGGCAGAGGATGGAGAAGGGGTAGGAACCCCCTTCCCACCCCCATAGTGGGGGAGGGTGGGGGGGTGTTTCCCCGATTTCATTTGACATCCGTTGATAAGTTTGGTACACTTTCTGAACGAACGGTAAACGATAAAACTCGTCAAATGTCAAATGTCAAACGTCAAACGTAAAGGCAAGGTATCTTTCGTTTCACGTTTCACGTTTCACGTTTCACGTTTTTTCTAAAGGGGTGATTCCCATCCAACGTCCGAAAGATCCGAACCGGCAGCGGAAGTCCGTGGAGGATTTCCTGCAAGATTATCAGGACATGGAGTACACGTTCCAGTCCCTCTCTCTGATCGACCAGCTCCTGGTCACGGTGGGAGAGAAGGACAAGCGGAGCAGGGCGCTCCTGTCCCAGTTGCGGCGGCAGCTCCAGGAGGACCAGATCACCTTTCAGGAGGCCCGCAAGACGATTGTGGAGCTGGAGGGGGCGCTGGAGAAGGTGACCGGTCCGGCCAACCGGGTCGGGACCTATCTCGGCTCCCCGAATGAGGGGATCGCCTATCTCTCCATCGGGGGCTCCGATTACTACACGAACGTCGATCCCCGCCTGAACATCGAGGACCTCAAGGTCGGGACGCGCGTCCTGGTCAACGAGGCATACGCCGTGGTCGGGGACCTGGGCTACAGCCCGTCGGGGCCGGTGGGGAAGGTCATCGACCTCCTGTCTGACGGCCGGCTGCGCGTGGGGCAGGAGCACGGGCTTCAGGCCGTGGTGCTGGAGCGGTCGTCGGACCTGAAGGAGGCCAACCTGAAGGTGGGGGAGGACGTCCGGATAGACCCCTCCTTCAAGGTGGCTCTGGAGCGGCTGACGACGCCGGAGACGAAGGACTACTATCTGGAGGACATCCCGGAGCTGCCGTGGAGCAAGATCGGGGGGCAGGAGGAGGCGATCCAGGCGATCAAGGACACGATTGAGATGCCGGCCCTCCACCCGGAGCTGTTCAGGCGGTTCCAGTACAGCACGCCGAAGGGGTTCCTGCTCTACGGGCCGCCGGGGTGCGGCAAGACCCTGATCGGCAAGGCCACGGCCTACAACCTGGTCCGGCAGCTCAACGAGCTGAGCGGGGAGGGGCTGAAGGAGTGCTTCATGCACGTCAAAGGGCCGGAGATCCTGAACATGTGGCTGGGGGAGTCGGAGCGGATCGTGCGGGAGATCTTCGCCCGCGCCCGCGAGAAGCGGAAGGAGGGGTTCCTGCCCGTGGTGTTCATCGACGAGGCGGAGTCGGTGCTGGGCACGAGGCGGGCGATCCGGTCGCACAACATCTCGAACACGGTCGTGCCGATGTTCTGCTCGGAGATGGACGGGATCGAGTCTCTCCAGGACGTGATCCTCATTCTGGCGTCCAACCGGCCTGACCTGATCGACCCGGCCATTTTGCGGCCTGGAAGGATCGACCGGAAGATCAAGGTCAAGCGGCCCGACCGGGCGTCGTCGCGGGACATCTTCGCCATCTACCTGACGCCGGACCTGCCGGTCCACCCGGACGTCCTGGGGGCGCACGGGGGGGACGCGGCGGCGGCGGTGAAGGAGATGCTGGACCGCGCCAACGATGAGCTGTTCGCCCGGCGGGAGGACACGCAGTTCTTAGAGGTCACGCTCCGGAGCGGGAGGCGGGACATCCTCCACCGGGGGGACCTGGCCAGCGGGGCGATCATCGCGTCCATCGTGCAGCGGGCGAAGGAGTCCGCGATCAAGCGGGCCATCGCCACGCGGGAGGAGGGGGGCATCTCCATTGACGACCTGATCAACGCGGTGGGGACGGAGTACAGCGAGAACGAGATCTTCCCGCCCACGGACAACACCGAGGACTGGCTGAAGCTGCTCGACTATGACCCGGAGAACGTGGGCAAGATCATGCCCATCCGGCCGGAGGGCGCGGCGAGGAAGAGGCCCAGCGGGGTGATCTGATTAATTTACTGCCTTCTCCCCTCTCCCTTCGGGGGAGGGGAGGGGGGAGGGGTCATAAAGCTCCATGAATCGTCTCTTCGGACTTGAGACCGAGTACGGGATCACCGTCGAGGGCGTCAAGGAGGTGGACGTCGTCGAGGAGTCCATGCAGATCATCCGCTGCTACCTCCAGCACGACTTCGTGCCGCTCTGGGACTATGCCCTGGAGAATCCGCGGAGGGACGTGCGGGGGTTCGAGGTGGATCAGCTCCTGAACGACGACGACGAGAAGATCCACCTCCAGAGGGACCGCAAGCGGAAGGTCCCGTTCAAGGAGCTCAAGAGCGACCTGATCATCTTCAACGGGGCGCGGCTCTACAACGACCACACGCACCCGGAGTACTCCACGCCGGAGTGCTGGAGCCTGTTCGACCTGGTGGCGCAGGACCGGGCCGGGGAGCGCATCCTGCGGATGTGCGCCCGCAAGCGGACGGAGATGCTGACGAAGGGGGCGGTCCGGCTCTACAAGAACAACACGGACTTCGACGGCCACTCCTACGGCTGCCACGAGAACTACCTGATGCGGCGGGATGTGCCGTTCGAGCGGATCGTGCACGGGCTGCTGCCGTTCTTCGCCACCCGGCAGGTCTTCGCGGGGGCCGGGAAGGTGGGGGTGGAGCAGGGGGACCGGGCGCGGCTCTATCAGATCTCGCAGCGGGGGGAGTTCTTCGAGGTGATCGCGAGCGTGGACACGATGCACAAGCGGCCGCTGATCAACACGCGCGACGAGCCTCACGCGGACCCGCAGAAGTACCGCCGTCTGCACGTGATCGTGGGGGACGCCAACATGTCGGAGGTGATCACGGCGCTCAAGGTGGGGACGACGGCCCTGGTGATCGACCTGATCGAGGAGGGGGACCTTCCGGAGCTGGCGCTGAAGGACCCGGTGATCGCGGTGAAGGACGTGGCGCGGGATCAGACCCGCAAGTGGCTCGTGCAGCTGGCGGACGGGCGGCTGATGCCCGCCGTGGACATCCAGCGGGAGTACCTCCGCCGGGCGGAGGGGCGCTACGCGGGGCGGGACGCGGAGACGGACTGGACGCTCCGGCGGTGGGCCGGGATTTTGGACGACCTGGAGGCCGACCCGATGCGGCTCGTGGGGGTCTGCGACTGGGTGACGAAGAAGTGGCTGCTGGACCAGTTCGCGGAGGCGGAGGGGCTGTCGTGGGAGAACGAGGACCACGTGGCGTGGCTCCAGAGCCAGGACCTGGAGTACTCCAACATAGACCCTGAGAGCGGCCTCTACCACCTTCTTGAGGCGCAGGGGCAGGCGCTCCGGCTCACGAGCGAGGAGGACGTGGCGCGGGCCATGACCACGCCCCCGGCGGAGACGCGGGGCTACTTCCGGGGGCGTTCTCTCGAACGGTTCGGGGGGAGCGTGACGTCGGTCAACTGGGACAGCATCGTGTTCGGGGTGAACGGGAGCCAGCGGTCCGTGGACCTGAAGGGGTTCGTGGAGCGGGAGGTGGCCAGCCGGTACAACGCGGCGCTGGACAGCGCGAAGACGCTGGAGGAGCTGCTAACGGCGCTGCCATAGGACCGCGCCCTGAAGGGCGCGGCTACAGAATGATCTCGACGACCCACAAGATCATCCTCGGCGACTCGCGGGACATGCAAGAGGTCCCCGACGAGGGCGTTCACCTCGTCATCACCTCACCCCCCTACTGGCAACTGAAGGACTACGGGGACGAGGGGCAGATCGGGTTTAACGACACTTATGAGGATTATGTCCACAACCTGAGCCTGGTCTGGCAGGGGTGCTGGCGCGTCCTGCATCCGGGCTGCCGGCTCTGCGTCAACATCGGGGACCAGTTCGCGCGGTCGGTCTACTACGGGCGCTACAAGATCATCCCGATCCGGACGGAGATCATCAAGTTCTGCGAGGCCGTCGGCTTCGACTACATGGGGTCGGTCATCTGGCAGAAGGTGACGACGACGAACACGACGGGCGGGGCGACGATCATGGGGTCGTTCCCCTACCCCCGGAACGGCATCGTCAAGCTGGACTATGAGTTCATCCTGCTGTTCAGGAAGCCGGGCAAGCCGCCAAAGGTCTCCAGGGCGCAAAAGGAGAAATCCAGGCTGACAACGGAGGAGTGGAACCAGTACTTCGCAGGACACTGGAACTTCGGCGGGGTTCGGCAGAACGGACACCTGGCCATGTTCCCGGAGGAGCTGCCCAGGCGTTTGATCAGGATGTTCAGTTTTGTGGGGGACACGGTCCTCGATCCGTTTTTAGGCAGCGGGACCACGTCGCTGGCAGCGAAAAACCTGGGACGCAACTCCATCGGTTATGAGATCAACCGGGACTTTCTGCCGGTTATCAAGGAGAAATTGGGTATTCACAAATCTGACCTCTTCAGCGGAGCGGCGATTGTAGAAGTCGTTAAACAGACCGCATCCAAGCGTGATTACAGCAAGGAGATAGCGGCTCTGCCTTACATCTTCCACGATCCGGTGAAGTTTGACAAGAAGGTCGATCCGAGAAAATTGCGATTCGGGTCAAAGGTGGACGGCAGCGAAAATGGGCGCTCAGACCTCTACGTCGTGAAACGGGTGGAATCTCCTGCACAAGTCGAATTGAACACCGGCCTGAAGGTTCGCCTTCTTGGGGTAAAGCCGATTCCGAAAAAAAAGGACGAGGCGATACGGTTTCTTAACTATCTCACTCAGGGGAAAAAGGTACTCCTGAAATTCGATAGTTTAAAATATGATCCTGAAAACAATCTCCTGGGATATCTCTACCTCCAAAACAAAACATTCATCAATGCGCATCTTATCAAGAAAGGATTTGCCCAGACGGATACCTCGATAGAGTATAAATACAGAACAAGATTTTTGCGATATCAGAACAGTAATCATGTCGGGGTATAAATGAAAATCAAGATATCGAACGAAGAAATTCGAGAATACCTGAATGTTCAGCCGCCTGAATTTCCGAAATACACCACGCAGATCATCAACCTTGCCAACCAGAATGCGCAGGGGACGCGACCCAAGGTTGTGGGTCAACTGAGCGACCTGATCCAGAAGTTTCCCGGCAGGAGCATGGCCGAATGGGAGGAATGGTATCTCAAACAGAATCCCGATGCCATCAGAGTTGCTACTGAGAAGATTCTTGAAATGGTTCAAAGTCTGCGGGATGCCATGAGCAAGATCGACCGCGATCTTGTCGAGCAATGGGTCAAGGATCTGGTCATTGTTAAAACCTTCATCGGGTTACGTTTTCAAGAGGCCATCCTGAAAAGGGTTTCCGGAATCAGGAGATGTGACTATAGGCTCGCGACCCCGGAGGAGGAGGCGAGAGGTATCGACGGTTATGTCGGAGAACAGCCAGTGTCGATCAAGCCAGATACCTACAAGGCCAAACGAAGCCTTGGCGAAGAGATCATGGTCAGTTTCATCTATTACACGAAATTGAAAGACGGGATTGAGATTGAGTTTGAGGAAGTCCATTGAGCCATGAAGAAATCGAAGATGGCGTATTTTGAACACGAAGATATTTTGCATCTCGTGATTGCCGAGGAGGCAGAGGCAAACAGCATCGAGCTGAGCCCTAACATTACGGCGGAGCTGAATGAGAGAGGCGAGCTTATCGGGATAGAGATTTTAAACGCCAGCGCGTTCGTAAGAGATACGATCATGGAGGGCGTGCAGGCGAAAGTGCTCAATCTCACCACTGCCGAAAAGTAGTTGAGGGCAAGCTACAGCGAAAAAGAGGCTCAGGGACTCATAAGGAGGCTATCATGGAGAGACGATTCATGGCCGAGGCCCGCGACCGGAAACCCGCGCCGTCGGAGCCGTGGGAGCGGAAGCCGGGGGACGACGAGGGGGGGCCCAAGCGGCCGAAGGTGGACCGGCCCGACACGAACGACCTCCTCCGGCGCATGCGGCGGGTGGACCCCAACCAGTCCCGGCGCTACCGGCAGCGGACGGGGGAGTGAGCATGCCGCACGACGGCGACTTTTTCGGCCTGCTCAAGGAGAGCGGCTACCGCCTGGGCGCGGACGTGGCCCCGGGGGGTTCTCTGCCGGAGGGGTTCCGGCCCACGGAGGGGACGACCATCCTGGCGGTCAACTACGACCGGGGCGTTCTGATCGCGGGGGACCGGCGGGCGACGGCGGGCAACGCGGTGATCCACGACCGGGCGGACAAGGTCCTGGGCATTGACGACCACTCCGTCCTGGCCATCTCCGGGTCGCCGGCCATCGCCTACGAGATCGCCCGCGTCCTGGAGCACACGTTCCAGTACTATCGGCGGAGCCAGCTTCAGGAGCTGAGCCTGGAGGGGAAGCTCCGGCGGGTCTCCCGGCTGATCCGGGAGAACCTGCCCATGACGCTGCAGGGGATCGGGGCGGTGATCCCGATCTTCGCGGTCTACGACCTGAGCGACGGGCCGGAGGGGAAGGGGAAGATCTTCTTCTACGACGCCCTCGGGGCGCAGTTCGAGTGCGCGGACTTTGCGACCACGGGGTCCGGGTCGCCGGCCATCCGGGGGGCGCTCTACTACCAGAACCGGTGGAGCGGCCGGCCCCTGGCGTCGATGGGATTAGAAGAGTCCGTCGGCCTGGTCCTGCGCCTGCTGGAGACGGCGGCGGAGTACGACACGGCCACGGGGGGGACGGACCGCCGGGCGGCGATCTTCCCGACGGTCAAGACGATCAGCCGGGAGGGCATCCGGGACGTCCCGGCCGAGGAGATCGCGCGGGTCTACGGCGAGCAGGTGGAACGGTAAACCAACGCAGAACGCGGAACGATGAACGATGAAGTAAAGCCATAAACCTGGTCTGCTTTTCGTTCAGCGTTCAGCGTTCATCATTCATCGTTATTTATGCTACTTGACGAACCTTATCGATGGGCCGAGACCGTCGCCAACCGGCGCGAGTATCTCGAAGACCAGCTCCGGGGCGGGAGCCCGGCCATCGGCATCCCTTATGACGACGGCGTCCTGCTGCTCACCTTCGGGCGGGGGGGGCGCAAGCTGTTCGAGGTCTATGACCGGGTGGCGTTCGCGGCGATGGGCCATCCGGCGGACATCGAGCGGCTGCGGATCGCGGCGGTGGACATGGCCCACGTGGACGGGTTCACGAACTCCGTGGCCGATGTCTCGCTCCAGCGGCTGGTCAACTTCGGGATCGCCCCGCTCGTCAAGAACGCCTTTGACGAGGTGTTCCGCGCCCCCTACATCATTCGCGTCCTGATGGCGGAGATCGGCCCTGCGGGGGGGGCGCGGTTCTACACCGTGGACTGCGACGGCACGTTCGAGAGCGCGGAGCGGTGCGGCGCCGTGGCGGGCACGGAGAAGGCCGCCGGGGTGATGCGGGCTTATCTGGAGGCCGCCAGAACGGAGGCGGGCGGGCTGAAGGAGGCCCTGGACGTGGCCCTCCGGGCGTGGGCGCTGGGCCGGAAGGTGGGCCGGGCAGAGGAGGAGGGGCAGGAGGTCCCGGAGTCGCCCCAGGTGGAGGACCGGGAGGTGGGGGAGATCCTCCGGGAGGAGATGCGGACGCGCGACGCCGAGGCCGCGGTCCTGGCCCGGTCGCGCCTGAGCAAGAGCAAGTTCCGCGCCCTGACCGGAGAGGAGGTCCGGGCGGCCGTGTCAAAGTACCTCTAACCAGGACGCGCCATGAGGAATCGCATCTTCGGCCTGGAGACCGAGTACGGGTGTCTGGCCCCCGACCGGGAGGGGTTCATCAGCCCCGACTCCATCTCGATGAAGGTGAAGAACCATATCTTTCACACGGACCGGTGTGGCATCGTGGACATTCACTACCGGGGGCGGGACGAACCCCCCGGCAACGGCGGGTTCCTGTTCAACGCGGGCCGGGTCTACATCGACATGGGGCACATCGAGTACACGACCCCGGAGTGCACGGGGCTGTTCGACGTGGTCGCATTTGACAAGGCCGGGGAGCGGATCTTCCAGAGCGCCCTGCGTCAGCTCGGCCTGAGCGGGGAGGCGGCGTTCTTCAAGAACAACATCGACCACTTCACCGGGGCGACGTTCGGCTGCCACGAGAACTACCTGATCCGGCGGAACGTCCCGTTCTCCACGCTCGTCATCCCGGCGCTCCTCCCGTTCCTGGTCACCCGGCAGGTCTTCTGCGGGGCCGGGCGCGTGGGGAGTTACGACGACAGCTTTTACTACTACAGCCGGGACGAGCGGGAGGAGCGGGAGCGGCAGGACCCGATCTCCTTTCAGATCTCGCAGCGGGCGGACCACATCGTCACCGAGACGTATCAGTGGATCCAGTTCTCCCGCGCGATCATCAACACCCGGGACGAGCCGCTGGCCGACCACAGCAAGTACCGCCGCCTCCACCTTTTGGTCGGGGACTCCAACATGTCGGAGTACGCCACGGCCCTCAAGGTGGGCACCACGGCCCTCGTGCTGAGCCTGATCGAGCGGAAGGTCTTTCCCAGGGACGTGCTGCTCAAGGACTCGGTCTGGGCGCTCAAGCAGATCTCCCGCGACCCGGAGTTCTCCTGGATCGTGGAGCGGCACAGCGGGGGCACGATCTCCGCGGTGGACGTGCAGCGGCGCTACCTGGAGCTTGCCCAGAAACACCTGGATGACCGGGACGAGGACGTGGAGTGGGTTCTGGACGCCTGGGAGTCGACGCTCGACGACCTGGAGCGGGACCCCATGTCGCTCACGGACCGGGTCGACTGGGTGGCCAAGAGGTACCTGCTGGAGACCTTCCGGAAGGCCGAAGACCTGTCGTGGGACGACCCCTGGCTGCAGAGCCTCGACCTGGAGTATCACAACATCGACATCGACCGGGGGCTTTACTACGACCTGGAGCGGAGGGGGACGATGCGGCGGACGCTGACGGACAAGCAGATCGACCGGGCGATGGTGACCCCTCCCCAGGACACCCGCGCCCGCGCCCGCGCAGAGGTCGTGAAGAAGCTGACGGAGCATCAGGTGCGCTACATCGTCGACTGGGACCAGGTCTACCTGGAGAACGAGCGCGCCCTGAACCTCCGCGATCCGTTCGACACCTACGAGCAGGAGACGGCGGCCTTCATCGCGGACATGTCGCCGTTCAGCCTGCCGTGGGCCCGGAAGGAACGACAGTAAAATGACGAAGGTCGAAGGTCGAAGGTCGAAGGTCGAAGGTCGAAGGTCGAAGGTCGAATACCCACTTCGCACTTCGCACTTCGCACTTCGTCATTCTTGGGGGGTGGTGTGATGTGAGTCGTCGAATTCTTGCTGGCCTCTGGCTCCTGGCGCTCTGTCTGGGGTGCGGCTCCGGGAAGGAGAAGGAGCTGCGTCAGACGGCGGTCATCTCCTTCATTGTAGGGACCGTGGAGTTCAAGGGGGAGAGCGGGACCGACTGGCACCTGGCCCGGGTGGGGTTCCGGGTCGTGCCCGGCGATGCCGTGCGCACGGGGCCGGACTCCAGGGCCGAGCTGCAGACGCGGGGGCCCTATTCGGTGATCCGGGTCGGCGAGAACACCACCTTTGTGCTGCATCAGTCGGAGGAGCAGGGGCTGAAGAGCGTTCGCGCCCGCCTGGTGGAGGGGAATCTGTGGGGCAACGTCAAGCAGCTCAAGGAGCAGGAGCGCTTCGCGTTTGAGTCGTGGCTGGCCACGGTCACGGCGCGGGGCACGGCCTTCCGGATGGAGGCCAGGGGGGATTCGGCTGTGGGCGTGTACGTGTATGAGGGGATCGTCGAGGTCAAGACGCAGGTGGACGACCGGGGGAGCAAGCGGGCGGCGACCTTCAACGTCGGGAGAGGGCAGTCGCTCAAGCTGGGGGTGAGCCAGCCCCCTCAGGCCGCCCCGGTTGCGGCCTCGGACGGCTGGCGAAACGGGTGGCAGCCCAAGAAGCGGCAGGAGATTGAGGAGGAGGAGCTGAACCTCCCCGTGCCGATGCGGATCGAGGAGAGGCCCAGGCCGAGGCAGGTCGCGCCGGCGCTGACTCAGACGCAGGTGATGCGGCTGGATATCCTGGCCGTTGCCCCAGGGGTCTTCACGGGCATTCAGCTCAAGGCGGAGGGGGACCGCTACCTCACCGAGGCGGAGGTGATGCAGGCGACCGCGCCCTCCGTCCAGGAGATCGAGGTCGCGGTGGCCGCCAGGGCCTGGGATGCCCTCCCCGCAGACCAGAAGGAGGGGTTGCTCAACAAGACCTTCTACGTTCTGAAGACCCGGTATCCGAACATCACGCGGTTCCTCGCCCTCAAATTCGACGACGGACGGCAGGGCCTCAAGCTCGAATATGCCCGCTACGCGCAGCTGGTCAAAGAGCCTCCCCCCCCCTGATCCCCGCCCTATCCCGGCGTCTCCACTCCCAATTCCCGCGCTGTCTCCCCCATCTCCTTCCAGGTCCTGTCGTCCACGTAGATGCCTTCCCTCAGGCGCTGCTCCCGCGCGCGCTGCTCGATTTCTCCCGGCATCAGGATTTCGCTGACGCCGGGCAGCCTGTCCGAAGACTTCACCCATTCCACGAGTCTCTCGATCTCCTGCTCGAAGTCGGTTAGGGGGATGAAGTCCTGGATGTGGATGGCCATCGCCAGGAAGCCGCTGGCCCCCCGCGTGGGCTTCTCGCTGCTGCACCCCGCCCAGGTCAGGCCGCCCGCCAGGGCCTCGATGACCAGGCCGAGGCCGAACCCCTTGTGGCCGAACTGGAACCCGCCCAGCGGGAGCACGGCGGCGTCTTTCATGAATCGCTCCGGGTCGTCCACGCCCTTCCCCTCCGCGTCGATCATCCACCCCTCCGGCAGCTTCTCTCCGCGCGCCTGTTTGACCTGAATTTTTCCTCCGGCCACCACGCTGGTGGTGATGTCGAGGACCACGGGGTCCCCGGCCCTGCGGGGGAAGGCCACGGCGAGGGGGTTGGGCGGGAGGCGGCGGCTGGTCCCCCCGAAGGGGGCCGTGAACCTGGCGCCGCCGTTCAGGAAGCAGAGGCCGAGCATCCCTTCTCTGGCCGCGATCACGGGGAAGGCGCCGATCCGGCCGCAGTGCCCGCACCGGTGGACGCCCACGGCTCCAAAGGTCCGCGTCCGGGCCTTCTCCACGGCCCCCTCCATGGCCCGGTAGGCCGCCACGATGCCCAGGCCCCCCTTCGCGTCGATCACGCGCGTGGCGGGGGTCTCCTTCACGATCTCATAATTAGAGGCCGGGGAGACGCCTCTCCGCATCCCTTTCGCGTAGCCGGGGGCGCGCCAGACGCCGTGGGAGTCGTGGCCCATCAGGCTGGACTCGATCAGGTGGTCGCTGACGACCCTCGCCTCGTCGGGGGGCGCGCCGGCCTTCACGAACATGCTGCACATCAACTCAGACAGGGCGGTGTGGGACAGGACGGGCATGGGGGTCCTTTCGTTAGTGGAATTTTCGAACGGTTTATTTGTTGTGGCTACATCTTCTTCCCAAAGTCCCCGGCGAAGATGAAGAAGTCGCCGAACCCGACCTCACCGTCCTTGTCCAGGTCGAACTTTGCGCTGACGTCCGTCGCCTTCTGCCCGAACGCCGAGGCAAACAGGAAAAAGTCGTCGAATCCGACCTCCCCGTTCCCGTCGAAGTCGGACGCGGATGCAGGGGGTTTGATAATAGAAGCGCGGAAGACCCCGCCCCAAGCCGTACCCGCATAGAGCGTCGTTCCAGAAGCCAACAACGAAGAGACATCCCTATTCGTCAATCCCGTGTTGACCGCCGTCCAGGTGCCGCCCGCATCGTTCGAGCGAAATACCCCGCCCTCATACGTGCCCGCATAGAGTGTCGTTCCAGAAGCCAACAACGAAGAGACATCCCTATTCGTCAATCCCGTGTTGACCGCCGTCCAGGTGCCGCCCGCATCGTCCGAGCGAAATACACCTGAATCCGTGCCCGCATAGAGCGTCGTTCCAGAAGCCAACAACGAAAGGACAGCCACAAACCTCAATAATCCCGTGCTGGCCGGCGTCCAGGTGGCGCCCGCATCGTTCGAGCGAAATATTCCGCCCCTATACGTGCCCGCATAGAGCGTCGTTCCGAAAACCAACAACGAAAAGACACCCGTATTCGTCAATCCCGTGTTGACCGCCGTCCAGTTAGCGCCCGCATCGTTCGAGCGAAATACCCCGCCCCCATCCGTGCCTGCATAAAGCGCCGTGCCGGAAGCCAACAACGAAAGGACGGACCTGTTCGCCAATC
>CAYRZX010000030.1:17587-30468 GCA_964428665.1 uncultured Gemmatimonas sp.
ACGAAAGGACGGACCTGTTCGCCAATCCCGTGTTGACCGCCGTCCAGGTGGCGCCTCCATCCACCGAACGAAATACACCGCCGTCAGAAGTGCCCGCATAAAGCGCCGTGCCGGAAGCCAACAACGAAAGGACGGACCTGTTCGCCAATCCCGTGTTGACCGCCGTCCAGGTGGCGCCCGCATTATCCGAGCGAGACACACCGCCGCCAGAAATGCCCGCATAGAGCGTCGTTCCAGAAGCCAACAACGAAAGGACAATCGTATTCGTCAATCCTGTGTTGACCGCTGTCCAACTGGCGCCCGCATTATCCGAGCGAGACACACCGCCGCCAGAAGTGCCCGCATAAAGCACCGCGCCGAAAACCAACAACGAAGAGACGGACGTATTCGTCAATCCCGAGTTGGTCGCCGTCCAGGTGTCACCCGCGTTGTTCGAGCGAAATACCCCGCTCCCATCCGTGCCCGCATAGAGCGTCGTTCCGAAAACCAACAGCGAATAGACATCCGTATCCGGCAATCCTGTGTTGACCGCCGTCCAGGCACCGCCTGCATTGTTCGAGCGAAATACCCCGCTCCTCGTGCCCGCATAGAGCGTCGTTCCAGAAGCCAACAACGAATTGACATTCGTATCCGGCAATCCCGTGTTGGCCGCCGTCCAGGTAGCGCCCACATCGTCCGAGCGTACCACGCCCCCACCGCGTATCGCGCCCCCACTCGTGCCCGCATAGAGCGTCGTTCCGAAAACCAACAACGAACTGACAATCCTATTCGTCAATCCCGTGTTGGTCCAGGTGTCACCCCCATTGTTCGAGCGAAATACCCCGCTCCCATACGTACCCGCATAGAGCGTCGTTCCGAAAACCAACAACGAATTGACATTCGTATTCGTCAATCCCGTGTTGGCCGCCGTCCAGGTGGTGCCTGCATTGTTCGAGCGAAATACCCCACCGCCAAAAGTGCCCGCATAGAGCGTCGTTCCGAAAACCAACAACGAATTGACATTCCTATTTGTCAATCCCGTGTTGACCGCCGTCCAGGTAGCGCCTGCATTGTCCGAGCGAAACACCCCCCCCTTATACGTACCCGCATAGAGGGTTCCGCTGGGGGTCGCCAGCAGGCTTGTGATGTAGCCGCCATAGGGTCCGTTCGTCTGCTCCCAGGCCAGGCTTTGCGCGGACGCGGGCAGGACGCCGAGGAGGAACCCCAGAGACACCGCGAGCATGCACGCGGCCAGCCGGCGGTATCGTTCCGCGAAGCGTCGCATGATTCACTCCTTCCGGTTGAATACAGCCCTCATCTGTTTCACGGCGATGATGACGTTTTTGAATCTATTTCAGTAATCATCGCCCGCCACGCCAGCCCGTCCATGAATGAACGGGCTGGCTTTCTGACCAAGCCCGGCCAAGCCGGGCTTCAAAAACAATAACGGTTCTCAATAGCCCCGTTCACGGGGCTTGATCTGCAATGCAGCCTGTTCGTTTACGGACAGGCTGCCGGGGACCAGACCTTGTATTACTGATTCAATTTTTCAAACGTCATCACGCCGCGCCTTCTCACGCCTTCGGCCCGACCATGTCTTCCGGGCGGACGATGCGGTCGAACTCCTCGCCGGTGAGCAGGCCGAGGGCGAGGACGGCCTCGCGCAGGGTGGTCCCCTCCTGGTGGGCCTTCTTGGCGACCTTGGCGGCGTTGTCGTAGCCGATGCGGGGGTTGAGGGCGGTGACGAGCATCAGGGAGCGCTTCAGGTGGGCCTCGATGTTCTCCCGGTTGGGCTGGATGCCCTCCGCGCAGTGCTCGTTGAAGGAGCGGCAGGCGTCGGACAGGAGGCGGATGGACTGGAGGAGGTTGTAGATCATCAGGGGCTTGAAGACGTTGAGCTCAAAGTTGCCGGACGCGCCGCCGACGGCGATGGCCGTGTCGTTGCCGATGACCTGCGCGGCGACCATGGTGACGGCCTCGCACTGCGTGGGGTTGACCTTGCCGGGCATGATGGAGCTGCCAGGCTCGTTCTCCGGGATGGAGATCTCCCCGATGCCGGAGCGGGGGCCGGAGGCCATCCAGCGGACGTCGTTGGCGATCTTCGTCAGGGAGCAGGCGAGGGTCTTGAGCGCGCCGCTGGCCTGGACGACCGCGTCGTGGGCGGCCAGGGCCTCGAACTTGTTGGGGGCGGTGACGAAGGGGAGGCCGGTGAGTTCGGCGATCTTTTTTGCAGAGCGCTCGGCGAACTCCGGGTGGGTGTTGAGGCCGGTGCCGACGGCGGTGCCGCCCAGGGCCAGCTCGTGGAGGTCGGGCAGGCACTTCTCGATGCGCTGGAGGGCTTTGGTCAACTGGGTCACGTAGCCGGAGAACTCCTGGCCGAGGGTGAGGGGGGTGGCGTCCATCAGGTGCGTGCGCCCGATCTTGATGATGTCTTTGAAGGCCTCCGACTTGCGGGCCAGTGCCTCGCGCAGGGGGGTGAGGGCCGGGATCAGGCGCTGGCGGATCTCCGTGGCGGCGGCGATGTGCATGGCCGCCGGGAAGGTGTCGTTGGAGGACTGGGCCATGTTGACGTGGTCGTTGGGGTGGATGGGCTTCTTGCTCCCCATCTGGCCGCCGGCGAGCTGGATGGCGCGGTTGGAGATGACCTCGTTGACGTTCATGTTGGTCTGGGTGCCGCTGCCGGTCTGCCAGACCCGGAGGGGGAAGTGGTCGTCCAGTTTGCCCTCGATGACCTCGTCCGCGGCCCGCACGATCAGGTCCGTTTTATCCGGGGGGAGGAGGCCCAGGTCCTGGTTGACCAGGGCGGCGGCCTTCTTGAGGATGCCCATCGCCCGGATGAGTTCGCGGGGCATGCGCTCCTCGCCAATGTCGAAGTGGATCAGGGAGCGGGCGGTCTGCGCGCCGTAATAGCGGTCTGCCGGGACCTGGATGGGGCCCATGCTGTCGGTTTCGGTGCGATGGCTCATGGCGGTCCTTTCACTGCGGTTGACTTTTGCCTGGAGATACCCCACCACCCCACTGTTCCGGCGGCCCGTGCCGCCGACGTACCCATCCCCTCCACCCTTCACCGGGCGGGTCAACGACCCGCCCCTACAGGGGAATGGGTGGTTCTTGTAGGGGCGCGGCATGCCGCGCCCTGCAGAAAGGCGCCCCTCAAACGCCGGGGAGGCTACCACCCAACCTGTCGCTCCCGTTGAGGTCGCGACCCACCACCCTGCGCCGCAAGGGCATTGCTCCAGAAGACGGATCATTTAGAGGTTTCCATTGCGGCCTAACGCCTCTCCTGAGCCCCGGTGGTCAGCCCTTCTGCGTCGCGCCTTTTGCCTTTTTGACAAGGCTGCTCCCCCTTTCCTTTAGGAAAGGGGGATGGGGGGATAGGTCGAATTATAACTCCCCTCTCAGACCTTGTCAAGCAGCAAAAAAAGGCCGCCCTGTCCGTGAGGGCAGGGCGGCTTCGAGGGCGAGGATGCCTCGATGTGAGACCGGTCAGGGCAGGTTCTCGAAGGCAGAGGGGTCGTAGAGGAGGGCGTCCGCCACGTCCCGCATCACGTCCGACCGGGCGTAGAACCCGGCCTTGACGCGGGCGCGGATGCGCGCGAGGCGCTCCTCCCGGCTCTCCTTCCGATCGGCCCTGTGAACGTCTGAAGACGACTCTTCCACCGTTTTTTTCATGCGAGGGTCCGAAAAAAAGGGATGGGGGCAAGCCTGGGATGGCCGTTGTGTGGAGCAGGAGCGACTCCCGGCGCCGGGCCGGTGGAATCGGCCTGTGACGGGGTCACTCCACTTTATACATCGGCAATCCCCCCTCGAAATTTAGAGAGAAATCCCTTTAAAATCAGAACTTTAAGGTTACTTTTTAGAAACCAAATACGGCCATGCGTAACGACTTCGGACTAAGTCGTGATGACCGTCACCGCGCTGGTGGCCCCCTCCACTCCGAACCGGTTGACGGGCCTGACCTCGAGGCGGTTCGTCCCCCTGCGCAGGGTCCAGGCGAAGCGCGCCCCGCGCTCCTCCCAGTCCCCTCCGTCGAGCCGGACCTGGAAGCCCGACAGGTTCGGGGTGTGGGTCTCCAGCCAGACCCGCAGGGTCCCCGGCTGATCGTCCTCCTGGAGGTGGATGCGCGCCCGGTTGATGGTCCAGTAGAGGTCCGCGGCGCGCGTGGTGTGCCGGGAGAACCAGGGGAGAGGGCCCTGCGCCCCGCGCCACCAGAGGTAGCCGTCGTAGTGGTAGGAGACGGCCCCGTGCTCCGGCTCGCCGGGGTCCATCGCCGAGAGTTCGTCGTTCCGGAGGGTGATCATGAAGCGGTCGAAGAGCTGTAACCGCTTTTCGACGGTGAAGCGCTCCCGGACCGCCGGGGGGGGCTCGGGCACGATCTTCACCTGATCGAAGGCCTTCTCCTCCCAGGCCCGGTGCGCCTCCAGGGCGCTGAGGGGGACGCCGTCCCGCTCGAAGTGGTAGGTGAATTTGGTCTCGTCGTTCGAGTCGCCCCCCGCGTCCATGGCGACCCACTTCTGATGGTCGGGGGACCAGACCTCGTTGATGCAGTGGGAGCGCATGATCTGCGTGCGGGCGACCAGGCCGAGGGCTGCGGCGCAGTGGGAGAAGACGGTGGCGTAGTGGGTGCACATGCCGAGGGAGAGTTTCCGGCTGGCCAGCTCCAGGATGACCATGCCGTCCCAGGGGGGGCAGAGGTCGATCTCCCCGTAGTTCCAGCCGTCCTCCCACTGGTGGCGCACCCAGTTCCGCAGGTAGAGGAACTTCTCGAACGGGGTCCGGGCGGGCCGGACGACGGCGTCCAGTTTCCATCGCTCCCGCAGCCGGCGTCCCCGCTTCTCGTCGGCGCTCAGGTAGGCGAAGGAGTAGGAGCTTCGCGCTATGGGCGGGTTGTCCGCCTCCGCGAGGCGCGCCGTGGCGCTGGAGGGTTCCACGGAGAGCGTTGCCTCGACCCGGATGGATCGCACGGCGGGCGTGGCCTGGGGCCGCGTTGTGGTCAGGAGGAGGCGCCACTGGAGGAAGCGCGCCCCGTCCGGGGGGCGGACCGGCGCGTCGGCGGGGGCCCAGGAGGTCCAGGCCGCGGGGTCGCCGTCCGGGCCGGGGCCGGTCCGACAGAAGGGCTGGACTCCGGTCCCGTCGGGGCGCTCGGCCTCGACGCTCAGGCGGACCTCTTCGACGCGGCCGCGCGGGGCGATCCCGTCCGCGCCGGCCAGGCCGAGCAGGTCCAGGACCTCGGAGGCGACCTCCCCCTGAGGGGCGTGGCGGCCGATCCTCAAGCGGACGAGGTACTCCCCGTCGTCTCCGTTGTTCACGCCTAAGTTCTCGTGGCGCCAGGTCCGGCCGCTGTCGTCGCTCCTGGCGCTCCGGTTGGGGAAGAGGGAGTTTTCGAGGAGGAAGGTCCACTGCGCATCCCCCTCGGCCCGAAAGACGACCTCGTTGAGGCCGGCCCTCAGGGCGCTGACGGGCACGGGGATGGCCGTCCAGCGGTCCTCCCAGTACTCGCGCTTGGCGGGCCAGGCGTGCCTGATGGCGTGGCCGTTCACCTCGATGCGGAGGACGCCCCCCTCCCGGTCGCAG
Organism: uncultured Gemmatimonas sp.; assembly: GCA_964428665.1. Taxonomy (GTDB): domain Bacteria; phylum Latescibacterota; class UBA2968; order SICM01; family SICM01; genus SICM01. Next base: position 23,141 of record CAYRZX010000030.1, read on the forward strand.
GCGAGGTGGGGGCAGAGCAGGGCGTGGCGCACGTCAGCGTCCTCTATGAGGAACTCCTTCTTGATGCAGACCGGGCCGGCGATGACCTCCCGGTTGCGCCGCGTGGCCCTGCCGATCTCGTCCGCGATCAGGATGGAATCGGCGAGGCGCAGGGCGCCGTCCTCGTCGAGGGAGACGAACCGGTCCCGCGTGGGGCGGTCGAGGGCGTCGCGGGTGGACCAGGAGTGAGAGACGGTGATGGATTTCATGACAGGGTCCTTATATCTTCAGAAATTCGTGGAGCTGTCTGAGGATCGCGTGGAAGGACTCGTAGGCGCGGTCGTGGTCCACGCCGAGGAGGTCGAAGGCGTCCAGCAGGGCCTCGCCCACCTGTTCGGTGAGCAGGGTCTCCGCACGGTCCAGGTCGGGCGCGCGCCCTGTGGCGACCAGGATGGGGGCGGCGATCTCGAAGAGGTAGCGCTCGCTGCGGGCCCCCACGGCGCGCTCCATGGCGTCTGCCAGCATCCGCCGGATGGGGCTTTCGCCCTCGGCGTCGAATCTGTACAGGCTGCTCACGGTCTCTCCACCCGGATGACGAGCGCAGGCTCTTTCACGATGGACAGCCGGTCGATCTCGGCGATGGCCCGGCGCATGGCCCGCTCCGGGGCCTCGTGGGTCATGATGATCAGGGGCACGGTGTCCTCCGACCGGCCGTGCTGGATGACCGACTCGATGCTGATCTGCTCCGAGGCCAGGATGCGGGCGATCTGGGCGAGGACGCCGGGGCGGTCCACGACGACAAATCGAAAATAGTAGCTGGTGACGACCTCCTCCACCGGCGCCACGGGGAGGCGCTCCTGCCGGGTCCAGACGCTCCCCGAACGGCGTCCCCCCGCGCACCGCCGGCCGGCCACGTCCACGATGTCGGACACCACGGCGCTGGCGGTCGGGAGTTCCCCGGCCCCGCGGCCGGAGAAGACCTGCGTGCCCACCGCGTCCCCCACCACCTCCACGGCGTTGAACTCGTTCCGGATGTTGGCCAGGAGGGCCGAGGACTGGACCATGGCGGGGTGCACCCGGACCTCGAGGCGGGCGTCCTCCGTCAGCTTGGCCACGGCCAGGAGCTTGATGATGTAGCCGAGTTCGCGGGCGAAGGCGATGTCCTGGCTGCCGATCCTGTGGATGCCCTCCCGAAAGACCTGGCTCAGGCGCACGGCGGACCCGAAGGCGATGCGGGCGAGGATGACGAGCTTCTGCGCCGCGTCCGTCCCGTCGATGTCGAAGGTGGGATCCGGCTCGGCGAACCCCTTCTCCTGGGCCTGCCGGAGCCTCTCCTCGAAGGTCCCGCCCTCCTCGGTCATCCGGGTCAGGATGTAGTTGGTCGTGCCGTTCAGGATGCCGTAGAGGGACCGGATGCGGTTGGCCACCAGGCCCTCCGTGAGGGACCGGATGATCGGGATGCCTCCGCAGACGCTCGCCTCGAACATCAGGTCCACGCCCTGCTCCGAGGCGGCCTGAAACAGCTCGTCCCCGCACTCGGCGATCACGGCCTTGTTGGCCGTGACCACGTCTTTGCCGTTCCGGAGGGCGCGCAGCAGGAGGGCGCGGGCGGGCTCGACGCCGCCCATCTGCTCGGCCACGATCTGGACGCCCGGGTCGTCCACCACCGCGCCGGGGTCGGTCGTCAGGACGCCGGAGGGGAGGGCCACGCGGCGGGGCTTAGAGAGGTCGCGCACCGCGGCCCGGCGGACCTCCAGGTGAAGCCCCCGGCGCTCGATCAGCCGGTCCTGCCCGTCGATCAGGAGGCGGGCCACGCCGCCGCCCACGTTGCCGAGGCCCAGCAGGCCGACGCCTATTTTCTGCGCCATATCATACCTCAACGTTCAAGGTTCGTTCTCGCGTTGACCATTTTCGTGACCGGTCGTCAATATATCAAATCCGATTTCGGGATGCAACGGGAAATCCCCGTCAGGGGTGGAGTCTGTTCGGGCTGCGCGGGAGGAGGGTGGTCTCCCGCAGGTTGCCGCGCCCCAGCAGGGCCATCAGCAGCCGGGCCAGGCCGAACCCGAACCCCCCGTGAGGGGGGCATCCGAACCTGAAGAAGTCCAGGTAGAACCGGAGGGGCTCCAGGCTCAGTCCTTTCTCCAGGGCCTGGCTGACCAGCGCGTCATACCGGTGTTCCCGCTGGGCCCCGGTGGTGATCTCCAGCCCCTTGTAGAGCAGGTCGAAGCTCTTCGTGGTGGCCGGGTCGGCCTCACGGCGCGTGTGGTAGAAGGGGCGCACGGTGGCCGGGTAGTCCGTGACGAAGACGAACTCGTGGCCAGACGTCTCGGCGATGTGCTGGGCGAGGAGGCGCTCTCCCTGAGGGTCCAGGTCCCCCTGTCTTTCGGGGACATAGCCTTTCTGCGCCAGGAGGGAGAGGGCCTCCTTCATGGAGATGCGCGGGAACGGGAGGTCCGGGACCCGGACCTCAACGCCGAGGCGCTCCCGGATCTCCTCCCCGTGTCTCTCTCTGACCGCTTTCAGGACGCTCTGCAGCCACCTCTCCTCGAAGGCCATGAGGTCCTCGTGGGACTCGATCCAGGCCATCTCCACGTCCACGCTCGTGAACTCGGTCGTGTGCCGCGCGGTAAAGGAGGGGTCCGCGCGGAAGGCGGGGGCGATCTCGAAGACCCTGTCCAGGCCGGCGGCCATGGCCATCTGCTTGTAGAACTGGGGCGACTGGGCCAGGTAGGCCTTTTTTCCAAAATACTCCAGCTCGAACAGCTCGGCCCCGGACTCGCTCGGGCTGCCCATCAGCTTGGGGGAGTGGATCTCCAGGAACCCCTCCGACAGCCAGACCCGGCGCATGGCCATCTCCGCGGTGGTCTGGACCTGAAAGATGAGGAGGTTCTCCGGGCGACGCAGGTCCAGGAAGCGCCAGTCGAGCCGATTGTCCAGGCTCGGCCCGGGGGTCCCGAACGGGTCCAGGGGCAGGGGCGATGCGGCCAGGCCCTCCACGCGGAGGCCGGTCAACTGGACCTCGATCCCCCCGGCCTTCACCTGGGGATTTTCGACGACGCGCCCGACGGCGCTGACGGCGGACTCCCGGGTGAGGGCCGAGAGGACGGACGCCAGGTCCGGGTCCTGCGCCTTTTCGAGGGCGGCCTGGACGATGCCGGTCTGGTCCCGGATGACCAGAAACTGCATTCGCTTCTGGTCCCGAAGGGCCTGGACCCATCCCTGGACCTTCACCTCCTGGCCGATGGACTGTTTGAGATCGTGGATCAGGGTGCGCTTCATGCGCTACACCTCCACCTGGATCGCGCTTCCGCTCTCGTAGCGGCGCAGGCCCCGGTGGAAGACCGTCAGGGCCAGGGAGAGGAAGGCCAGCGCAGCGGTCAGCAGCTGGGCCAGCGTGGACCAGGTGAATTCCCGCACGAACTCCGCGGGCACGGCCCCCATGAACGCCGCCGGGAGGACGGTGAACAGGAGGAGCTTGGCCGTGCCGTCGAAGAGGGTGATCGGGTAGAGCGAAAAGGCGATGATCGCCTGGGTCGCCTGGGCGCTCAACTGCGTGGCGTTTCCCAGGTAGAAGGCCAGGCTCTGCGTCAGGACGAGAAACGAAAGGAAGATCGTCGCGGAGAGCAGGGCCCCCAGGGCAAACCGCCCGACGGCGTCCGGGGTGTAATGCCCGGCGAGGGCGAAGCTGATGAGGCCGTAGGCGGCGTCTCCGAGGCCGCTGACGATGCTGCGGCTGGCCAGGGCGTGCAGCAGGACCGGCCTGGGCAGGGAGAGGTAGTAGTCCAGCCGGCCACCCGAGATCACGTCCGCGAGGGTCAGGGCGTTGCCGAACAGGTAGACGCCCAGGCCGAAGCCCGCCGCGACGACGCCGAACAGGATGAGCATCTCATTCAGCCCCCAGCCGCGCACCTGCTGAAAGCGGTCGAAGAAGAGGACCCAGAAGAGGAAGTAGACCGCGTTGTTCAGCATCATGCCCACGACCTGGGAGATGAAGGCGACGCGGTACTCCATGGCCGCCAGGAGGTTCGCCTTCCAGAGCGCCAGCAGAAAGGTCAGCTCTCGTCGCATCGCGTCCTCATCCTCCGTTGATGGTCAACCAGGCGACCCCCCTGCGGTAGAGGGCCGTGAGCAGCAGCCCCAGGGCCATTACCCAGATGCCCTGTATCATCAACAGGCTCAGGAGCCGGGCGGGGTCCGGCTCCACGAACAGCCTGGCCGGGCCGTAGATCGCGCAGGCGAAGGGCATCGCGAGCGCTATGGAGCGGAGCCAGGCGGGGAAGAAGTCGAGGGGGATGAGCACGCCCCCCAGGATCAACATCAGCTTGCCGTAGATCCACTCGAACGCGACGGTCTCCTCGGTCACGAAGGCTATCAGGCCGATCATCGCCGCGATGCAGAAATCTATCGTCCAGGCAAGGGCGACGGCGGGCAGGACCAGCAGCCACCCGCGCGGGTCGGGGGGCGGGCCGACCGTGGCCCAGACGAGCGCCCCTCCGGTCAGGGCGTTGAGGGCGAGGCGCAGGAGGCTGTCCCCGACCCCGACGCTGGCCTGATACAGCAGGAAGCTGTAGGGCCTGTTCAGCAGGTAGGCGATCTCGCCGTTCTTCACCGCCTCCGCAATGGTCCGGGACAGGCGGGGCTTGCTGAGCACGATGGTCTCGGCCATCATCAGGTACCAGAGGGTGTCGCGCAGGGTCAGTCCGGCGATGGTCTCCTGTCCGGCGGAGCGGTAGGTGGCCCGCCACAGCTGGACGAACATCCACATGAACAGGGCGATGGTCAGGCTCCGGGACGCCAGGTCCGCCGGGTAGGCCAGGCTGTTGAGGAGCTGGGTCTTGAGGATGGCCCAGTATTTGAGGGGTCTGCGAAGGGTCATGGCTTTTTCCCATAGATCGCCCGGATGACCTCCTCCAGGGAGGGGTCGGAAATGGTCACGTCCACGAGGTCGCCGGCCTCGGCCAGGCGGGCCATGACCGCGCCGGCGGGGGTCTCCCGCGCGTCGAAGCGGAGTTTCACGCCGTAGCGCCCGACCTTGAGGGTCTCGGCCCCTTCCACCCGAAAGTCCGTCGCGACCTCTTCGGCGTACTTCACCTCCACGAGTTTGGAGGTGAGGTAGCGCCGCTTGAGCGCGGACACCTCGTCCTGGTAGACGATGCGCCCGTGGTTGAGGATGATCACGCGCCGGCAGAGGGCCTCGATGTCCCCGGCGTCGTGGGAGGTGAGCAGGACGCTGACCCCTTCCAGCTCGTTCAGGTGGCGGACCGTGTCCCGGATGCACTGCTTGGCCACCACGTCCAGGCCGATGGAGGGCTCGTCCAGCAGGATCAGGCGGGGGCGGTGCAGGAGGGACGCGGCCACCTCGCAGCGCATCCGCTGGCCCAGGGAGAGCTTGCGCACGGGGGTCTCGAGCAGGTCCTGGATCTCGAAGGCCTCGGCCAGGAACGCGATCCGCTGGCGGATGGTCCGGTCGTCCAGCTCGTAGACCTTGCCGAACAGGTAGAAGGTGTCCATCGCGGGCAGGTGGTACCAGAGCTGGGGGCGCTGGCCAAAGACCGTGCCGATGTGGTAGGCGAGCTGGCGGCGCTGCCTCCAGGGGACGAAGCCGAGCACCTCCGCCTGGCCCTCGGTCGGGTGCAGGATTCCGGTGAGTATCTTGATGGTCGTGGACTTGCCGGCGCCGTTGGGGCCGATGAAGCCGAGCACCTCCCCCTCTCCCACGTCAAAGGAGATGTCCTGCACGGCCTCCACCGTCTGACGTTCGGGGCGCAGGAGGGCCCGGAGGCTGCCCCGAAGGCCGGGGGCCTTTCGCCGGGTGATGAAGGTCTTGCGGAGCCCGCGAACGTGGACGGTCTGCATATCGGCCTCACAACAGGATTTACCGCTGTAACAAAAAACCCGCCGTCGAATCGGGTTCGACGGCGGGTTCGGGTATCCAGAATCTCTGCGATTGGACTATGGACCATCCCACCGTCGAATCCTATCCAGGGCTACGATAAGAATAAAATTGGACATATTCATGTCCTCATTCTGATTCGCAGTCAGGCAGACTGCTCCGGTGGAGCTGCCCGGCAGCGTCGTAGCAGGGTGGGATGTGCGATGGAATGTCGTCATGGCCTGGTTCTCTCGTCGAAAGGGTCGAAAAAAGTTGTCACAATATAGGGTTTTGAGGGCGCAAAGTCAAGCGTTTTGTCAGAGGCGAGGCATCGGACCCTGATCTCCCGGCTTGATCGGTCCGCGCGGGTTGGTTATATTTCGGCATGTCCTTCCCGGAATCTTACCTCACCTTTATCGCCCTCTATCGAGCCGGACGGCACTGGGACGCCCACGAGGCGCTGGAGGACGCCTGGCGCGAGGAGCCGGACCCGGTCCGGAGGCGGTTCTACCACGGCCTCATCCAACTCGCGGCGGCGTGCCACCACGTGGACCGGGACAACATGCACGGGGTCAAGACGCTGATGCGGAAGGCCCTCGAAAGGCTGCGGGCCTGCCCCTCCCCCTATCTGGGGCTGAACGTGGCCGGGCTGTGCGAGCAGATGGAGGTCTGCAAGCGGACGGCGGAGGCCGTGCAGCGGGGGGAGCTTCCTGCCTTTGACCGGGGTCTCAAACCTTCTCTCGAAATGGTTCTTCTTTGAAGAAGCTTCATGGTCTGGGCCGGGCGATTTCCGCTTGACTTCGCCCGCTTCCGTGCGTAAATTCCGCATCACTTGACGTTTGGCTCTTTCCTTCCGGCAGTCGGGAGGGGACGGATGGACGCCTGCATACCTCATGGTCGGGGGTAGAGAGAAGGCCGCACGGCAGAGTGCGGCTATTTGTGTTTTCGAAAGCGTAACAGGGATATCGGGTAAAAGAGACGATGGCACGCAGAAAGACTACGAAGAACAACGGCAACGGCGCAAACCTCGGCTTTGAGGCCACGCTGTGGGCTGCGGCGGACAAGATGCGCAACAACATGGACGCCGCCGAGTACAAGCACGTCGTCCTCGGCCTGATCTTCCTGAAATACATCTCCGACAGGTTTGAGGAACATCGTCAGTGGCTGGTCCAGGAGACCGCCAACCCCGACAGCGAACTGTATGTGCGCAAGCCGGAGGCCCGAAACATTGTCCTGGAGGACCGAGACGAGTACCGCGCGGAGAACGTCTTTTGGGTCCCAAAAGAAGCCCGCTGGACCCACCTCCAGGCCAAGGCCAAACAGTCTACCATCGGGGGCCTGATCGACCAGGCCATGGAGGCCATCGAGAGGGATAACCCTTCCCTCAAGGGCGTCCTCCCCAAGGACTACGCCCGCCCTGCCCTCGACAAGCAGCGCCTGGGGGAACTCATCGACCTCATCGGGACCATCGGCC
>CAYRZX010000031.1:0-30154 GCA_964428665.1 uncultured Gemmatimonas sp.
TGATCGTCTCGCGATTCCGGACGACTTCGCGGAGCAGGTCATCCAGGGCACGGCCCCTGACGTCCTTTACAGGCACAGTTTTTTCAGGCATAGCTCATTCACCTCCTTCTTCAAGTTGAGGAAATCTAAGCAGATTTCGCGGAAGGCGCAAGGCCGGTTTTGCTCTCCCCTCTCCCCTTTTCCCTCCTCTCTTCCCAAGGAGGTCTTCCCATGTCCCCCGAACTTATCTACCTCCGCTTCGAGAACACCTCTCCCCCACACCGCAAGTTCTACGAGGTCGAGGTCGAGCTGTCCCTGTTCTACCCCAAGCGGCTGGTCCGGCGCTGGGGCCGGATCGGCTCCCGCAGGCCCAGGTCCATCCGGATGGTGATGTCTGACCCCGGCGAACTGACCCGGCAGGTGGAGGTCATTTCCAGGCTCCGGAAACGGCACGGATACCAGATTGTGGCCGAGGTGCGAGCGCCGATCCTCCAGGCCTCCGCCGCTTAGCGTACATTTTTACACGAATCTGGTTGGTACCTCCTTGATGCCCCGACCTTCCTGCGCAGGCAGGTCTGCTCCGGAGTCGGGTCTCAATCCAGTGCCCGGAGCCGCGCCTGGCTTTTCGCACTCCCCCTGCGCCTCTCAAATCGTAGAGACATCCCTCGGATGTCCCCACCAGGACCTCGTCCTGCGCCGGGACCGCGGCGATGTCCGTGGGTGTACCCCCCAGATAACGCGTCCAGGCCACCAGGCCATCAGACGCCAGTCCGTTTTCTTATCTTGCTACATCAGCCAGACCTGCAAATCCCTCGCTGACGGCGTCTCGTTTCGGTAATAGTGCTTCTCGGAGTTCATCAGCACATCCAGCATCAAATCCTTGTGCCGGTCGATCTCCGCCCGGTACCCCACGTCCTCGTACAGATTGCGCATCTCATCGGGGTCCTCCTGCAAATCGTAGAACTCGGCCGGGTGCTTTCGCCCCCAGAATACGTACTTGTAGTGTTTTGTCCGCACGCACTTCCACTTCCTCGACCGATCGTTCGTCATATACTCGCAAAACACTGCCTCGCGGCCACCGCCCGATCCTTCCAACAGCGGGCGTAGGCTCCGCGCCTGCATCTGCTCGGGAATCCCGATCCCGGCGTAATCCAGAAACGTGGCCGCCAGGTCGGACGTCTCCACCAGTTCGCTCACCCGGGGCGGGGTCACCCGGCCCCCAGGCGGCACCACGATCATCGGCACCCGGATCACCTCTTCGTAGGGATTCCCCTTCCCCATCATATTGTAGTCCCCCGCCATATCCCCGTGGTCGGACACGAATGCGATCAGCGTATTTTTCCCACAACCCGCGCTCGTCCAGCACTTTCACCATCCGCCCGACCATGTCGTCGATCAGAGTGACCAGCCCCCAATAGTACGAACGCCACCGCCGGATCAGCGTCTCGTCGTCCTGCCACCGTGAAGTCGGGCGCCCCTTCGGTGAGGCCGGGGGATTGTCGTTGCGCTGCTTCGGCATCGGCACCTCGTTGAACGGGTAGATCCCGTCGTAGGGCCTGGGCGGGTCCACCGGCCCGTGGGGGCCGCAGAACCCGCACCATAAAAAAAACGGCCGCGAACCGGGGTACCGGAGAAACTCGATGGACTCCTCCGCGATCCAGTAGTCCACGTACTCTTCCAGCGGCAACACGTGAGAAATGGCCGACAGCTGGCCCCTGTATTCCGGCCTCCGGCGCTGCACGTAGAGGGCCTCGTAGCCTCCGGGATGCCGGGCCTCCAGCCAGGACGCATACGTCGGGCCCAGCGGCCCGGGGCCCAGCGGAGACCCCTCGGCCTGCACCCACCGTTCGCCTTTCCCCCCGCACAGGCGCTCATAATGAAACCCTTTCTGGGGCATCATATGGATTTTCCCCGTCGCCCCCATCCGGTAGCCGGCCGCCTGCAGGCGCTCCATAAACGTCACCTCCCACTCGGGCAGCCCCGGCGTCCGGTCGATCTCCGACTCCATATACATCACCCCGTGCTGGTGGGTGTAGCGCCCCGTCTGAAGACATGCCCGGCTGGGAATGCACACCGGGTTCTGGATGTACGCCCGCTCGAACAGCGCTCCCCGGCCCGCCAGCGCGTCTAAGTTCGGCGTGCGGATCTGCGCATTGCCCGAAGCGCCCAGCGCGTCGTAGCGCTGCTGGTCTGTCGTAATCAGAATGATATTCGGCTGTTTCGAGTCGCTCATTTTCAGTCTTCCCCTGTTACATTAAAACGTCGAATGCCGCAACCTTTCCCGTTCGGGCGCCCAGAAACAGGCGGCCCTCCGCACAAGCCGCCGCCGTCACCTCCTCCGGCATCGCCCCGATCGTCCCAACCGATCCATCCCCCCGGACCAGTCGGATGCTCCCGTCCACGCACACCACCGCGGCCTTTCCGTCCGTCCGTAGTACTCGCAGCGCCCCCGGACCCACGTCCGCCGTCCAGAGCAGGTCCCCGGCCGGAGAAAACCCGACCGCCGTCGGCCCCTCGGTCGCGGCAAACAGTACCGGCCCGTCGGGCGAGTCCAGCAGCGCAAGGCCCGCCGGCACCTCCCCCAGACAGTGTCCCCACCGCCTTGTCTTCTCCGCGAAACTGTGCACCCTCAGGTTCTCCTGACGGTTCACGGCGCACGCCACCTCCAGCTTCCCGTCCCCCTCCAGGTCCGCGATCAGCACGTCCTTGACCTGCGACGTCCACCCCGCATTCGAGAACGCATGTCTCTGCTCCCCATTCACCCCGATGACCCGGCAAATGCTGCTGGACGACAGGAGGTCGCACCCCCCTACGATCTCCTTTGCCCCGTCTCCATCCAGATCGCACGTCTCGTACGTCAGGAACAACCCGTGGTCCGTGCGGTATTCCCACCGCTGCCTTCCTGCCGCGTCCAGAAGCCGCAGCCGGATGTTGCCCGACGTCACCAGCACCTCCCCGCTCCCGTCCCCGTCCATGTCGTCCACCCGCACCCGGAACACGCTCGCATTGTACCACGACCACCACGGCCAGAACTGATGCCCGTATTCCACGTGGTATCGCCACACCTCTTCCTGGCCGTCCGCGTCGATAGCGTAGACCATTTCGTCCTCGCACCCCAACACGACCCGGCTTGGTTCCTTTGCCTTCAGCACTCCGCTGTGGACCGTATTCACCGGGCTGCCCATTTCGCGCGTCCACGCCTGCCTCCCGTCCAGGTCAAACGCGACCAGTGCGCCGCTCTCGCACGCCGCCAGAACTCGGGGTCCCTCCTCCAGAGAGGCGATGTGCAGCGCGTTGACCCGACCCCGGCCCTCCGCCGTCCACGCCGGGGCCGGCGCCCGGCCTCCCCGCCCGGACTGCACACCTGTCGCCCTCTGCTGTCCACGAGACCCAAACAGGGCATCGGGGTTGGGAATCGCCACGCGCCCCGCCTCCCAGACATCCCTCTCTGACACCTCGCGTTCGCCCGATACGCCATCTTCCGTCCGCCACAGGACCGTTGCGCCCTCCGGGGCATCCACCTCCACCCGTCCCGATGCGTCCACCTCCACCCCGCACGGCCTGGAAAACTGGATCGAGAGGCCGCCGACCTTCAGCGCCGAACATCCGGCGGCGAACGCACCTTTCTGCCACACCGCCAGCGCCTCACAGGTCGCGCGCAGGCCGTCGGCCCTTACCTCCCGCCCTTCCGTCAGACAGACCGCAAACGTCCCCTCCCGCGTCCCAACCCGCACCCATCCGGAGCCGCTCGCCGCCTCCATCCGCTCGGAAACCCGCTCCCCGGACCGGGCATAGAGCAGGTTCACGAACCGCATCGTCTCCCCCGCCTCCAGCGCCGCCCCCTGCGTCTGGTCCAGCTCCGCCAGAAGCGTCCGGTCCGTGCGCATGCACACCCCGGTTTCCGGGTCATAGCCTGACCGCCACGACCCCGGCGGGCCGTAGAAGGCCTCCTGTATCCGGCAGGCCTGGCCGGACAGGTTCTCGATCACAAAGTCCGTCCGGCTCCCTTTCCATTCGCACTGGTGAAACACGCACCTCCCCTCCTCCAGCTCCGGCCGCCCCAGGCTGAACCACCGGCACACGCCGCTGTAGGTCGCCTGCTCCCGGGCCACCAGCCGGTCCGCCACCAGGAAAAAGTCCCCCTTTTTCCACAGCAGAGTGCGCGTCCAGTCCATCCCCACGTAATCTAGCAACGTCGTTGCTGTGAACCCGAATGTCGGCAGGTCACACTTCCCGTCCAAACGGCAATAGCTTGGGAGCATATCGCCCAGCCCGTTGCGCGTCACCGTTACCATATTGTGATACTTTGGCGCTGTAAAATACAGCCGGTCCGCAGACAGCAACAGAAACCGGTCGTCCTGGGTGAAGGTGAGAATGGCATTGGCGTCCTCGTAGGAGTGGGAGCCCCCCCCGGTCCCGTCCAGAATCAGGTACTGATCGGTCTGCCCCCACCCGCTCCGCATCGTCAACACATCGAACGTCCGCTCAAACGGAACGTTGGGCGCCTTCAGCGCGACGTGCCCTGGCGCGTTTTTGGGAATATCATAATACAGCCGATCCAGCCGAAAGACCCGCGTCCCCACGTGCCGGTCCGGCGGCTCAGCCGGAAGCCCCGCATCGTAAGGCTGCCTCGACGGCAGCAGCCCCCCCGAAGGCGCGATCTCCGGGGCCATGTTCTCCATCACGAACCGCAGCCCCGGATCGCGCAGATAAAACGAGACCTGCGCCAGGAGCCAGTTGGGATACGCGTCCACCTTCCCATCTCCGATCGTGGCGGCAAACCCGTTGCTCGTGCAATTGGCCGCCGCGCGCTCGGCCGCCAGCCGCGCCATCCCATGGTCGAAAAAGGCCGTATCCCCGGTCAGCAGGGCATACGTCGCAAAGTCCCCGATGCTCTGGTTCCACCCGTGCTGGTTGTTGTCGCAGATCTGCTTGGAGCAGTATGCGCCGATCCGGAAAAACCGCTCCACCAGCGCCCGCCACTCCCCGGCCTCGGGCAGCCGGTGGTGTCGTTCGAAATAGAGCGCGCCGAACAGCACGCCCAGCGCGCACAGCGTCTGATGGTTCTGCCGGGGGAGCTCCGTGTCGGCCATGTGGAGCAACCCTCCGTTCCGGGACCCCTCCGTGGACGCCAGCGCGTCGTGGAAAAACCGCGCCAGCTTCAGGCGGTCCTCCTCCGAAAACACGGGCGCCGTCTCCACCAGCGGCCAAGTCATCGTCAACCGCCAGAGATGGAGATGCACCCGGTTCGGCGTCACGCTCAGCACAGGGGACGCCGCCAGCTCCAGCAGCATCTTCCGCATCCCCTCCGCAATCCTCCGGTCTCCGCTGCGCACATAGGCCCAGGTGGCGTGGGGAACCGGCTCAATATCCCCGTAGCCCGTAAAATGGTACGTCCACCCCTCCCTCCTCGGTCCCTCTTCTGCCATCCGCTCGACCTCGTCCCGTTCCCGCGTGCGCGACGCCCCATAAACCACCTCGTGGAGGCCGGGAATTCCCGAGCCTCCTCCGGCGATCATGACCTTCAGCCGTTCCACCGCGGCCTTTAGCCCCTCCGTGTCAGCAGCCCCCACAATCAGGGCATTTCGGCCTGCGCCCCAGGGGTCCCACAACGTCGTCAGCACGTACCCCCCCGCGCCCGGATAGCTGTTGTCCACGAACGTCAGCCACCGGTAGTAGAGGTACTCGATCCCCCTGTTGTCGCCGAGGCTCCCCATCAGAATCGCGTGCCGTTGCGGCCGGACCTCCCAGCCTGCATACGCTGCATCATCTCCCACAGACACATCCGCGCCGCACCTCGTCCTCAGCGCCTGCGCAATTTGCCCTGCCGCCGCCTGCTGGACCTCCCCCTTTCCGGCCACGATTTCGACTGACCCGGCGTCGAAGGGGATCTCCAGAGACATCTGCGCAGGCCTGTCGATCGGATGATCGTGCATGTCCTCTCTCCTCGGTGACTGAAACGTTCTGAACGGAGCTTATGGGAGTTCGGTAATCTGGATGTTATCCCACCAGAGGTCCGTCTGAAAGGTGCGCAACCCTATGAGCCCTTCCGTCCAGGGATTCTCATCGCGCCCTTCGAGGTAGACCCTGCCGTCCACGGCAAACGTGATATCCCCATTCCTCTTGGCGATGGTCACCCGATAGGTAATTCCTTTTTTACAATGATAATCGTAGGTCTCCGCCATAAGCTGAAACCCCGGACAGCGACGCATGCGAAACCGGGCCTTTGTGGAGCCGGCCTCGTGGCAGCCGGCCTTGGCCTCAAAATCGTTGAGAAAGGTAAAGATATAACCGTTGAGGGGGTGATAGAACGCATACTCGCCGCTCGTCCGGGAGTGCCGGGTCTCGTGCAGAGGAGCTCCTGTCGGGTCGGAATAGAGGAGGAAGAAGTTGATGTTGTTGGCGCCGGTGGCTGAGTCGACGACGTGGGCGTCGAACGCCACCCGGATGTTCCCAGGGAAGACCTTCCTGTGCCAGACCGTACAGACGTGACCAGGCTGCCCCCGGACTCCTGGGTTGGCCTTCACGCGGAGTCGTCCCTCCTCGATCCACACCTTTTCGCCGCCCTCCGCCCACCAGTCGGCAGGCAGGGCCGAGCCATCCCTGTAGCCTTCAAAGTCCTCTGACAAAAGCACATTCTGATTGCCCATGGGAAGACCTTCCTGGTGAGGTCCCAAAAACCTTTTCACAGAACCGGCCGGAACAGGGTCACACTGCCCGAAGCCGTGCCGCACACCACCCGCTCCGCGCCTCCGACCCTGACCGCCCGCAGGTAAGTCACCTCGCCGTCCACTCTATTCCCGGCAACCAGTTCCCCCTTCCCATTGTATACCCGGACTTCTCCCGTGTCGAACCCCACCATGACCTCCGGCCTCCCATCCCCGTCTCCGTCCACCGTCGTCAGCCACGTGATCTTGTCCACCAGGTCCCTCCGCCAGGCCACCTCCCCATTTCCCCGGATGCACACCAGTTGTCCGATGTCGCTGCCCGCGATGACCTCCGCCTTTCCATCCCCGTCCACATCCGCGACAGCGAGGTCCTCCGTCTCTCCCCCCATGTTCACACGCCAGAATATCCCTCCGGTGTCGCTCCTCAGCGCGATCGCCGACCGCCAGTCCCCGTAGACCGCCTCCGGCCTTCCGTCCCCGTCCAGGTCGGCCGCCAGGATCGTGGGCCCCACGCAGCCTGTGGTCAACCCCCAGCGAAAGGCCCCGTCCGAACTCAGGCAGTTGATGGCATAATACTCGGTCCCGACGAGGATCTCCTTTTTGCCGTCCCCGTCCAGGTCCACGGGCAGACAGCCCGTCACCGCGTGGTAACGGATCTCCGTCTGCCACCGCAGCGTCCCGTCCGCCTCAAAGGCGTGGAACAGCCACCCCTCCGTGCCCGCCAGCACCTGCACGCGCCCGTCCCCCTCCAGATCGGCGGCCGACACCTTCATCACCCGCTGCGCCCGCATCGTGCTCCCCGGCGGGAACGTCTGGTCCCACCGCGCCTTTCCCCTCCCGTCCAACACGTAAAGCTTGCAGTCCCGCGTCCCCACAATCGCCTCAGACACCCCGTCCCCGTCGATGTCCGAAAGATGCACGTCCCGCACTCCCCCCTCTCCCAGAAACGCCCACCGGCGTTTCCCGTCCGTCCCCAGCAGATGAACCTCTCCCTTTGCCGTGCCGACCAGCAACTGTCCCGACCCGTCCGCCGCTGCTGCCGTCACGCCCGCCCCCGCCTCAAACCGCCACACCGGCGCCAGGCCCTCCCGCGCCACGGCCTGTCTCCGCCTGACCGCGCGCTCCTCCCGGTATGCGCCAGCGCCCCGCAGCAGCCCGTCGAAGGCCCCTTCCCCCTTCGGGGAAATCTCCACCCGATGTCGTCCGGCCGGGAGCGTGAACCAGACCAGCCGGCCCTCCCCACTCGCCGGAATCCGCTTCCCGTTGAGCGTCACCGCCTCCGCCCGGATGCCCACCCGCGTCTCGCATCGGCTCTCGATCACCCCCTTGCCCCTGGCAAAATCCACCTCCACGCAGATCGGCGCCCAGCTCCGGAACACAGGACCCTCCCACGACAGCGCCGCCCCCTCCACCAGAGAAAAGCCGTTCCGGTCCACCTGGAACAGCCTTCCCTCCACCTCGAACGCCCCCTCCCGGTAGACCCCGACCCCCAGCGCCTCCCACTCCCCCGTCCGCCTGTCCAGCACCCGGACCAGACTCTCCCCCACCCGCTCCAGGTCGAGCGCCATCCCCTCGTTCGAGGGGTGCAGCAAATTGGTGTACATGGCCCGTTCGCCCGGCTTCAACCTGACCGACTTCTCCTGGCGCCACATCCGCACGGCGCCGTCGGCGTGCTCGTACCCATCCCAGTTGGCCCGGTCCGGCGCATAGTCCGCCTCCCGGTCCGTCAGCCGCTTGGCCGACCCGTCGCCATTGACGATGAAAAACCGCTCCCCGTCCTGCTCCACCCCCAGCGCGTCCCCCTTCTCCTCCACGCGCCCCAGCACCCGCCAGATGCAATCCAGCAGATACTCCCCATCCTCCAGCGCCTCCACCGTGTCCAGCACCAGGAAGTAGCGCCCCTTGCGCCAGAAGACGTTCCGCGCCCAGTCCGTCCCGTTGTCCTTCGGCGATACCGTCTGCGAAAACCCCCACCCCTCAAAGTCCGCGATCGCCTTCAGCGCCACCTGCGCCGGCTTGTGGCTGCACGTCCCGTCTTTGACGATTACCACCGAATTGTGATACCGGGCCAGAGATCGGATGTAGTCCATGTCCGCCAGCCAGATCCGGTCGTTCCAGCAGAGCCGGATGATCGAGTTCCCATCCTCCTGCGAGTGGGCAAAGGCCGTCGCCCCGTCGATCAGCAGGTATTCGCTCCTCCGGTCGAAGCTCCGCCGGAACGCCAGCTTGTCGAACGCCTCCTGGATCGGAACCTCGATCTCCCGCCCCGGGTCTCCCCGAAACGACCTCCCCTTTCGGGCCTGGTCCACCGCCAGGTCGTAAGCCACCCGGTCCAGCATCGACGCCCGCACGCCCAGAAACTCCACCGGC
Organism: uncultured Gemmatimonas sp.; assembly: GCA_964428665.1. GTDB lineage: Bacteria > Latescibacterota > UBA2968 > SICM01 > SICM01 > SICM01. Next base: position 9,018 of record CAYRZX010000031.1, read on the forward strand.
TCCACGGGCGGGATGTCCCTGAAGAAAAACCCGTCGTACCCCTCCCACGCGCCTATTCCCCCCCCGCTCCGGGCAGCCCTCGACAGGACCTCTCTCCACTCGACCCCTTTGGACATCCAGTCGTAGAGCCACCGGTAGCGCCCGTCGTTGTAGAACCACGCCCCGATCGAGACCGCCTGCAGGCCCGAAGGGCGCGAGGACCGGTCCCCGCCCTTGTACCCGCCCACATCCCCGTAGGAACAGTCGTCCCCCCGGCTGTCGATGGTCAGAATCGCGCTGTCCAGCAGCCGGCCCAGGTACCCGTTCTCCAGATACGACAGGTCCCCTGATATCAACGCATACTTGATCACGTGCCCCGGCGTCAGCCACACATATCCCGTCCCCGCGTTGTCGTTCGGCTTGCTCGTCCTGGCGTGCACCTCCAGAATTCGCCTCGCATACGGCAGCTTCTCATCGAAATCTTTAAACCCATAATACTTCTTGAAATACCGGGCGCCCATAAACAGCGTGCTCGCCGCAAACGTCTGGTGGTTCTGGTGCTGAACCACCTGATCCAGCGAGTCATACCGGAAATGCTCCATCGCGTTCACCCACCGGGTGATGTTGTAGAGCGCGCTCGTCATCTTCAACCGGTCCGCCTCGGAGAGCACATCGCCCTCCTCCAGCACGTCCCAGGCCGTGAACATCCGGTAGCCCCAGAAATAGACGTTCGTCCCCTTGGCCAGCGCCCAGTCCCCCGCCCGGTGGGCCAGGTCGATGAAAAAGAGGAACTCCTGCCGGAACATCTCCCCCCACACGTCCTGGCCGGTCAGGTAATATAACATCCCGTGGTCCACCATCTGCCGCAGGGGTCCCTGTCCACCCGACAGCGCCACCTGCTCCTGGACCCGCTCGATGGCCTGTCGGGCCTCCGCCTCTGACGGCGGCTGTTCGGGGAGGTGTCGGGACACCACCCGGTTGATCCGACCCAGGCAAAGCCCATCCCTTTCCAGGACCTTCAAAAACTCACCCGCCGCACGCTCCACACCCGCCTCCGTGCTCCCCCCCAGCAACACCACATTCCTCCCCGTCCCATACGGATTGTGCACCGTCCGAACCTCATACCCATCCTCACCGGGGAAGTAGTGGTCCGTCCACGAATAGAAATTCATCCCCAGGTGTTTGATCACCCCGTTGTTGAACACATTTCCCAGGGTGACAATAGAGGCGCGGCCATAGTCCTCCTCCGTCACCTCACACGCCGGACGCACCTCCGCCCCCTTCCCCAGCGCCTGCGCGATCCGCTCTGCAAGCTTCCGACCCGCCTCCCCCTCCGGCGGCGCCACCAGCACGTCCTTTGACAGGTCCGTCTCCAGGCAGAAGTCCTTCAGCCTCGGGATCTCCACATTCTCGATGTCCACCCCGTGGAACCCCCCTCGACGACGCTTGGCGCTGCGCAACGACTTTGCATCCATCTTCGGCTCCTTGTTTACTTTTTCAGGACCTCGAAACACGTTTCCACCCAACCGTCTCCTGTCCCCCCGAACGTCACATCCAGCACCCAGGGCGCGAGTTCGCCAGGGCGCAGGGGATTTTTTCTCAGCCACCGCGTATCCCGGTAGAGCCGGGTTCGCGCCCTGCCCTCCGCGCTCACCCGGATGCCCAGGCGCGCCTCCCTGCGGGTCGCCACAAACCCACCGTCCCCCTTTGCCACGTCCACTCCGTACTCAAAGTGCCACCGGCAAACGTGCGGACCCGAACCCCCTCCCTCCATGCGGTCGCGCACCCTCCAACCCTTGCGGTACAGAAACACCACTTCGCGGGACAACTTCACGCCCGGATATCCCCTGTGGGCGCTTACCACCCGGACGCCGCCCTTGACCTCCTCCCACGCCGTCTGGACCGGCGTAGGTTCAACGCGCCAGTCCCGCGCCAGGTCCTCGATGGACCGGAGGGGTCGTCCGCCGACCAGCACCAGGTTGTGCGAGGTCATGGCGTGGAAGTGTCCGCGCAGGGGCGCCGCGTGGTTCCGGTAGCGGTCCTGCTGGACGAAATTGTACATCCCCGTCATCGGCGTTCCCACCACAGGCGTCCCGCGCACCACAAGCTGCAGAGACAGCGCATCGTCGTGCGCGTGGTTGGGCAGCCCCGGACCTGGCGCCGACAGGGACATCGCCGAGGCCCGGGGCGTCCATCCGTCCCGCGCCACAAAGTACCCCGATGCGGGGTAATGCGCGGTGAGCGGGAGTTTCTGAGGCCTGTATGTTTCCACCGCCTCCCGGTCGTCCGGGTCCACGTGGCGCTGGAGCCGGAGGCGGTTCACCACGTCGGCGGCGACGTGGCTCTTCAACAGCCGGGCCGTCAACCCCAGGAGCTTGGCCGCTCTCTCCGCCGAGGCCGAGCCGTCCCCGATGTCGGGCGGCGCCCCGTGCGGCATGACCGTGCGCGCCGTGTTCTCGACGCACCGCTTCACCTTCGCCTCCTGGCCCCGGTCCAGCAGCGGCGTCCGGTTGAGCAGGGCAAGCTGAAGGGGCCGCAAAAACATGCGGAGCGGGGCAAAGGTGTAGGAGGTCGAGCGCTCCTCGTATCCCCCATCGGACAGAAAACTCCGCTCCGCGTGCCTGGCGATGACCGGTCGGCCCTGATCGACCAGTCTGGCGATCTCGGGGAACTCGGGAAACATGATCCCAAAAATAAAGGGGGCCGTCCCCCGTTCCCACAGGTGGTGGTTGGCCGGCACGTAGGGGCTTGTCTCGTAGCGCCGGTACTGCAGCGCGGTGAACCACATCGACCGGATCAGGCCGAACGCCGTATCCACCGGCACTTCGGGGGCAAACACAACCCCTCCATAGAGACAATCCAGCCAGTTGATGACCCGGAAGGCCGTGGGCATCGCCTTGTGCCCGTCGGACCGGGAAAGAACGGCATCGCCCGGCCCAAAGTCCGGGTCCACCACCAGCGGCCAATCCGCCAGCCACCGGCCCACCAGCTCCGCGAACTTGGCCGCATAGACCGAACTCCCCGTCCGGGCGTAAGCAGCCGCCAGGTCGCGCAGGAAATGGCACCGCTTGAACGTGGATGGGGGGGAACCCAGACCCCGCATCTCCTGAGTGCGCCACCTCAGGTCTTTCCCGAAGTCCCAGACCAGCCTGCCGGTCAGGCGGAACCGGTTCTGAAGCGCCTCGTCCACAGCTTGAAGGTCCGTGGACTCGGACCCGCTCCAGGAGGAGGGTACCTCCCCTCGCCTCCTGTCCCGCAGGTCGAAGAACCAGCGGGGCCTCTGCCGCCTGCGGAAGTGCTCTACCACCGCCTGCTTTGCAGCAGGGAGATCCCCGGCCTCGTATGCCCGGCGGACCTCCCCCAGGCCGCGCCGGCCCAGGTCCATCGCCTGGAAGAAGTCCTCATCAGAAACCGCACATTCATCTCTTGGAATCCCGGCCATCTTTTTTTAGACCCTCCTTTTCCTATGTGTCCGAACTCTGGACAGAGTCATCCCGGCAGTTCAAGCGCGATGCGCCTCAACCGGAACGTCTTCCCTGGAGACATGCAGCGAAACCCGATGAACCCCTCCTGCAGCGGGTTTTCACGATGGTCCACGATTTCAAAAACCAGTCTGTCGTTGACGGAATAGGCGATATACGGAGGCCAGCATCGGATCGTATGACGAATCCATCTGTCGAGGCCGCTTTCGGGTTCCTGGGCGCTGCAAAGGGTGGATGCCCGGTTCCACTCCTGCCACGTCCGGGTATGCCAGCCCAGGCTCGCGGGATTTCTGGACCTCAGTTCCTTCAACTCATCGTGCGACCTTTGGACGTGCCCTTCCGACCACCCGAGGCCCAGCCTCCGGAGGTTGGCCAGGTCGTCTCGCCCTTCGGGGTCAAAAGGGGAGAACTGCCTGGTCCCGGAGTGTCCTCCCCGGTTGATGCCCAGCGAATAGGTCTGCATCTGAGAGGTGTACTCCGTGTACTTGCCCTCCCTCTTCCAGTCTGAAACGGACTCCCCGCGGTTTCCTGTCGCATACAGAAAGATCAGTATCTTGGTGTCGTCTTCACGAATCCAGCAGTCGAAAGAGAGCCCGAACGGACCCTCCACCCTTTCCGGATACCAGAGGGTAAACGGAGTCCTGACACCGGCTGTTATCTCTTCGTTGTCTTCGGCGACCTGAAGGTCTGCTTCTCCATCCTTGACCCCGCGGTTCAGAAGGTCGCGGACATCGACCTCTCTTCGGACCCATCCGGCGTTTGACATTCGACCCTCCTTTCTGAAACAAAAAGTGGCGGCAGGCCGAACTTCCCAGCCCTGGTATGGAAGGAAAATCGGTCCTGCCACCACTCTTTTTCCTCTGAGAGGCCGATCTTCAGAAATTCCCGCTCAGGCTGAGCCGTATCGGGTCATTCAGCAGACTCCCCATCTGCGTGTAGGACACATCGAACCCGACGGATCGACCACCTGGCAGAGGCGCCTTCAGGCCTGCGCCCAGGCTGTAGGTCTCCTGAGAGTAGTTGAACTTGTAGCCCCCGCGCAGCGCCAGGTAACGCGCCAGCACCAGTTCAGACCCCAGGTGCCACCGCGCGGCGTAATCCACGGCGTAGGCCGACTCGAACGCGACCGTCAGGTAGGTCGGGCCTGACCTGTTCCCGTAAACCTCCACCGCGCCGCCCACCGTGAAGTAGAGCGGCATGTAGGCCGAGCGGGTGGCGTATCTCACGTCCTTTCCCAGGTTCCGCAGCGCCATCGCAAGCCGCACGCTCTTGAACCCCGTGAAGAAATGCGTGCCGATGTCCACGAGAGGCGTCATGGTGCTCTGGGTAAAAATCGTCTGCTGGGCGATCAGGAACTGGATGCCCACGCTCAGCTTGTCCGTCGGACGCGCCGCATACGTCAGCCCCGCCACCGCGGCGTTCCCCTCCACCATCCGGCCCGTCCCCTGCGGTTGTAAAATCGTCCGCTCCTCCACCGCGCCGGTCCGGAACGACCGCACGCTGACGCCGACCACACCCTTGGGCGTGTGGAAGGTCACGGCCCCCGAATAAAACTTCGTGTCCACCAGCCACCGGTTGTAGGACAGCGCGTAATGCACGCCCTTGAGGTGCCCGATCCCGGCCGGGTTCCAGAAAATGCTCCCCACGTCATCCCCCACGGCCGTGTAGGCGTCCCCCATCGCCGCCGCCCGGGCGCCCTCGCCTACCTTCAGGAAGGCGAACGTCGATGCCCCGACCCGGTTCCACGACTTCCCCTCGTCGAAAACGAGATAGAACCGGTCTTTGGCGTCGGCGGGCCAACCGAAAACGAAAAGGGAGGCGACGAGGACCGCTCCGGTGATCCAGAATCTGCGCTTCATATCCTCGCTCCTTGTCTATGCGGGCCAATTCAAAGCGGATTCTTCCCAGCCGGGGCTACTTGATCACGAAAAACTTCCCGCGCTGGATCTTCCCCATGCTCTCCGGCATCAGGGACTTCACCACGTAAAAGTAGACCCCGCTTGAAATCTCGCCCGTCATCGAAGTGGCCATCTGCCCCCACGACACCTCGCCCAGCCGTCCCGATGTCTTGTCCGTGTCGTCGTGGAGGAAATGCGCCATCAGGTCCCCGGAGGACGAAAACACATAAATCTCGCTCCGGGTCGGGACATTGACAAAGCGCAAATCGTTCTTCCCCGGGTATTTGTGGCTGCCGTCGTCCCAGAACGGGTTGGGAACCACATAGACCTGCCGCTCCAGCCTGTCCGTGGCGGCAATCGCGGGTTGGCTCGGGCTGCGCGGGATCGGCGCCTTCTGCTCGTCCGCCGCATATCCCCCCTCCAGCCCTGCTTTCACGCGCGCGGCGATATCCGCAGGCAGCGTGGCCATCGTGCCTGCGCGCCCCGACCAGCTCGCGTGCCCCCTGTCAAACGCCCGCACCGAATACCAGTAGTTGAACCCCGACACGGACGACACATCCTCATAGGTGTAAATCCCCGTCCGCGCATCGCGCGAAAAGTCCTTCGCCAGCGCGTCCTTGCGGGTCTCCGCGATCAGCGTCCACGGCCCGTCGGGCGTCCACTCCGACCGGTAGACCCGGTACCCGGCCACATCTGCCGCCTCTGCGCCGGCATAGTCCGGGTCCAGAGCATTGTCGGCGCCGTCCGCCCACGTGATCAGGTTCGTGGCGTTGTCGCTGTTGAGCACCCGGGCGTAGACGTCTGGCGGCGGGTCCGGGAGGTCGTAGTCGTTCTGGTAGGCCCAGTTGGCGCGTTCGGCGAACCGGACCATCCACTCCTCGCCCCTGGCCAGCTCCGTCAGGTTGTTCGTGTTCTTCCGCGTCCAGGTGTAGATGTCCCCGTCCCCTGCCCCGCTCCCGACCACATAGGTCATCACGATCTTGCCTTTGGCCCCAGGCGCCAGGGTATACGGCCCATAGGTCTGGCCGCTGAACCAGGCCGCCAGCTCGTTTACGGGCGGGTCCGAGTCCACCCCCGCCGCCGTCGCCAGGTTGTAGATCTCGCTCCGGCTGTGCAGGGTGGCCCGCGGGTCGTTGGACACCTTCTCCCCCTCGGCCTTCCACCATCGCACCGCGCGCGGCTGCGGGCCTGCAGGCGTCGCGTAGCCCCTGGCCGCGTCCCGGCCGTTGAACGGCTTGTCCCCCCCGTAGGCCAGGGGCGCCATCCCCACGAACTGGAACGAGGTGAACTCCCCGTCGATCCGGCCCGTGTTGCACTGGACAGGCTGCAACGCCCTCACAACCGGATCGCCCGTGTCGTTGTGGGCTATCTGCGGGTTATCCCCGTCGAAGTGGTAGCTGATCTTCAGGTTCTTCCCCCTGGCGGGCCCCGCATAGTTCGGCGACTCCGAATACCTGGCGCGGTCGTCGAGCGTCCAGAAGTGGAACCTGAACCACTGGTCCGCAAACCGCCAGGCCGTGCCCGCCGAGCTGACCCCCACCGAGTTGACGAACGAGACATACAAGTCGGACAGCGTCTCTTCGGGCAGGTCGCGCGTCCCGTCGCCGTTCGAGTCACCCGTGTTCTGAAACTCCATCTCGACGACGATGAAATCGTCCCAGTCCGGGTAGCTCCACTGCATCGCCCGCCGGGTGAACGTCACCCCCGCCAGCGTCGTCCACTGGGTGAGGACGATGCTCTCCGGCCAGTTGTCGTTCGGGATGTAGCGGTAAAAGTCGTAGTTCTGGACCTCCGGCGGGATGCGCTGAAGGGCCGGCTTCTTCATCTCGCCCTGCACGAAGGCCGATCCGGGCCAGTAGGTGTCCGTGCGCCAGGCCAGGCCCGCCGTCTCCGCAGGTTTGGGCACGACCTTCTGCACCCCCAGGCCCGCCAGCTCCGGGTCCTTCGCCGGGTCGGGCATCATCGGGGCGATCTCGGTCAGCAGGTCCCCCCTCGGGTTCGTGTAGACCACGTAGAGGCCGTCCTTGGCAAAGGTCCTGTAAACCGGGAAACTGGCCGGCACTTTGACGCTCAGCCAGATCCCCTCCCCGAGCGATGTGCCCTCGAAGTGCGCCTCGGAGTTGCAGTCGGACGAATGGGTGGTCAGCAGGTTTTTCCAGCCCCCCCCCGTCACCACGTCTCCGCCCGACTGCCTCGGGTAGACCAGGCCGATCCCGTGCGCCCGGACTTCGGCGATGGTCCCCCCCTGGGTGCCCACATTCGTGAACTGGGCGGTGATCAACCCGCGCTTCAACGTGCGAGTCGCGGCGTCCGACGCAGGCCCGGCCCCGGCCCCGGAGGCCCAGATCAGCCCCAGGACCAGCAGGGCCCCGCAGGCCCCTGAAAGCCACCCCCCTTTTATTCGGAACATCGATGGCCTCCTTTGACAGAATGAGCCACAGAGGTCACAGAGAACACAGAGAGTGTCGGCCAGCCTCAGAACTTCGCGCGCAGGCCGAACACCACCTCCCTCGGACTCCCATAATACCGCGACTGATCCTCGGGGTCCCCGTACTTCAGGTAATCGGAGTTGTCCGGCCGGGGCCGCTGCAGGCCCCACTGCACGTATTCAAACCCCGACGTGCCGGAGTCCTTCTGGTTGAACAGGTTGTATGCCTCCGCGAAGAAGGCGACCTCCCCCCTGGAGAACGGAAACCGCTTTTCCACGTGCAGGTCCGTCCAGGAGCGGATCGACCTGGACCGGACCTCCTGCTGGCCCGCCGGCGGGCTGTAGTTGAAGTTGCTGCCCGTGTGCAGCCGGTGGATCAGGTTCACCTGCCAGTTCGCCAGGATCGGGCTCCCCAGGACCTTCACGTCCGGGCCGTAGTCCGGGGGCGTCGCGTAGAGGATCTGGATGCTCCCCGAGTTCCGGATGTCCTGGTTGGGGTTGATCCCGCTCGAAAAGGCCCTGGGCCGCACCCAGAGGTGTTCCTCATCCACCGCGTCCCGGCCCGTCCAGCCGTAGACCCTCATCGGGGCCGCTACCCCGTAGACATAAGCGCCCTCGATGGTCTGGGAGGTGTTTTTCTGGGTGTCCCGGATGTAAGTGTTGAGATACTGCCCCGCACTCGCCATCTGCGCATCCGTCAGATACACGGGCACCTCCCGGCCGTTCTCCACCTTCCACTGCGACCAGTAACGGGGCTTCCCCTCGTAGGGCGTGGTGATCCAGGTCGAATCCGGGATGATGTCCCAGCGGAACCAGCCCCCCCGCCCTCTGGTGGACCACCGCAGGTTGTAGGCCACATTGAATGAGAAATTCTGGCTGAACCGCTTTTTCAGGGACATCTCGAACCCCCGGATGTCCTCGAACCACGAAGACCCGATGAAGTTCACCTGCAGCGCCGAGAATCGCTTTGTATCCCCTTGCAGGAAAGACCCCGCCGACTGATTGTTGTACTGGTCCGACAGGCTCTTGTAGAACATCGTCGTCCCCACGATGAAGTCCGACACGAAGTTCCAGTCGAACCCCACCTCGAAGTTGACCGAGCTCTCCGGCTTGAAGTTCACGTTGCCAGAGCCCCCCTGCGGGGGATAGGAGACGATGGTCGTGTTGAATATCTCGTTCTCGTCGATCCGCCCATCCTTGTTCCAGTCCGCGTCCTGGCTCGACGTCTGCCAGTCCTGGTTGTAGAGGCTGTAGAGGGAGGGCCACTGAATGAACCGCCCGACGAAAAAGTGCACCGTGGACCTCTCCGTGATCGGATGCGACACCCCCAGCCGGGGGCCCCACGCCGTCAGGACCGCCGGGTCCTTCAGCGGGACGTTCTTGAACCGCTGGTAAGACTCATACATCGGGAACTTGGCGACCTGGGGCAGGATGGGGACCTTCTCCGACGGGTCCAGGAAGTCGAGCCGCATCCCCAGGTTGATCACCAGCCCCTCAAACTCCATCTTGTCCTGAGCGTAGGCCCCGCCCACCACCGGCCCGGCCGGTTTGCCCATGGAGATGCCGTTCTTCCCCGATATCTCGACCCGCCGTTGCGTGGCAGTATCCTGGGTGAACCGCGTGTTCCAGATCTGGTGCTTGACGGCGTCCACGCCCGCCTTGAGGAAGTGGCCGCGCGTCATCTGGCTGGAGAAATCGAACTTGAACTGGTAGCTCTTCCTGTCCGACAGCTCGAACTGCCGGACCTCCCGGCCCACCGTGAACCAGCCGGCGGCATCCCGCCTCGGGTCCGTGGTCCGGGACGGGATACCACTGGTGTCCTGTGTGGACGACGACCGCGCGACCCGGACCTCGTAAAACGTCCTGGGGGACAGGGTGTGGGTGATCGTCACGTACTCCGTATGGTCCGTCATCCGCTGCTTGCCCGACGCCGACCAGTCCGAGGGCAGGAAGATGTTCCTCCCGGTGTCCTCCAGCCCCCTCGCCACGCCGACGTTCGTCCAGACACCCACGTCCTGCCCCACCCATCGCGAGAGACTCCGCAGCATCCCCCCCGCCTTCACCTTCAGGCTTTGCGAGGGCCGGAAGGTCAGGTTGTAGCTCGCGTTGAAATACCCCGTCGTGGGAATGAACGTGCCGTTGGAGAGTTCAAACCCCCTTGCCGAAGCCCCCGGAAGGGGGCTGGCCAGCGCGCTCCAGTCGCCTGCGATCAAGAAGCTGGAGTTCCCCATAAACGGGCCTGACAGGTTCATGTCCAGCGCGTGCCCCATCACCCCCGTGTAGTCGATCCGCTCGTGCGCCAGCCGTCCCGTCACCGGGTCCCGCTCGTTCTCCCACGCCGCATTTCCCCACCGCATCTTGTCTTTGTGGATCGGGTCCTCGTAGGCGTTGGCCCCCCAGTGCTTCTTCCCGGCAGGCGTCAGCCGGTACTCCATCCACCCGTGGTACTCCGGCGAGCCTTCCTTGGTCACCACGTTGATCACCCCTCCCTGCGCGTTGCCATATTCAGCCTCCATGCCCCCGACGACCACCGTGATCTCCCGCACCGCCGTCTTGCTCAGGCCGGAGAAGATCTGCCGCCCCACGCCCTGCTTCTGCCCGGGGCCGGTGCTGTGCGTCATCTGGATGCCGTCCACGTAGTAAATGAGGTCGTTTCCCCCCGCCGTTCTGAGGCCCGTATGTACATCTGAATTGCGCAGGACCTCCTCCCCCGTCACATCAGCACCCGGCTGGAGCGCCACGATGTCCTGCGCGGAGCGCACGATCGGGACCTCCTCGATCTCCCCCTCCCCCACCACATACTTGCTCGACGTCTTGTCCACCTCCACGGGAGGGCGCTCCGCCACCACCACTATCTCCGACGACTCGATGGCGACCTCTGTCAACTTGAAATTCACCTCCGTCGTGAAATCCGCCCGCACCTCCACATCCGTCTTCTTCTGGCTGTTGTAGCCCACCATCGACGCCGTCAGCGCGTACACCCCCGGCTCCACCGGCACGATCACGTAGTAGCCCTGCGCGTCCGTCGTTGCGCCCCGCTTCGTGCCCGAAATCGCCACGTTGGCCCCCGGCAGCGGCTCCCCCTTCGCGTCCAGCGCCCGGCCGGCGACCTTCCCCGTCGTCCCGGCGATCACCCCTGACGGGGCCGCCAGCAAGAGACACAGAACGCCGACAAACCATACGGCTTTGCGCGTGCGCACCATAACAGGACTCCTTATCTTGAGGCGGATTTGTAGAACTTGACCGCCACGCCCAGATCGACCGTCTGCAGAGGCCACGCCTCCTTCACCCTCCACGCCTCCCGCGGCTTGAGCTGGCCAAGGATAAAGTTGTGACGCGCCCGGAAGTCGAGGGCGACGACCCTCGTCAGAAACCGCTCCAGCCCAAGCCCCAGGTTCACTCCCAGCGCCGTCCGCCTGTCCCTGTCCGGCTCCAGGAGCCGCGCCGGGTTCAGCGGCGTAGCCGTCTGGCCCGGATAGATCAACCCCCTCACCCGGTTGTCGTAATCGAAAAACCCCGCCCCGACCAGCAGATAGAGAGAACTCCTCCGCGCCTGGAACAGACCCGACGGGCGCCCCATCCGGACCAGAAAATTGATGACCGCGCTGTTGATCCGCATATCCGCAGAAGCGCCGGGACTGGCGTATTCCTTCTGGTCCACGCTCCACAGGAACGTCCGGCCCTCGATCTTCCCGTCGTTGTATTTCGCCCGGTGGTACTCGAACTCCATCGTCAGCCGCGAGTCCACCGAATACAGCAGGGCCGCCCCCCACTTCACCGACTTTGTATACCACCCGTCCCGCAGGCTCAGCAGCGGGAGGTTGTAGTCGAGAAACCCGCTCACCCCGACCCCCCGGTAGCCCTGCGCGCCTGTCGGCGGCGCCAGCCCCAGGAGACAGAGACAGCAGACTGCTAAAAACCGGCTTCTGACTCTCAAGATCGTACCCTCCTTTCCCCGACAGGAAAAATCAAAACCGTTCCGCTATATCCCTATCACCTCCTTTTCAAAAGCAGGTCCTTGCGCGGAGGCGCCGTCGACTCCCGCAGGACGAGCTCTGTGTCCAGCGCCGTCACGCCCCCCTTCACGGGCCTCCCCTCCAGCATCGCCAGGGTCACCTCTGCGGCCTGTTCGGCGGCCGCCAGAACGGGGGTCCTCAGGGCGGTCAGCCGGGGCCAGACCCCGCAGGCGAGCCGGCTGTCGGCGAAAGAGACCAGCGACAGGTCCTCCGGCACCCGGACGCCCTGCTGTTGCGCCTCCGCCAGCGCCCCGATAGTGAACTCCACGTTGCGCCCGACAGCCGCCGTGACCTCGGGATGTTCTTTTAAGAGACTGACGAGCATCTGACGCCCGGACTGGACCGGTTCCTCCTCCTCGTCGTCAACCAGAACAACAGGCGCATCCCATCCTCTCCTTTCGATCGCCGCCCGAAACAGAGCCACCCGGCGGCTCTGGCTGCCCCTCTCGCCCCCCCCGCCCAGCAGCGCCACCCTAAAATGCCCCAGCCCCTTCAGGTGGTCCAGAATACAGTCGAATCCCGCCTCCTCATCCCATACGAATTCCGGAAAGATAGAACCTTGAGGACCAGTGGCGACCACGGCTGCAACGCCGGAGGCGAACTGATTCACCCGCTTGCTGAACTCCTTGCCACTCCCACCGATGAAAACGACGGCGTCGGCCAGGCTTTCGATATTGTCATAGAGCCACCAGGATTTATTCCGCACCTCAACGAGAAAAGGGATATAGCCCGCCGCCAGCACGCGGGCCATCACCCTTTGAGCGGCCTCCTGCAAATTCAGGTCGCTGAGACGAGTCGTGACAATGGCAAAGTAGTGGCCCTGATGCGAGGCCAGCAGACGGGCCGCGGGGTTGGGACGATACCCCAGCGCCCTGGTCGCTTCCCAGACCCTCATTTTTGTGGCTTCACCGGCCCAGGACTTTTTGGACCCGCGCAACACCTGAGAGGCGGTGGCCACGGACACACCGGCGGCCTTCGCCACATCCTTCAGAGTGACAGGTTTCATCTTATGATACTTTAAAAATAATAACTTAAAATCCCCGCACAACGAGGGTTCGCGAACCTAAAACGATTTGTACAAATCGGTACGTAATATATTATATTATAATCTTGCATTGTCAAGCAAAAAAAAGGTATCTTTGGAAAAAATCCTTTCCAAAGGATACCCAAACAACCTTTCTAAAAAAACCGATTCACGGCGGAGGTATGATTACTGATGATGAAATTCATCCGTTTTTGGAAGGTGCGCCTCTCCTTCCAGCGCACGCTCTGGGTCTCAGCGCTGGCCCTTGCCCTCGATCTGTCTGCGCAAGGAGGGTCTTCAAAGACAGCAGCCTTGCAAGAACCCCCACCTGATTCGACAGCGCCCCCCGCGCGCTCTCAGGCGGAGCGGGACTCTCTGATCGCCTCAGGAGAGCGGCAGTTACGCGCGGGTGAGCTTGGAGAGGCCGTCGCCCTCTTCACCCGCCTGGTCGAGGCCTATCCCCACGACGCCCATCTCCTGACCCGCCTGGGCCACGCGCACCTCAGAGGCCGGAACTTCGAGGCCGCGGAAAGGGCCTTTACGACAGCCAGGAGACTCGACCCCAGGCTCCCGGACGCCTGCGTCGGCCTCGGCCTGGTCTATGCGGAGATGCCGGCCAGGGGGATGAGGGCCTATTATAACTTCCGGCGCGCTGTGGGGGAGGCCAGACGGGCGATCCGGCTCGACGCCACCTACGGACCGGCCTATCGCCTGCTCGGGGAGGTCTACGAGCGATTCCGGGGAGACTCTAAAAAAGCAGTCGAATATTACACAAAATATGTTGAACGGACGCCTGAAGACCCGGATGGCCTCTACTTCTTCGGGCTGGCCTGCGTACAGGCCAGGGATTACGAGAAGATCGAACGTCACATCGCCCCTTACCTGCAATCCTACCCCGGCGAAATCCGCCTCCTCCCCCTGGCGGCCCAGGCATACTTCTTTGAGGAACGCCACGACCTTGCGCTAAGATATTTTGAGCGCTACCTCCAAAGCCTGGAGGACCGCGAACGCCAGTTCTACATCGACATTTCCCTCGTTGCCTCCGAGAAGGAACTGCAAACGTATCGAAGCATTTCCGAAGAGACGGAGCGCCAGGCATATCTAGGACAATTCTGGGCGCATCGAGACCCCGACATTTTGACCGGAATCAACGAGCGCATCCTCGAACACTACCGCCGGGTCTGGTACGCCCGCACCTTTTTTGCCGACCAGATCTCCCCCTGGGACAGGCGGGGGGAGGTCTACATCCGGTACGGCGAGCCAGACTTCCGGTCCCGGTCCATTCAGAGACAGGTGAACCTGGACCCTCAGGTGGAAGCCCTGCGCAGCCGCGTGGCCGTGGAGATGTACGGCCACGAAGCCGCCTATCTGACGTTTACCGGCCCCGTCTTCCCCATCCGCACGCGCAACGCCTCCTACGACACCGTCCCGGAGGACCTCCTGGTGAGGCCCGACGACCCTTCGGGCCTGGCCAGGTTGGATGAAGACCCCCTAACGGGAGAAGGGACTATACCGGCGGCGGGTGAGACCGCCGTGGCTCCGGTCCCAACGACCCCCGAAAGACCAGACCTGAGCCGCTTCGATGAGTCGATGACCCTGAAGCTCCAGCTCAACTTTAACGGATATGCCCCGGTCACCGTGGATAACGCCGGCGCCCTGGTGCCCTGGGAGACCTGGGCCTACACCCAGATCAGGGGTGGAATGGAAATCGTCTTCACCGACGAGACGGGCAACGGGCAGTTCGACTTTGCGCCGATCCCCCCCGTCTCCGAAGGCAAAAGACAGATCCGCTCCGCCTCGCGCATCCGGGAGCACGCGCCCGAGGCCATTTACCGAAATGCCGTCTCCGAGTCGCCCGACCATTACTGGCCCGGCGCCCAGGGCCCTCCGTTCAACTTCTACTATGACACGGCCAGTTTCCAGGCCCCCGACGGCAAGACCACGCTCGAAGTCTACTACGGCATCCCGACCGGCCGGGTCGAAATCCACCGGGATGCCGATTCCTCCTTCATTCACGTGAAGTGCTCCCTGGCCCTGGCCGATGAGGGCCGCACCCGGACCTACCGGGAGGCAACGGAGGCCATCTACCAGGGTGGCGCAGACCTCAACCAGAACAGGGGCGCTTTCTTTCCCGAACTCCTGAAGCTTCAGGTCGACCCTGGAACCTACGAACTCCAGGTGCAGGTCAAAGACCTGACATCGAGGAAGACCGGCTTCTACAGACAGCCCGTGGAAGTCAGGAATTATAGAACCGGCGAGCTTCAGATCAGCGACATTCAGTTCGCCTCGGCCATCAGCGACACAGCCTCCGACGAGAGATTCAGAAAGGGGGATATCTCGGTGCTGCCCATGCCCACCCGGACCTACCGGAAAGACCAGAAAGTGTACGCCTATTACGAAATCTATAACCTGCAAAAGGACCCCTCCGGCCAAACGCGTTACAGGGTGCAGTACCAGGTCTGGTCCAGCGCCCGGTCCGGCAGGGGGGTTGTGGAGACCGCCGCCAAGGGCCTGCGGTCCCTCTTGAGAACTCGAAAGTCTCAGGTCTCGGTCGCTTATGACCAGGTCGGCAAAGCGGCAGTCGAGCAGAAATATTTTGAAATTGACCTCAGCAGACTTAAACCCGACGTCAACACCCTGCAGGTCACGATCACCGACGAAGTCGGCGGCAGGTCCGCAACCCGGGAGACCCGCTTTCGGTATGGCCGAGAATAGAAGAATCGGATTCCCTCACCCCATCCCAGGACCGGCCGGAAAAGAGATCAGTCGCAGATTATTTTTTCCCTGCTGTGGGCGCAGAGTGTGTTATCTCCACCAGGTACATTACCATTACTGCGTCCTCTCCGAACTTCAGATGATACGCATCCGAGAGCTGCTCCACACGGCGGATCTGCTCCATGTTCTCATAAAACACCGAACTGAAATGAAAAAAGCTGTAATCGACCACCCTGGCCTTCAGGCCGGCCTCCTTGAGCAACTCCGCCGTCCGGGCCTGACCCAGGATGGAGACCTGCATGACGTAGGCCACGCCCCCCTCCGCCAAAAGGTCCGGCAGAAGCCGGATGAGATGGTCCAGCATGTTCCGGCCCCAGAAGTCCACAGGCCGGTGGCCGGCGGTCTCTCCGAAGGGGTCCACCGGCATCTGATACAGACTGGCCACGATCAGATCATACCGCGCCTCGGGCAGGTAGGTATAGAGGTCCACCGCCTGGCCGCTCACCCGGTCAGACACCCCGTTGCGGAAGGCGTTGGCCAGTGTGTTGGCCACAGCCTCGGCCTGGATGTCGATGGCCTGCACCCGCTCAGCCCCGTTGAGCGCCAGTTGCACGGTCAGAATCCCCGTCCCGCATCCCACATCCAGACATCGCTTGCCCCGGCCTGCACTCGATTGAAACAGGTATTTCCAGATCAGAAAGCTCCCCTGCGTGGGCTTGAAGACCCCCGGATCGCACACGATCTGAGGGAACGGTAGGGGATACAGCGCCCTCCCCTGCTCGTCGATCCACGGCTCTGGCAGGGGTGCGGGCTCCGGGTCAGGCCGGGTCGTCGGGTGGAGCGCCCGTGCAGTCAGGTCATGTTGGTGTTCCGGTTTCGTCCCTGCCAGCGCCTGCTTCGCGGCGGCGATATGCTCCGGCGTGACCCCGCAGCACCCCCCCACGATCTGCGCCCCCTCCTGCCGCCAGTGTCGCGTCAGCAGCCCGTAGTCCTCCGGCGACACTCGCTCGTCGAACTTCCATCCCGGGTCCAGATATCGTCCCAGGTTGGGATAGACCCCCAGGGGCAGGTCCGTGAAGTCCCGCAGCCAAGGCAGCATGTCCGGCACGTGGTCCACCGGCAGGCAGTTGATCAGCAGCGCCCCGATCCCCATCTGCTCGAACTGGCGGGCCGTCCTGCCGAACAGGTCCCCCTCCGGCCCCCCCCAGTGCTGCCCGAAGACCCCGCAGACCCCGTGTCGGCAGCGCCGGAAGCTCAGCCAAACGGGCAATCCTGTCTGGAGCATCGTCTCCACGGCAGGAAAGGTCAGGCCGTCGCGGATCAGCGACATCGTCTCCATCAAAATTAGGTCAGGCGGGTCCTCCTCAAACACCCGGCTCAGGAGTTGAAGCGTCCCCAGCTGCTGCCGGTTAAAGACATCCCCGTTGAGGCTGTACGCCACCGCGCACTGCCCCGCTTTCCCCGCCTCCTCCACCGCCTGTCGCGCCAGTCTCACCCCCATCCGCGCCGCATCCATCCAGTGGTTCTGCCCCCTACGGTCCAGGTTGGCGCGGGTCTCCATCTCCGGTGCGCCCATAATTGCCCAGGTGTTCGTCGAGATCAGATCGCACCCGGCGGCCACGAACCGGCGATGGACTTCCATCGCCGCGCCGGGCGCGTGGTAGAGCGCCCAGGTCCCCCAGAGGCTCTTATCGCTGAGGCGATAGTCCTTGATCCCAATGCGCTCTAGTTCCGTTGCCACGCCTCCGTCCAGGATCACGCAATGCCCCTCGGCGATCAGGTGCTGAATCCGCTGATAAGCATCAGTATAAAAGTTTGCCATATTGGTATATCTCTCTTTCGCCCGATAAAATTCGGTGGACCTGTGCGGTTGAATCATGCCCCACCCAGGCGGCCAGTTTAAACTTCAAGTCCAGAAGTTTTCCGACCACCTTTGTGAGCGACCTGATCTTTAGAAATACACCTCCCGGCCCCGGGAAGGGAAAACGTTTTCAGCTGGATCAGATCAGGCAGCCTCCCAAGGGGCTTTTTAATCCTACTCTGTACCAGAAAATCTCCGACTCGCTCACCCGCACGGTTCGAGCGCGACAACGCGACCCCTGTCCGTTCCGGCCAGCAGCATGGGTTGCGGCGCTTCGATGGCAACGAGCGTGCAGATTTCGCTGTCGGACCGGGCGGTGCGGGCGATTTTACCCTGTGGGTCAACCAGGCAGACCCGGCCGTCGGCCAGGCCGACGGCCACGCGCCCGTTGGCGTGCGTCACGGCCGTGACAAGGTCGGCAAACTGCCGGGACCACATCCGCCTGCCGTCGGCGGCAAAGCAGTGTGTCCAGCCGTTGACCAGGCCGATCGCGACCGTCTTTCCGTCCTCGCCGTCCAGCACGCCGACGCTCATGTCGCGAACAAAGCGGCCTTTGCGCTCCTGGACAATCCGCGGAGCCGATGGACCAAAGCTGTGCATCCACAGGCACTGCGAGCCGTCAGTATTGTACGCGCGCAGGTCGTTCCAGTGTCCGCTGCGCGCCACCACCACTTCCTGAGCGCCGTCGCCGTCCAGGTCCGCCGCCTGCAACCCCGCGACGCCGCGCTGCAGCGACGACATCATCTCCGTTGCGCCCGACGGCACGGGGAGCATATAGTTCCAGCGGTCCTCGTTGTACTCCTGAATTTTCGTGTCCGGGCCGACCACGAGAAGGTGATCGCTGCCGGTGTAGAAGTTTCCGATCAGTAGCCGTTTCTGAGCGTTGAACGACACCAGTTCAAGCCGGCTGACTTCGCCCCACCGCACGGGAATGCGCTCGATCAGCGTGCCGTCGAGCCTCCAGGACTCGAAGGTCGCGGGCCGGCCCACGAGAACCTGCGGGGTGCCTGTGCCGGCCAGGTCGCCGATGAGCAGGCTGCGGATGCCGGTGATTCGCTTCGGATCGGTGTACCACGACGCATCCCACCGGTCCGGCGCGGCCCTGTGCCCCGGCCACACCCGGGATTCGGCGGACCACAGCAGGCGCCCCTCGGCGTTGAACGCGCGAAGCTGGTTGTCCTGTCCGCCGGCGACCGCCAGCAAGCCGCAGGCATCCCCATCCGCCGACAGCGCCAGCGCATCGGCGGCCGCAGGTAGTTCGAAAGTCCAGCGCACATCCCCGTCGAGGCCCAGGCGGTGCAGCGCCGGCGCTTCGCTGGAGACCCACACTTCCTCGCCGCGCGGGGCTGGCACCATCAGGCGCACCGGACCGGCCAGTTGCGCTGTCCACAACGCCGGCCAGTTCGGGCCGGGGCGCTCGATCCGCCGCACGGCTGGTTGAACGCGATCGCCCTTGAGTTCGGCCAGCGCCCTGCCCAGCGCCTCGCCGAACGCCGGGCCGGCACCCGTGATGCGGTGCGTACCGGCGGACAGCCGAAGAATGCCGCCGGAGGCGGGCGCGCCGTCAACTGCCGGCGCCGCGTCCTGCTCCAGAGCCAGGAACAGGTCTACCGGCTCGTGCGCTTCCACGGTAATCGTCCCATCCTCGAGATTCCACGCCAGCGCGATCGGTTTGTTCGCGCGCCACAACAGCACATCGCCCGCCCGCATTTCCCGCCCGCGGTGCGCAAACACGCGGTGCGCCGAAACATAAGCGGCGTCCGCCTCGAAGCTCAACCCTCCGGCCTCGCACGAACCGCTGACAAACGCCGCCCGCGTCTTGCCGCTGACCAGCGTCGCCTGCTCCGACAGCGGATCGAGGCGGTAAGCAAACTGCCCGGGCGCGTCGTCGGCGTAAATCGCGTTGACGATCCTCATCCGTTCGCCGGCCGACAACGCGGCCTTGAACGTCTGGTTGAGCACATAATCGTCGCTCAGCAGGCCGTCGATGATCGACGCCAGCGAAATCGAATGCTGAAGCGGTCCCGGCGAATTGGACAGCCGCGCCGGCTGCGCGGAAACGAGCGTGACCGGATGGTCGCCCTCGCTTTGCGCCCAGCGCGGATCGGCCTTGCTGGCGTGCAGCGCATCGGCCGGCTCCCACTGGCAGGTGATCTCGAAGTCACCCGCCTGGCGCGCAGTCAGGCTGTCGATCACCAGCGTCAACCGGTCGTCCACCCACACAATCTCCCGCTGCCAGGCGCTGTACGCATCGTCCGGCACCACGGCGCGGATGTAGGCCATGTTCTCGCCGGTAAAAGCGCCGCTGAATTGCGACGCCATGCCCACATGGTTCTCGCTCAGGCCCTCGCGCAGGATATAAACCGCGTTGCCGTAACCCGACAGCAACTCGCGCCCGCCGCTGCGCAGGTAAGTCAGCGCCGAGACGTGATGCGGGTTGCGCCCCCGGCCGTCGAAGCCGTCCAGCATCAGGAAGCCGTCGTCCGAGCCGAGACCGGAGCGGTAGGTGAGGTACTGAAAGCCTTCGTACGCCTCGAAACCGACGCCCGCCTCCTCGGCGTCCGGTCCGGAAAGCAGCACCACCGACACCCGGCCGACCTGGTCGGCCGGCGGGACTGCTTCGAGCTCCGGCGTGGGCCACCTCGACCGGCCGATGCGGAACACCCGGTAGTCGTAGTTCGCCTTCCGCGCCATGTACGTGTAGCGCCCGTCGTTGAGCATCCACGCTGCCATGTGCATCAGGTTCAACGCCTGCGCCTCAATTGCCGGTTCGTAAGGCCGGCCCGACCAGACCGCCGGTAGCGTCTCCAGCATCGCCCGCGCCATCCCGCTGTCAATCCACGGCTGCGGATCGGTAATTACGAAGTAAATCACCACGGGATGCAGGCACGTGTTGATCCACGGCAGCTGGTCACCTTCGCCCCACGCCGTGGGGTGCTTCGTCCACCACAGGAAGTTATTGTGTATCCGCTCGAGCAGTTCCGTCCACCGGCGGGCGGGATAATACTTGTTGAAATAGCGCCCCGCGGTGTAAGCGGTTAACCCGGCGTAGGCGCCGTGACGGCTGTGGCCGATCCCGTAATTCGTCACCAGTTCGCAGTTTCGGCGTACGTCATTGGTGATTCTCAGCCGCTGCTCGTCGGTCAAAAGCGGGCTTTCTTCGATCAGATCCCACAGCAGTGGCATGCGATGGGCCGTGTAGTGATGCGCCATGGCAATCGGATGGGTCAGGTCGTAGTCGCCCGTCTCAGATCGCTCGACGTAGAGGGCGCGAACCTGTTCGGGCAGGTTGTTCGGATCGGGAATCGCTAGGCGCAGGAATTCGCGAAGGTACTTCTCGTCTCCAGTCATATAGTAAAGCGCGGCCTGAATGCTGAACGGGTTCCAGCCGCTGTAAGTCAGCGGGTTGCGCCCGATCAGGACGCCGCCGCTGTCAAACCGGGTGCTGTCGCTCCAGCCGTAGATTTTATTCGGGCGTAACCGGTCTTCCGCGTTTATAATAGACTGAAATTGTTTGACTTATATTTTCAGATAGCGTAAAATACGTCCTTTCCAGTCACGCTTTTTGTTTAGCCACCCTATGACGTTCAAGCGGAGGAAGGATACTCGCGATGCGCACGCTATGTGACTTGAATGAACGGCATTCGGATCTGCTGAGGAATCGGTTTGAAGAGATGAAGGACCTGGTTGATTGACAAAACTCTGTAGAGCAAGGGAAGTGCTTTTCTAAACAG
>CAYRZX010000032.1:0-30024 GCA_964428665.1 uncultured Gemmatimonas sp.
AGCCATAGAGAAGGATTCATCGTTTGTCGCATCGCTGCAAGGGATAGGGGCCACCTATCTCTACAAAGAGGATTATGCCAAAGCCCGCGAAATGTATCAGCAGTTTTTCGATAAGGCTTCCCTGATCTTCCAAAAATTTAACGCCTTGAATTTGATTGCTGCATCGTACCTCTATGAAGACAAAACAACGGAGGCATTGCAGACTCTCGAGCAAGTCCGTGAGTTCGCAGAGAAAGAACAGTTGGTTCCCAATATCATAAGTTCCTACAATGATGCCGGCTTTATCTTTCTGGAGGAGGGCAACCTCGCTGAAGCTGTCAAATGTTTCGAGAAAGCCGCGAAACTGAGAGAAGAAGCTTCACTGCCGCCCGCCGTGAAAGAGAACGGTCGACGTGGAGCTATATTGCACCGGTGTCGCGTCTTAACCACAGTGCATGAATTCGATGCTGCCAGGGCTGAAGCTGAAAAATACCGGGCCCGAGTTGAAGCGAGAAAGAACCCGAACGAAGAGAAAGCTTTAAATGGTGTCCTGGCGATGCTGGAACTCGAGCAAGAGAGTTACGACAAGGCCCTGGAGTACTTCTCAAAGGCCGATCCAGAGGACCCTTATAACTGGTATTACATGGCTCTGGCGTATGAACAAAAAGGAGACCAGGACAATGCATCGAAGTTGTATGATAGGGTTGTCAGCTGGAATGAGAGACCTTTTGAATTTTCCTATGCTATTGTTCGACCACGTGCAATGGCAAAGATGGCTATGATGGCGAAATGAAAGGGCGTTGATTGACCGGGTAGCCTGGCAGGATGAAAGCCTCTTTCTTCTTCACCTGGCTTTTTCTTTAAGAGAGGCGATTGCGATTTCCTCTCCCGCCCCGCGCCTCAGCCTGAGGGCGAACAGCACCCCGGCCGAGGCGGCGACCAGGGCACCGCTGACCAGGAACGGGGCATTGATCGAGAGGCCGGCCAGGTGCCCGGCCAGGAGCGGGCCGATGGCCCCGCCCAGCGCGGAAAAGGCCAGGGTCTTGCCCAGGTCCAGCCCCCGCGACTCCTCCCGGCACTCGTCCTGGATGATGGCGCTCTGGATGGGGATCCACACCCCGGCGCCCACCAGGTCGTGGAGCAGCCACACGGCCGCGGCCCAGAAGAAATCGGTGATGAGCGCCCCGGCACTGATGGCGATGCCTTCCAGGAAGACGGTGGCGATGAAGACCGCCTTGTAGCGCTGCAGATGGAGGTACCCCGCCAGGAGCAGGGGCAGGACCGAGGTCAGCCGGTGGAGGACCATCACGGTCGAAACCGCGGAGGGAGACTCGGCGAACTTCTGGCTGAAGAACAGCGGCATGATGAAGCAGTGGCTGGTGCTCAGGCCCACGGAGAAGAGGAAGTTGGCGGCCATGATCACCTTCAGGTTCCGGGGCAGGTCAAAGCTCAACAGCCCCCGGATGCCCGGCGTCCCCCCCGACGCCCTCCCCTCCCGGGAGCGCACGAAGGCCAGCAGCCCCATCGCCGCGACCAGCGCCCCCGCCCCGGCCCAGAGCGTCCCCCGGTCCCCGATGGACGCGATCCCGACGCCCGCGATGAACGTCCCCACGGCCTGGAACAGGAACTCCGTCCCCCGCGTCTTGCCGATGAAGTCCACGAACCTCCCCCGCCCCTCCGCGTAGAGCAGGATCGGGTGCGCCGTGTCCCGCGCCAGGACCCCCACCTCCCGCATCGACTTCAGGGCGATCAGCAGCCCCAGGCTCGCGGTGAACGGCGTGGCCAGGCAGGCCACGGCGCAGCTGAACACCGACAGGAGATACAGCCGCTTGCTCCCCCACCGGTCGGCCACGTTCCCCAGCCCGATCCTCACCGCGAACATGGCCAGGGTGGAGGCCGCGAACACGTAACCCATGCTTTTGAACGAGAGTCCCCTGCCCTCCAGATAATAAGGCAGAATGAACTCGTAGAGCCCGCCCGCGATCCCGAACAGGACGGAGACGAGCAGCAGCACCCGGACGTTACGCCCCATATCCCTCCCTCTGCTTACTTCACCACCTCCAGCCCCATCTCGATGAGAATGTCCCGCAGCTGCTTCCGCTTCTCCGGGGACAGCCTCCCAATGGGCGCGCGCGCCGGCCCCGCCGGGAGCCCCACCATCTCGGCCCCCTCTTTCAGCACGACCGGAAAGCTCCCCAGCGTGAACGCCAGCCGGAGGGGGGCCAGCCGGTCCTGGTATTCCAGGGCCTTCTGGAGGTCCCCTTTGACGAAATGCTCATAGATCGCCACCCCGATCTCCGGCGCGATGTTGGCGCTGGCCGCGATCGCCCCCGCCGTCCCGTGCATCAGCCCCGCGAAGATCAGCGTGTCCCGTCCCATGATCGTCCGGAACCCCTTCGGGCACTTGCGAATGTACTCCGTCGTTAAAGTCAGATCTCCGGAGCTGTCCTTGATCCCCACGACGTTCGGGAACTGCCCCGCCAGGCGGGCCGCCAGGCCCACCGACAGCTTTACCCCCGTCCGGTCGGGGTTGCCGTAGAGCAGGATGGGGATGTCCACCGCCTTCGCGATGGCCGCATAGTGCCTGAACAGCTCCTCGTCCGTGGGCGTGATGAAACAGGGCGTCAGCACCGAGATGCAGTCCGCGTCCGCCTCCGCCGCCCACTCCGACAGCATCACCGCCTCCCGCGTGCTGTTGGCGCACGTCCCCAGGTAGACCGGCACGCGCCCCCCCGTGCAGGCCACGGTCCGCCTGAAGACCCGCCGCTTCTCCTCCGGCGTCAGCGCCCAGAACTCCCCCGTCGTCCCGACCGTGAACACGCCGTGCACCCCCTTGCCGATCAGGCGGTTGAGGACCACCTCCAGGGCCTCCTCGTCCACCTCCTCCCCCTCGGTCAGCGGCGTGACCACCGCCGGGATGATCCCTCTGATCTTCTGAGTGTCCATGGCTTTCTCCTTTGTCTACCTCGGGTCCGGGTCGTCCGGCGGCGCCGGATGGTCGTATTTTTTCAGGTCCGTGGGCGTGCTGTCCACCAGGTACCCCCCGTCCACGTAGAGGGTCTGCCCGGTCATGTAGCGCGACGCCTCCGACGCCAGGAACAGGACCACATTCCCGATGTCCTTCGTGTAGCCCCGCGCCCCCCAGGGGATGCGCCGGCGGTAGGCATCGAGGATCTCCGGCCCGTGCGTCGCGCCCATCCCCTCCGACGCGATGGCCCCCGGCCCGATGGCATTCACGTTGATCTTGTGCGGGGCCAGCTCCACGGCCAGACACTTCGTCAGCGCCACCACCCCGGCCTTGGCCGGCTGGTAGGCCGACGCCTCGAAGTGCGCCACCAGCGCCTGCACGGAGCTGATGTTGACGATCTTCCCCCCCTGCCCCCGCCGGATCATGTCCGGGACCACCTCCCGGCAGCAGTAGAAGACCCCGCTCAGGTTCACGTCCAGCACCTGCTGCCACGCCTCGTCCGGAAGCCCCGCGATCCCCCCCTCGTGCCGCACGTAGATGCCCGCGTTGTTGACCAGGATGTCCACCTTCCCCATCTCCGCCACCGCCCGCCGCGCCATCTCCTTCACCTGTGACGAGTTCCCCACGTTGCACTGCACGGCCAGGGCCTTCCGCCCCATGCCTTTGATCTGCCCGGCCACCGCCTCCGCCCCCGCCATGTCCTTGAAGTCGTTGACCACGACGTCCGCCCCTGCCCCCGCCAGGGCCAGCGCCGATGCCTTTCCGATCCCCTTGCCCGCCCCGGTCACCAGCGCCACCTTGCCCGAAAGCTCCATGAGGGACCTCCTTTCACCGGCAACAAAGCCTTGCCTTTTATCTATTTTTCAGTAGATTATATTGAACTCGAAACTCGAAACTCGAAACTCGAAACATTCAGGAGAGGTATGGAACTCAACCCCTTCAAGCGCGTTGCCCGCCTCCGCGCCGCGGACCCTAAAAGAAAGCCCGACGAGAACGACCGGCTGCCCCCCGGCCAGTACCTCACCGACAAGTTCCCCGTCCTCACCCACGGCCCCACCCAGCGCGTCCCGAAGGACAGGTGGCGTTTCAAGGTATTTGGCCTCGTCGAGGAGGAGATCGCCTGGACCTACGACGACATCCTGGCCATGCCGCAGGTGGAGATCACCGCCGACTTCCACTGCGTCACGCGGTGGAGCCAGCTCGACAACCGCTGGAAGGGGGTCTCCATCCACGAGGTCATGGGCCGGATCAGACCCAGGCCGGAGGCCCGGTTTGTAACGATTCACGGCTACGGCGGCTACACCACCAACCTCCCGCTCGACGAACTGGCGGACGACGACGTCCTGCTCGCCCACACCCGGAATGGCGAGTCCCTCTCCGCCGAACACGGAGGCCCCCTCCGCCTGATCGTCCCGAAACTCTACGCCTGGAAGAGCGCCAAGTGGGTCAACGGCCTGGAGTTCATGGCCTCCGACAGGCCCGGCTTCTGGGAGTCCTACGGCTACCACATGCACGGCGACCCCTGGACCGAGGAGAGGTTCTCCTAAAAACCAACGCGGAACGATGAGCGCGGAACGCGGAACGAAAACCCAACCCTTTTGGTTTTCGTTCATCGTTCATCGTTCTGACTTCATCCTTGCTTTTTTATGCCCACACGCACAGCGCCCGACCCTTTTGAAAACCTGCCCCACATCGAGATCGTCCACCTGAAGGACGTCGTCCTGCACGAGGACCACGACGAGCGGCGCGCCGAGCGCATCGTGGCCCGGCTCAAGGACGAGGAGATCCTCCGCAACCCCCCTGTCGTGGCCCCCATCGACGGGGGCCGCAAGTACATGGTCCTGGACGGGGCCAACCGGACCACGGCCCTCCGCCTCCTCGGCTGCCGCGACGCCCTCGTCCAGGTCGTGGACTACGCCTCCCCCGATGTCGTCCTGGACACCTGGGACCATCTCATCGCCGAGATGCCCGGGAAACATCTCCTCGACCAGGTCCGGGACATCGGAGGCGACCTCCGCCTGGTCGAGATGACCGTGGACAAGATCGACGACCTGCTGGCACGGCGGGAGATCCTTTGCGCCATCACGACCACGGGCGACGGCCGGACCTGGGCCGTGCGGCAGGGGCCGGACCTCCGCTCCCAGGTCCTCTACCTCAACCGCATCGTCGCCATCTACCGCGGCAAAGTGGAGATCTACCGCGTCGACGCCGAACACATCCGGAACCTCGCCCGCGACGACCGGCGCCCCACGGCCCTCATCGCCTTCCCCCGATACACGAAGGAAGAGGTCGTCTCCCTCACCCTCGCGGACGTCAAGCTCCCCGCCGGCATCACGCGCCACCTGATCGGAGGCCGCGCCCTTCGCATCAACCTCGGCCTGGAGCTCCTCCGCTCGGACATGTCGCTCAAGAGCAAAAACCTCCAGCTGCGCGACATCATCCGCCAGAAGGTCCTGGACAGGAAGGTCCGCTTCTACCGGGAGCCCACGTTTCTGTTTGATGAGTAGGGGCGACCGGCCGGTCGCCCCTACATCACCTGTCCTTGAACACCGCCCTCCTCTTTTCGAGGAACGCCCTCAGCCCCTCCTTCATGTCCTCCGTGTCGCACAGCCTGGAGAACGCCTCCACCTCCATCCGCAGCCCCTCCTCCGGCGGCATCCGCAGCCCTTCCACCGCGCACCGCTTGGCCGCCTGAACCGCCAGCCGCCCGAACCCCGCGATCCGCCGCGCCGTCTCCATCGTCGCCGCCAGCGCCTGCCCGGCCGGGACGACCCGGTCCACCAGCCCGATCCGCAGCGCCTCCTGCGCGTCCACCGGCTCGGCCGTCAGCAGGAGCCGGAGCGCCGCCGACCGGCCGATCAGCCGGGGGAGCCGCTGCGTGCCCCCCCAGCCGGGGATCGCGCCGAGCGACACCTCCGGAAGCCCCAGGCGAGACCCCTCCGCCGCTATGCGGAGGTCGCACGCCAGCGCGATCTCGCACCCCCCGCCCAGGCAGGCCCCTTCTATCGCGCACAGCACGGGCTGCGCCAGCCCCGCGAGCCGGGCGATCACCTCGTGGCCCGCCTGCGCCAGCCCCCGGCCTGAGGCCCGGTCCAGCCCCACCATCTCCCGGATGTCCGCGCCCGCCGCGAACGCCTTCCCTCCCGCCCCGGTCAGCACCACGGCAGAGACCTCCGCATCGCCCGCCGCCGCCTCCACCGCGCGCCCCAGCGCCAGCGCCATCTCCAGGGTCAAGGCATTGACCGGAGGGCGGTCGAGCGTCACCAGGGCCACGCGGCCCTCTTTTGTGTAACGAATAAAAGAATCCATAAAAACCTGTTCAAGGTTGTAAGGTTCAAGGTTCAAAGTTGAAGGCATTGAACCTTGAACTTTGAACCTGTTAACTTTGAACCTGGTCTTTCATCAGTCTCTGCGCGGACAGGATGGAGAGGATGGCGAAGGTCAGGATACAGGCGGAGATCGCGTTGATCTCCGGCGTCACCCCGAACTTGATCGAAGAGTAGACCTTGATGGGCAGCGTGGTCGAACCGACGCCGGCCGTGAAGAAGGCGATCATGAAGTCCTCAAAAGACAGCGTGAACGCCAGCAGGGCCGCGGCCACGACGCCCGGCATCAGGAGCGGCAGCGTCACCCGCAGGAACGTCTGCGTCCCGTCCGCGCCCAGGTCCTGCGCCGCCTCCTCAAGGCGGCGGTCGAACCCCTCCAGGCGGGCCCGGACGACCACCGCGACGAAGGAGATGTCGAACGCCACGTGGCCGATGACGATGGAGAGCAGGCCGAGAGGGAGATGAATGAAGTGGTAGAACAGCGCCAGGGAGAGGGCCATGACGATGTCCGGGATGACGATGGGGAGGTAGAGGACCTGGCCCAGAGCCCTCCGTCCGGGGAACTCGAAACGGTCCAGCCCGAAGGCGACCAGCGTGCCGATGACCGTGGACAGCGCCGTGGCGGAGAGCCCCACGGCCAGGCTGTTCTGCAGCGCCCGCAGCGCCCCGGCATCCTTGAAGAACGACCTGTACCAGTCGAGCGTGAACCCGGACCAGGCCGTCGGAGAGCGGGAGGCGCTGAACGAAAAGACCACGATGACGGCGATCGGGGCATACAGAAAGAAATAGACCAGGCCGCTGTGGATGAGCAGCGCCCGCCTCCCCCATCCGCTCCCCGTCATGGTGGCGTCCCCTCAGAGGGCCGGAGCGTCTCCGGGGCCTCCACTGCCGGGACCTCCTTCCGCGCCTTCAGGTCGTAGTACAGCAGAACCTGCATCGCATACTGGAACGGCGTGGCCACGATTCCCATCAGCCCCGACAGCAGCCCGCCGGCCGTCCCCTCGACCA
The DNA here is from genome assembly GCA_964428665.1 of uncultured Gemmatimonas sp. Taxonomy (GTDB): domain Bacteria; phylum Latescibacterota; class UBA2968; order SICM01; family SICM01; genus SICM01. The sequence goes on from CAYRZX010000032.1 coordinate 7,282, forward strand.
TCACCCGGATGAGCCCGCCGGGCAGCGTCGCCGCCAGGATGCCCACCAGAAGGAGGGCCAGCGTCTTCCCTCCGTGACCCCTCACCAGCCGCTGGCTCCGCTTGAGGGCGTTCAGATCCCGCTCCCCCTCCAGGACCACGGCCACATCCGCCAGACAGAACCAGACCCCGAAGATGACCCCCGGCACGATCCCCAGGATCAGCCCCCCTGCGACCAGCCACCCCGCAATGACGTTGACCCACGCCGCCTCCCACGTCAGCCTCGCCGATGCCCGGTCGAACGCCCTGCCGAGCGTGGCCAGCTCTCCCCGGCAGGTCTCGTCCACCGCGGACAGCAGGGCGGGCACCTGCATGGCGTGGGGGATCAGGCCAATCAGGAAGGCCGCGACCCCGGCGGCCACCAGGGCCAGGTTGCTCAGGAGCGGCTCCTCCCACGACACCTCGCTCAGGAACGCCCCCCCCAGCGTGGTCAGAAACTGCCCGACCAGGGCAATCGCAAAGAACGTCCCGAACCGCCGGCCGTAGACCTCCAGGGCCATCCCCACGATCCCGCCGAACGTCCGCCGGTCGTCCATGGACTCTCCCTCCGTGAGGACCTCACCTCTTCCCTACCCTCCCCCCGAAACGGAGAAAGGGGAAGCCGGGGAACCGGGGAAAAAATCTCCCCGTCTCACCGTTTCCCCGCTTCTCCGCTTCCCTTTTTTACTCACGCCTCTCCGCCAGCCGGTTGAGCGCGAGCATCCCGGCCACGCAGACCATCACCGTTAGTGACATGGCCGCCCCGAAGGGCCAGTCCCGCGCCGTCAGGAACTGCGTCTTGATCAGATTGCCGATCATCGGCGTCCGGGCCCCGCCCAGCAGGTCCGGCGTGACGAACGCCCCCAGCGAGGGGATGAACACCAGCACGCAGCCCGCCACGACGCCCGGCCAGGTGGCCGGCAGGATCACCTCCCGGAACGTCCGAAAGGCGTTCGCGCCCAGGTCCCGCGCCGCCTCCACCAGCGACCGGTCCAGCTTCTCGATGGAGGCGTAGAGCGGAAGGACCATGTAAGGCAGATACCCGTAGGCCAGGCCCACCGTCACCGCCCCCTCCGTGAACAGCAGCTCCGGGGGGTGGTCCGTGATCCCCAGGCCCATCAGCAGGGCGTTCAACACCCCCTCCGCCCGGAGGATGAACATCCAGGCGTACATCCGTATCAGAAAGTCCGTCCAGAAGGGGATGATCACCAGGACGAGGAGAATGTGCCGGACGCCGGGGCGCTGGGAGGCGATGAAGTAGGCGAGGGGATAGCCAAGAAGCAGGCAGAGCAGCGTGTTCTCAGCGGCCAGCCGGAATGACCGGAGCCCCACATGAAGGTACACGGCGTCGAGCAGCCGGGCGTAGTTCTCAAACGTCAGCCGGAAGGAGACCCCCCCGTACGTGCCCCGCTCGCAAAAGCTGTAGATCACGATCACGCCGAGCGGGGCCAGAAAGAAGACCGTCAGCCAGACCGCCGCCGGCCCGGCCGTCACCGCCGCCTTCCAGCGATCCCGTTTGCGTTCCATGGTCACCCTTCAATCACGTGCCCATCCTGAGCCGACCAGCCCACGAACACCCGTTCACCCGTCGCATGCCGCACAGCGCCGTTTCCGGCGGTGAAACAGAGGACGTCCATCCCCCCCACGTCCACCGCGTAAAAGGTGCCCGCCCCCACGTAGGTCGCGTCGCGCACCGCCCCGCTGAACACGTGATCGACCCCGGCCGGGGCCTCTGCCCCGACCCGAACCCGCTCCGGCCGCACCACGATACAGACGCGCTCACGAACCGTCCCGGAGACCGCCGAGACCCGCACCCCTCCGGCCTCCACGACAATCCTGCCGTCCGCCCGCGCCACCACCCGCCCCTCAAACCGGTTGGACAGCCCGATGAAATCGGCCACAAACCGGGTGGCCGGGCGCTCGTAGACCTCCGACGGAGACCCCACCTGCTCGACCCGCCCCCCCTGCACCACGGCGATGCGGTCCGAGATCGCCATCGCCTCCTCCTGGTCGTGCGTGACGAACAGAAAGGTGATGCCCACCCGCCGCTGGATGTCCTTGAGCTCCCGCTGCATCTGCCGGCGCAGCTTCAGGTCCAGCGCCCCCAGAGGCTCGTCCAGCAGCAACACCGCGGGCCGGTTGACCAGGGCGCGGGCAAGGGCCACCCGCTGCTGCTGCCCCCCCGACAGCTCGCGCGGCCTTCGGGCCTCGTAGCCCGACATCTGGATCAGATCGAGGGCCTCCTCCACCCGGCGGAGCACCTCCCCCTCCGCCGTCTTCTTCATCCGCAGGCCGAAGGCCACGTTGTCAAACACTGACATGTGCGGAAACAGGGCGTAGCTCTGAAAGACCGTGTTCACATCCCTCCGGTGGGCGGGGATCTCCTCGATGTGCGCCCCCCGCAGCAGGATCGCCCCGGCGGTCGGCGTCTCCAGGCCCGCGATCATCCTCAGGATCGTCGTCTTGCCGCACCCGCTCGGGCCGAGCAGGGCAAAAAACTCGCCCCGTTCCACCTGCAACGAGACCCCATCCACCGCCGTCACGGCCCCGAATCGCTTGACCACGTCCACCAGCTCAACGTCTATGTCGGCCATGAGATGTCACCGCTCCAGGTCCTCCTCGATCTCCTTCCGCAGGATCTTCGCCAGCCTCCCCCGCGCCACCTGGCTGATGTCCTTCTCTGAGTCGTAGGAGAGCTTCTCAAGGGCCTTCTTCGGCGTGTTGACGTTGAGCGACACGGCCCGGCGCACCGTGGCGATGGAGTCCCCCGCGAGATGCAGGAGCATCAGCCTGGGCGTGTTCCCATTGCCCGCCACCTTCTGTCTCACGCTGGTGGAGTCCGTGGACAAAACCGTCAGCGCCCCCTGGGGGGTGCTGGGATTGTTCGCCACCGCCACGCGCACGGCCTCCACGGCATCCAGCGCCAGCCTCTCCAGGGCCTGCGGCAGCGTGGAGATGTTGCGCGCCACGGCCTGCCGGACCTGTATGTCGGCGTCCCTGGCCAGGTCCGTCAGGATGGCGGGGCTCATGTTGGGATTGGCCGCCGCCCGCCGTCGCACCGGCAGGATGTCCTCCGCCAGCTTCGCCAGGACATCCACGGTCGCGTGAAGGTTCGCCGCCAGACCCATCCGGACGACGATGTCCGTATCCCCGGCCAGGCCCGGCATCACCTCGGAGGGGATGCTGTCGTTGACCGCCACGGCCCACCGGACGGACGGGCTTTCATCCGAGGCCAGGGCCACGAGCGTCTCGTAGGGCGTGTAGCGGTTCGACGCCACGTAGAAGCGGACGCTCTCGTTCTCGTCCTGCGCCAGCTTTCGCAGCACGCGGGGGTTCACCGTCCGCTTCGCCCGCGCCTTCTGTTCCTCGTCCAGCTCACGAGATCGCCTCATGAGCCTCCGGAACTCCTGGTCCTCCACCTTGAGAGAATCGGGCACCCCCTGGGAGAAACCCCGATCGGGCCGGACGAATCCCAGGATGAACAGAGTGATACAGATTTTATTTAAATAGCCTGAAATCCACCTGCTCATACGCCACCTCGCAGGGGTGCCCCGGCGCAATCAGGAGACTGCGCAGGTCCGGCCGGCAGATGGACGACCAGATCGTCCCCCACCCCTCCCCCCGGTGAAACGCCTCGGTCTGATGCATCGGATTGTCTATCCGTTGCGCGTGAAGCCCCGAACAGATCTGCCCCTCGTGGTCCGACAGCAGCGCCTTGACGACCCCCTCGTCCACCCGACCCCGGTGCGCTCGCAGGGCCTCCCCGGCGCGGACGTAGCGCCTGCGAGACCTGACGCCCCTCTCGGAGGGGTCGGCGCCACCCACCTCGTGGTTCGTGGCGAGGACGAAACCGTCTGAGACCCGCCGGACCGAGGTCCCCCCCGGCCCCGCCTCCACCACCGCCGCGTCCCCGGAGGCGTCGGCCACCAGGTAGGACATGGCCCGCAGATGGGAGACCGAGGTGAGGAGCGCCTCCGCCTCCCGGACCGACCGACAGGCGGTCATCACCGCGTCCACGATCAGATTCCACTGAAGCCCGGGCCGCTCCGGGGGGCGCCTCGGCAGCGATGCGATCGCGACGAACAGCCCCTCCTCATTCAGCGCGTCGGGCAGCCCCGCCCAGTGGTGCGTGTAGCCGAGGGTCAAAAAGGCCCCGGCCTGCCGGATGCCTCTCGCCTCGCACCACTTCAGGTCGCTGTAGACCCAGTCGTAGTTCCGCCCCACGATCACCCCGCCGTCTCGCGTGACCGGCGGCCCGACGGCGAACATCGTGCACCCCCGCAGCACCCCCTCCCGGCGGGCGAAATAATAGGCCAGAAAATCGTCCCCGCCCAGCCCGGAGGCGTCTGCCATCCCGCGAAATGCCTCGAGCGCAGGCGGAAAGACCTCCCTCGTGGCCTCCGCGCAGAGACGGGCGAACGCCACCTCCTCCGCCGTGGCCCTCGGCACGGGCAATCCCTTCAACGCCCGCCCCCGCGCCGCGCCGACCTCGTAGGCCGTCCCGGAGTAGACCTGTGCGCGTAGCATGCTGGCCCGGCTATGCCGTCCGAATGATCATGTATTTGAGGACCCCGTCCCCGGCGTTGCGGATGCCGTGAAACTCCCCCGATCCGACGAAGACCGACGTCTGCGGCCCCGCCGTCACCGTCCGGTCCCGGAAGGCGAACTCCGCCCTCCCCTCCATCACATAGATGATCTCCTCCCCCTCGTGGGCGTGCGGGTCGTGGCTCTTCTGGCCCGGCCCCACCACGGAGACGTGCATCCGGAGACGCTCCGCCCCCGAATCGTCCCCCACGAACACCCGCGCGAACCCCTCCGGGTCGTGCGCCCGAGGCCGGTGCCTCGCCTCTTCCCAGGTCACTACGGAAGGCATGGCATATCTCCTATATCCTGTCCATCCCTGTTCACCTTCACGGACTGCTCGCCGCCGTCAGCTTCTCCTTCGCGTCGCGCAACGTCCTGAGCAGCTCGCGGGCGGGCGGGTTCTGAGGTTCGATCAGGAGCGATTCGTTCAGGGCCTGGATGGCCTTTTCGAGGCGCCCCATGTCCTTTGAGTCCTGGAAGAGATAGGTGTAGCCGAGGCCCATCGCGTGATACGCCCTGGCCTTTTCGTCCTTTTCCAGCAGGCCCGAATCGAGCGCCTCCTGGGCCAGATTCGTCGTCTTCTCAAAGTGCCTCAGCCAGAAGTGGTAATAAGCGGCGTAGACCTTGGCCCGCGCGGCCTCGGCGTCGGTTCTGGCGTAGGAGAGCCCGCGCTCCACCGTCGCCAGCGCGTCGGCGTAGCGGTCGTACTTGCTCAACATGTTGGCCACGACCTGCGAAGACCGGCAGAGACGGTCCCCCCACTCCCGGTCCTCGCCCTGCGGGCGGAAGTCGTAGCCGGACCAGAGCCGGTCCTGCTCCTGCCAGAGCGACCACGCCTGCTTCATGAGGCCCTCGTTGTGCCACGCGGGATTGGCCGCCAGTTGCGCGACGAAGTCGATCTGGCCGTGGTAGAGGCCCCCCAGGCGGCGGATGGCGGGCCGGTAATCCGGGGCGATGGTCAGGACCTCCCGGCAGAACTGGATGACCGCCGAGTCCCCCACGACCGTCTTCCCCGTCCGGCGATAGACCTCCTCCACCCTCGCCAGCCTCTCCGCGCGGTCGCCGGCCTGCTGCCCTGCGGGGAGGCCGGAGAAGCGCCCTGCCACCTGCCTGTAGAGGGCGACGGCCTCAGCCAGCGAATCGGGGGAGTCCTCCAGCAGCCTCGCCCTAACTGCCATCCGCTCCCCCTCCCTCACCTCCTCCTTTTTCGCGCACCCCCCTGTCCAGACCAAGACTAAGATCAACAAAACGGCACATCTGAAAGATTTCATCTTTTCACTCCACATCCGCCCGTATCTGTACGTCTGAGGGCCTCTTTTTCTTCATGTATTCCATCTGGCGCCGGTTGAACTCCTGGGCCGTGTGATAGCCCTGGAGCTTGAGCTGGTGGTTCAGCGCGATGGCCTCCGCGATCACGGTGATGTTCTTGCCCGGGTAGATCGGAACCGTGACGAGCGGGATCTCCACGTCCAGGATCGAGGCATAGTGATCCTCCAGGCCGGTCCGCTCATAATCGAGCGAGTCGTCCCACTGCACCAGTTTCACGACGATCTCGATCCGCTTCTGGATCCGGAAGGCCCGAATGCCGAACATGTTTCGCACGTCCAGGATGCCCAGCCCCCGGATCTCGAGGAAAGTCCGCAGCATCTCCGGGGACGTGCCGACGAGAATGCCCTGAGTCTTGCGGGAGACGATCACCACGTCGTCGGCCACCAGCCGATGCCCGCGCTCCACCAGGTCCAGCGCCACCTCGCTCTTGCCGATGGCGCTCCTCCCGATGAACAGCAGCCCGATCCCGTTGACGTCCACCAGGGAGCCGTGCAGCGTCGTCTGGGGCGCGAAAAAATCGTCCATGTAGAGCGAAAACAGGTGCGCGAATTTCGTCGTGGAGAACCGGGTCTGCAACAGCGGGACGCCTTTCTGATCCGCCAGCTCTCGCATGACAGGGGACGACCGGTTGTCGTCGGTGATCACGACGCAGGGGATGTCGAACTGATAGATGACCTCCAGCGCCTCGCGCCGGGCCTGTTCGGACAGGCCGTCCAGGAAAAGGACCTCGGTGTTGCCCAGGACCTGAACCCTGTCGAACGTGAACAGTCCCACAAACCCGGTGAGGGCCCCCATGGGGCGATGGATTTCGCTCGAGGTGATCAGGCGGTCCAGCCCGTTGTGCCCCGCCTCCACCTTCAGGGCCAGCTTGCCACTGAACGCCTCCACCCACTGGCCGATCGACAGGGTGCGCATGTCACGCCTCCTAAGCTGCTGCCACCTTCGCCGCCTTGACCCCGCTCCTGCGCCTTTCCCGGAGCTTGCTGCGAAGCTTCTTGAGCTGGACCTTCACCTTGTCCATCGCCTCCTCCACCGCCTGATACACACTGCCCCCGGCGCAGGTTGCCTTCATCGTGTGGGCGCGCACGTTGACGATGACCTCCACCTCCTTCATCTGCCTCTCCGTCCCGATGAACACCTGGCAGTCGACGATCCGGTCGAAAAACTTCTCCAGCTTTGCCGCCTCTTTCTCGACGTGCGACCGCAACCTGTCCGAGACATCAAAGTGCCTTCCGACGACCTGAATATTCACGAATCACCTCCGGTACAAAGCCCCCGTTGAGACCGAAAAACCGAGCGTTCAGCAATCAGCCGTCAGCACGTGGATCGCTGACGGCTGAAGAAGATTTACGATAATTTACGGCCTATCCACAGGGCTGTCAAGGGAGAAAAGACACCCCCCTTACCCTCCCCCGTTGCTGAGGGGGCTTCTCACCTCTCACGCCTCATGCCTTTGAGCAGGTCCAGGGTCGCCTCCCGGATCAGACGCTCACAGTCTGACGCGATCATCAGCGTCCCGTAGTAGCGGAAGGCCCCGTTCACCTCATACCCCCCTTCCGGGTAGGCCGCCGCCGTCGGCACGTAGCCGATGCAGCCGTTGGTGTATCCCAGCGTGATCGTCCGGGGGAACGGCGACTCCCGGTCCAGCCAGAGCTGGTAATCCACGAACATCTCCCCCGGATAGGCCACCAGCGCCAGGTCTCCGACCCGCATCGCCTGGACCTCAAACGCCTGCGTCTGCCCCCGGTCCCCCTCCCGCGCGGCGCGCAGGTAGTCCTCCGCCCAGCCCACCTGCCCTTCGTGCCACACCCGGACCTGATAGGGTGTCACCCGCTCATCCTTCCCGGCCCGGCTCAGGTTCTCCCGCTGCTCCTCCAGCGCCCGCCCGGCCTCCTCGGCCGTCGGGACGATCAGCGGCAGGTGGACCGTCCGGCACGCCGCGGCCAGCCCGCTCCCCCCCACCGGCTCCGCCCGGAGGGCCGCCGTCACCGCCGCGCACCCCAGGATCATCCCCTGGTGCTCGCTCGTCTCGAACCTGCCGTCCATGGGGGCGCAGTTGATATCCCCGCAGCACCCCTGCGCGAACATCGGCACGGCCCCCCCCAGGTTGCACGCGATGAACCGCGCCGCATAGCCCGGATACTCCGCGCTGACCTCCAGGCCGCGCAGGTTCACGGGGTGCGCCGCGTGGGCGTAGAGGACGCCCATCGGGGAGCCGTCGGCCCGGTCGGCCCGCAGCACGTCCACCCAGGGGGCCTCCGGCCCGCCGGGGTTGTGCCCGATGACCGTCCGGCCGTCCTTTCGCCTCTCCCGGCGGTTGTGCCCGATGCGCACGGGGGCGCGGCCCACCGACAGGGAGGCGGCCTCCAGCCGCTCCGAGGCCATCTTCATCGCCCCGGCCACCTTCCGGCAGAGCACGTCCTCGTAGGCCGGGTCCCGGTCCCCCATGCTCCGGAACGCCATCACCGTGGGGCCGGAGTGGGAGTGCGACCCGTTGAGCGCCAGGTGCGCCCCGCGGATGCCGGCCTGCTCCAGGACCAGCCCCCGGATGCGCTCCACCAGGTCGGGCGCGAAGCTGATGACGTCCGCCGTCACGATCCCGATGCGCGTCTCCCCATCCTCCAGCACCAGCGCCCGCGCGTACAGGTCGTCGTGCACAGACTCCGACGGCCCCTTTCGCGCGGCGAACCCGCACAGCGTGACGCCCACAGGTGGGGTGATGTTCACCTCCGCCACACCGGCCCTGATCCCTTCCATGTGTGACCTCCTTCGCGATGTCCTTTCCCTTTGCATCCTTTGAGTTAAGCTTTTATGATCGGCAACACAACATGCGACGGCCGCTCCGAGTCGTGATAGATCGCGTTCTCCGCCGCCACGACCCGGCGGTCCCGTCCGAGCGCCCCCCCCGTGTTCGGGTTGACGTCGAACCTGGGGAAATTGCTGCTGGAGATGTCCAGGCGGATGCGGTGCCCCTTGCAGAAGACGTTCGACGTGGGGTACATCACGATCTCCAGCCCGTAGACCTTCCCCGGCTCCATCGGCTCCGCCCGCTCCCGCGAATTTCGGTAGCGCCCCCGGAGGATGCTGTCGGACAGGTTCTGCGCGAACCCGTCCGGGTAGTCCGCATTGGGCGGATGCACGTCGATCAGCTTGGCCGTGAAGTCCGTGTCCCGCGCCGACGTGGACGCCCAGAGCTTCACCACAAGCGGCCCCGTCACCTCCACGTCCTCCGTCAGCTCCGGCGTCTGAAAGGCCAGCACGTCGCTCCGGGCCGACAGCGGCAGCGTGTCCCGGCACCCATAAAACCGCCTCCCACCCCGCTGGTCATAGGCCCCCGGCTGCATCACCTCGTTCGCCGCGGAGATCCCCCCCCCGATCGTGGGGACCGGGTCCCTCGGGTCGAACGTGTAGCGGCTCGGCCCCGAGGCCCCTGGCGGCTCCGGGCCGAGCGTCCCGTCCGCGTGGAGATAATAGCTGACGTAGCGCGTGCCGGGCAGCGGCCAGTCCTCCGCGTCCCGCCAGACGCCCCCGTGAGACAGCCGCCCGTTGCGGTCCTTCCGGCTCCCCCCGCCCCCCATGATGAAGACCCGCACCGGCCTCTCCCGGTCCACGCCGTTGTCGATCCCCTTCAGCCACCGGTCGAACCACCGCAGCCGGTAGCCGTTGTAGTCGTCCATGGCCGCCTCCGGCCCGAAGTCCACCTCCCCGGCGTAGGACGCCCCCCACCCCCCGTGCGTCCACGGCCCCATGATCAGGCGCTGCGGCGTCTTTTTCATCTTCGACAGCGCGACGTAGTTGTCCGTCGTGCCCCTGGCGTAGGAGTCGTACCACCCCCCGAGGTAGATCGTCGGCACGTCCGCGTGCTCCTCGTAGTAGTGCTCGATGGCGTAGCCCCGCTGCCTCCAGTAGTCGTTGTAGTCCCCCTCCGCCAGGATGTCCAGCAGCCACTGCTCGTAGGACGGCAGGAACCGCAGCGCCGAAGACCCCTTCTTGTAGGGCGTGCGGGTCAGCCACTCCCCGACCCGCTCGAAGTCCGCCGTCAGCGCGGCCTTGAGCGTCGCGTCGGCAAGCGCCTCCCGGCTCGTCGTGGCCATGCGGAAGGCGTAGACCATGAACCGCAGCTCCAGCGCCCCGTTCTGCCGCATGGAACTCTTGTGGTAGTTCGACGTCCCCACGGCCACCACCATCGCCCTCAGGTGCGGCGGGTTCAGCGTGGCCAGGGCGCTCTGGTCGCTCCCGCAGTAGGACCCCCCCATCGTCCCCACGTTCCCGTCGCACCAGGGCTGCGCCGCCGCCCACTCCACGCTGTCGTGGCCGTCCGGCGCCTCCTTCGCGAACGGGTACCACTCCCCCTCCGACTGGAACCGGCCCCGCACGTCCTGCATCACGGCCACGTAGCCCCGCCGGGCGAAGTAGCGCCCCTCGTTGACCTTCGACTCCTTGTCGTAGGGCGTCCGCTCCATCACCGCCGGGAACCGGCCCTCCGCGACCCTGCCCCCCCTGGCCGGCAGGTACAGGTCCGCCGCCAGCCGCACCCCATCCCGCATCGTCGCCGTCACGTTCTTCTGCACGACGACATCATATTCCATCCACGACCCGCGCCTCTCGGAATCAGCCATGAGATAAGTCCTCCATATAAACAGTCAGCCATCAGCTATCAGCTATCAGCTATCAGCTATCAGCAAAATCGGACACTTTTATTTTTTGTCTTTTGCTGACGGCTGACGGCTGACGGCTGCTTTTATTTTCTCATCTCCCGCCACGTCAGCCACCCCCCTGCCGCCCCGATCAGGAGGTCGGCGGCCCACATCGAGAGGGCCGGGGAGAGATACCCCCGGTCCGCCAGCTTCTCGCCGCCGATCAGGAACATCCAGTAGAGCAAAAAGAAGCCGATGCTGACCGCCGCGCCCCGCGTGGCCCCCCCGGCCCGGAAGGCGATGCCCAGCGGGAGGCCCACGAACACGAAGACGATGCAGGCGGCGGAGATGGCGTATTTCTTGTGGATCTCGACGAGGTAACGGTTAGCCGCGCGCCCCCGATGGCCCGCGACCATCAACTCGCTGCGGACCTGGGCGAGCGCCTGCTGGACCTCCTTCACTGGATCCCCCCCAGGCGGTCCGCCGTCCAGGAGGCGTCGCCGCACGAAGGCCTCGAAGACCTGCCCCGCCTCCTCCCCGGCCTGCCGGGCCTCCTCGCCGTGGCGCGCCACCTGCGCCCGCATCTCCGCCACGCGCATCTCCCGGTCCCCGCGCGTGTCCTCCACAGTCCGCACGAGACGCCTCCCCGCGTCCCCCAGGACGATCACCTGCCGGTGGAAGGCCGTCTTCACGTAGCGGGTCTGGTCGCGGCTGTCGAGGGCGTGGACCTCGCCCTCGTGGAGCGTCAGGGCCATGTCCTTTCCGTCCGGCGTAAAGGAGATCTCCCCCCGGCGGGCCAGGATCGCGGTCGGGAACTCCCCCGGCTGTTGTTTGTAGATAAGGACATCCTCTAAGGAAGAGCCCTGCAGGCCCACCCTGCCGATCAGAATGCGATAGTTGTCGAAGTCGTCGATGACCAGGCCGGGCTTGTCCGCGAGCGCCACGGAGGGCTTCTTGCGCCGGATGTCGTCCATCAGCATCCGGGCGCGGTGATTGGCGTCGGGCAGGATGCGGTCGTTGAACCACGCCACGAGGCCGGCCACGAGGCCGGCGCAGAGGAGGACAGGCCACGCAGCCCGGTGCAGCCCGACCCCGACGGCCTTGAGGGCGGCCACCTCCCCGTCCGAGGAGAGCCTGCCGAAGGCCATGAGGACGGCGACCAGGACCGACATGGGAACGGCGAGGGCCACCATCCAGGCCAGGTTCAGGGCGAACACCTCCACGGCGGCGGACGCGGGCACCCCCTTGCCCACGATCTGATCCACGAGTTCCAGGATCAGGTTCACGAACAGCAGGAAGAGGATGACGGACAGGGCCAGGAAGAAAGGAGAAATGTGCTCGCGGAGAATGTAACGGTGGATGAGCATATGGCCCGATATCTTTTTTTTTACCTTCCCCACCTCACATCGAACGACCCGACGTCATCCACGAGGCTGCGGAGGTCATCCCCGCTGGCCTTCACGACGAACAGGGACAGCACGTTGCGGAAGAGCCCCACAAAGGCGATCCGGCTGCCGTCGGGGGACCAGGAGTTGAACAGGGTGCTTTCGCCCGACGCCAGGCCAACGATCTGGCGTCTCCCCGACCCGTCGGGTTTCATGACGCCGATGCTTTCGCTGAGCGTCCGGTAGACGAGGGCCTGGCCCGTGGGGGACCAGACCGGCGCAACGGCATAGATGGTCGCAAGCTGCCTCAGGTCCGTTCCATCTGCGTTGATCGTGTAGGGCCGGGTGTCCGCATCGAACGCGACCCGCCTGCCGTCCGGCGACCACGAGGGGTTCCGGGCCGCCCCCGCGGTGCCGGTCAGCCTCCGCCTCCCCGTCCCGTCCGCGCCGATCAGGTAGACCTGCGGGACCGCGTCTCCACTGTATCTCGCATCATAGGCCAGGGTCCTGCCGTCGGGAGACCAGGCGATCTCTCCCGGCCGATAGTTGACAGATGTGGGGATCCACGGGGCCTCGATCTCCTTCAGGCCAGTTCCATCGGCCCGGATCGTGTACACGGCGCCAGACGGAAAACGAAAGGCCAGGGCAGAGCCGTCGGGGGCCCACTTGAAGGTGAGGATGGCCGGGCCGGAGGAAGGGTAGAGCCGCTGGAACCCGGTCCCATCCTCGTTCATGACGTTCAGGCTGTTGCCCTCGGTGTAGGCGATCCGCCTGCCGTCCGGCGACCAGAACCCCACGCGGACCGCCGGGGTCTTCGTCAGCGGCCGGGGGCTTCTGGATTTGTTGTCCAGGACTTTGAGTTGCCCCCCATCCACCCTCTCGTCGGTGTTATACAGGATCTTCTCGATGCCGATCTCCTGGAGGTACCGGGCGCGCTCTTCTCCGCTCAGCACCCGCTCCGGCTGCACGCCGCAGCGCACGGAAAGTAAAGCCATAAAAACGATAAGAAGTCTTTTCATGAACGTTTCCTTGTTTATCCGTGTCTCTCACCGGCTCCACTTCACATCAGACCATCCGATATCGTCCATAAGGAGACGGAGGTCGCCCCCTGTGGCCGCCACAACGTAGAGCGACTGCCTTCCCGTGGGGATCGAGGTCACCGTCGCCCTGTCCCCGGAGATCAACACACGCCCCAGGAAGGCGATCCGACTGCCGTCCGGCGACCAGGACATAGACCCGGAGGTCTGGCTTGCGTCCTGGCCGGCAATTCGGCGTTGCCCGGAGCCGTCGGGGTTCACGATGCCCAGTCCGCCGCTGGACGGCCAGTAGGCGATGGCGTCCCCTCTCGGAGACCAGACCGGACCAAAGGCCGCGTTCAAGATCGGCCTTTGACCTGTCCCGTCCGCGTGGATGGTGTAAATTTGTCCGGCAGCCCCAAAGACGATCTTTTTTCCGTCAGGAGACCACGAAGGACCCCCTGCTCCTAAAGGCGCACTGGTCAGCCTGCGCTTTTCTGTCCCATCCGCATTAACGAGATAAATCTGTGCGCTGGCATCCCCGCTGTACTTCGCCGCATAGGCCAGCCTCTTTCCATCCGGGGACCACTCAAACTGTCCCACGCTCTGAACGGAAGCGCTCACGGCTTCAACCGTCGTCAGGCCGGTCCCATCCGCCCGGATGATGAAGATTGCCGTCGAGGGAAAGCCGACCCCAAAGGCGACGCGCAAGCCGTCGGGCGACCACCTCAACTCCGAGATCCTTGGAGCCGAGGGATAGGTAACAAGCTGCCGGACCTCGGCGCCATCCTCCTTCATGACGTTCAGACTGCTGCTGTCGGACGTGTCCCCGGCCCACTCCGCATAGGCGACCCGGCGCCCGTCCGGGGACCAGACGCCGAAGCGAGACGCCGGAGTGGCGGTGATTCTTCTGGCCTCGCTGGACCGGCTGTCCAGCACGTAGAGATGCAGCAAGCCGTCCCGCCGGTCCGTGAACAGAACCTTCTCGACGCCGGCCTCCTGCATGGACCTGGCGCTCTCCTCCCCGATCAGCGCCTGCTCCGGCCGCACGCCGCAGCGCAGAGAAATCAGAGAGAGGGATAAAATGATGAACCGCTTCATATGGCTCCCTCCTTCAGAGATCTCCCCTCGGCCCTCCTCCCACCGGGAAAAGGGAGAGAATCTACTCACGCCCCCTTCCCTTATGAGTTTTGACGATCAAAACCGGCAATGACCACCTTGGAGTGCGGGAGCCATGCTCCCGCTTTCTTCCGGCAAAGCCATGCTTTGCCGGACACTCGCCGGAAGCACGGCTTCCGGCGGGGAAGGCGCAAGCATGGCTTGCGCACTCCAAGCGATTACCGATCTTGTTTGTCAAAATTCATTAGGGAAGGGGGTTGGGGGGTTAGGTCCCCCTCTTGAACCATCGCCCGATCTCCTCGATCATCTCCTCCTTCCGCTTGAAGACCCGGTGGGGCGCGGGGAGGGCCTCCAGAAAGGCCCTCCCGTACCGGGTGGTCAGCACCCGGCTGTCGAGCACCACCACCACCCCCCGGTCTGCCCGGTTCCGGATCAGCCGCCCGAACCCCTGGCGAAACTTCAAAATGGCCTCCGGCACGGAGTAGTGGAGGAAGGAGTCCTTCCCCTGCTTCTCGACCTCCTCCATCTGCGCGGCCACGAGCGGGTCGGACGGGACGGCGAACGGCAGGCGGACGATCACCAGGACCTCCAAGGCCTCGCCCGGCACGTCGATCCCCTCCCAGAAGCTGTCCGTCCCGAACAGGACCGACTTCCGGTCCAGCTTGAACTGCGCGGTGATGGCCGAACGCGCCCCGTCGATGCCCTGGCCCAGCAGCAGGATGCCCCGCGCCTCGAACGGCCCCTTCAGCCGGCCGTAGGCCCGGTTGAGCATGCCGTAGGAGGTGAACAGCGTCAGCGTCCCCCGCTCCACGCCCAGCACCAGGTCGCGCAGGAGGTCCTCCACGGCGTCCCCGAAGTCGGGGGACTTGGGGCTCGGAATGAACGCCGGCGCGCAGACGAGGGCCTGCCGGTCGTAGTCGAACGGCGACCCCACGCAGACCGCCCGGACGCGGCCCTCCGGCAGCCGGTCCAGCCCGTGCCGGGTCAGGAAGTATTGCAGCTTGCCCCGGATCGCGATCGTGGCCGAGGTGAACACGGCGGTCTCCACCTTCGCGTAGAGGTGCTCGGTGAGATGCCCGGACACGTCCAGGGGGGCCGACCGGAGACGCACGTCCATGCTCCCCTCGCGCGCCGGGACCTCCATCCAGAACACGTGATGCCCATCGTCCGGGTCCGTCAGGGCGCGGAGGTCCTCGACCAGCTCCGCGCACTCGGAGACCCGCCCCTCTAAGTCGTTGAACAGCTCATCCTGGTTGGGAAAGGCGTTCTCCGGCAAATCCCGCAGCCACTCGACCAGCTTGCGCGCCTCCTCCGTCAGGCGCTCCGCCCGGCCCAGCAGGCCGGACAACTCATCGGCCACCGGCTCGAAGGCCCGATCCGCCTGCCTGTAACGGAGCTTGACCGCGTACTCCCCGGAGCGCTCCCCCCGCGCCCGCTCGCGCGCCGCGTCGGCCAGGGCCTGGAAGAACCCCGTGGCCGCCTCCCACAGCGCGTCGGAGGCCTTCGTCGCCGCGTCAATGCCCGCCTCGAACGGCTGAAGCACCGCGTCCTTCAGCCGGGAGGCCCGCAGCCAGTGGGACAGGGAGGGGAGCGCGCCGGTCGAGACAAGCTCGCGGGAGCAGAGGCGGGAGGTCAGGTTGCGCACGCGCCAGACCGTGGCCTCCCGGCCCAGGTACTGCGCGGCCACCTTCTCCACGTTGTGCGCCTCGTCTAAGATGACGTCCCGGTAATCGGAGAGGATGGCGTTCTCGGCGGCCATGTCCGAGAACAGGAGGGCGTGGTTCACCACGACCACGTGGGCGCTGGCCGCAGCCCGGCGGATCTGGTTGGCGAAACAGAGGCCATTGGTCCGGCAGCGCTGGCTCCGGCAGGCCGCCGGGTCGGAGCAGACCTTGGCCCAGAGGCCGGGGGCCTCCCCCGCGTCGAAGCCCGCGTTCTCGGCGATGTCCCCGGTCTGCGTCTCCGCCGCCCAGAGCGCCAGCGGAAGGGCGGCGACCCGCTCCTCCTCCGTCAGCGCGACCTGGGGATGGGCCAGGGCGGCCTCCCACCGGTTGCGGCAGAGGTAGTTGGACCGGCCCTTCAGGAGCACATAGCGAAACGGCGCGTCCAGGATGCCCGCCAGGTCGGGCAGGTCCTTGTAGAAGAGCTGCTCCTGGAGATTCTTGGTGTTCGTGGACACCACGATGCGCGCCCCGTTGGCCACGGCGAACCGGATGGCCGGCGCCAGGTAGGCCATCGACTTGCCCACCCCCGTGCCCGCCTCCACCACCAGGACGTTCCCCCCGTTGAATGCCTCAGTCACGGCCACGGCCATCTCGATCTGCTGCGGCCGGACCTCGTAGCCCGGGACGTGCCCGGAGAACAGCCCCCCCGCCTCGAAGGCCTTTTTGACCCCCCGGACGTCGACGGGCCGGCGTCCCTCCCCGTCCGAGCGAGGCCGCTCCGCCTCTGCGGAGCCGTCCACATTGAACAGGTTCCGCAGGTAGCCCTGCTCCCTCCCCGCGCCCCGCTTCTTCTTGAAGGCCCTGCGCACCCCCTCATTGGCCAGGGCCACGAAGATCGGGATCAGGCCCGAATCGGTCCCGGAGATCAGGCCGAGCATGCGCTGGAGGAGGGCGAAGTCCCGCTCACGAAGGCTGTCCAGAACGGCCAGATAGACCCGCGCCACGGCCTCCGCCCCGTCCCCCCCCTCGATCCCGAAGAACCCGGCCAGCGTGGGCAGCTTGTGGTCCAGCAGCCGGGGGAGAGCCGCGCGGGCCAGGTCGCGCAGGCCGTGCACCCCGCCGGGGAAGAGAGAACCCCCGACGAAGTCCCGGACGAACGGCGGATCATACACGATGACAGGCCGGTCCCCGACGAAGGCGGCCAGCTCCGCCAGGACCCCGGCAGCGCCCCGCTGCGAAGGCGCCGACCCCTCGAACCGGTCCCCGACCTTCCCCGACCCCACCGCCACGGCGGCGAGGGAACGGAGGTCTGCCGACGCCGGGTCCGGGCCGGCGGTCCGAATATCGAGGGCGACGAAGGTGTCCAGGATAGAAGGCAAAAAGACCTCAGAGCAGGATAAAAGGTCAACAGATCATTGGACGCTGAACGCCCGGATACGTTCCCTTATAACCGGTATATCCTCCTGAAATTCTCCTATCTATCGGATCGCTTCGGGTTCTATCCCTCCGAGAGGGACATCCAGGAGGTCTTCGCCAAAGATGATATGGCCGTCAAAGATCCCCCCCACCTCGCACAGGACCCGCTCCCGTATCCCAGGCCGTTCCAACTGCTCGGTGATATGTACAAGAATCAGGGTATTGACACTGGCGTCACGGGCCGTGCGGGCGGCATCGAGATGTCCCGAACAGCAGCCTGTCAACCTGGGATCTGTGACAACACCGTTGATAAAGTGGCACATGTGTACCAGGGTATCGGCCCCTTCCGCCAGCCTGGTCAGGTTCTCCGTCGGCGCCGTGTCGCCCCCGAAGACGATAGACCCATAGGGGGTGTCAAGGCGATAGGCGAGGCAGACCAGCTGCGGCTGACAGTGGACCACTTCGGCCACGGTCACGCGCCACCCATCCTGCTTCACCACCGTGCCGTGGGCGACCTCCGTTACGGCAGGTTCGGGGCGTCTTCTCGGCAATATCCCTCCGCGCATCTCATAGATAAATTCGCTTCCTGGATGCCGGGTCCTGGCGGCCAGGTCAGGGCCGAAAACGCCGGTCTCCCCGAAGAGCAACCCTGTCATCCGGGCGGTATGCTCCGGGCCATACACCTCCAGGTCCGGGATCCGACCGCTCCCCTGATCCCAGCGGGTCAACACCAGATAGCCATAGTCCACACAATGGTCGTAGTGCAGGTGCGTCAGAAACAGGTTCGTGATGCGCGTCGGCGATACCCCTTTTTGGAGCAGGCGCCGAACGCACCCCGGGCCACAATCGAAGAGAAACACCTTTTCGTCCAGTATGACAAGATAGCTGGACCCGGCGCGATGCGTCAGCGGCGCGGGAGTGCCTGTCCCTAAAAGCGTCAAGGAAAGCGACATCCCAAACAACTCCTTTCGTGTTCTAAAGTACGTTTCCCCCCCCTGCGGCGCAAGGACAAACTTGGACAAATCGGTTGACATCGCGGGGCGTGTGGTGTATCATAAAGAAAGCGATCAGCGGTCAGCCATCAGCTATCAGCAAAACCAATCGTTCTTTTGGCCTCTGCTGATCGCTGACCGCTGAATGCTGAATGCTACAAAAGGAGGCCCCCCATGCCTGTCTTGCCGACCGGCACAGTCACCTTCCTGTTCACGGACATCGAGGGATCCACACGACGCTGGGAGACGCACACCGAGGCCATGAGAACCGCCCTGGCCCGGCACGATGCCCTGCTGCGCGAGGCCATCGTTGCCCACGGCGGCTATGTGTTCAAAACCATGGGCGATGCTTTTTACGCAGTCTTCGATACCGCTCCGAACGCCCTGGCCGCTGCCGTCGCCGCGCAACGGGCCGTGCAGGCCGAGGCGTGGGGAGAGGTTGGCCCAATCCGCGTGCGCATGGCGCTGCACACCGGCGCGGCTGATGAGCGCGACGGCGACTACTTCGGCCCGCCCCTCAACCGCGTGGCGCGGTTAATGTCCACCGGCTACGGTGGCCAGGCCTTGCTGTCGCAGACGACCTATGATCTGGTTCGTGATGTCCTACCGTCGGGCGCAAGTCTCCGTGATTTGGGGGAACATCGCCTGAAGGACCTGCAGCGCCCGGAGCGCATCTTTCAGCTCGTCCTGCCGGACCTGCCTGCAGACTTTCCGCCCCTCAGGACCCTCGACCGGCATCCGCACAACCTGCCCGCGCAGGCCACGCCCCTGATCGGTCGGGAGAAGGAGATCGAGGCCGCGCGGGAGCGGCTGCTGCGGCCTGACGTGCGCCTTCTGACCCTGACCGGCCCCGGCGGGACGGGCAAGACCCGCCTGGCCCTTCAGGTGGCGGCGGATGCGCTGGACGACTTCGAGCACGGCGCGTTCTTCGTCTCCCTCGCGCCCATCACCGATCCCGGCCTGGTGCTCTCCACCATCGCGCAGGCGCTGGGCGTGAAGGAGACCGCAGGTCAACCCCTGATCGAGACCCTCAGGGACTACCTGCGGGACAGGTCGCTCCTGCTCGTGCTGGACAACTTCGAGCAGGTCCTCTCCGCCGCGCCGCAGGTGGCCGATCTGCTGTCAGCCTGTCCGAAGGTCAAGGCCCTGGTGACCAGCCGGGCGGCCCTGCGCCTCTACGGCGAGCACGAGTTCCCTGTGCCTCCGCTGACCCTGCCTGACCCTCAGCGTCTGCCTCCGCCGGAGGGTCTGACACAGTACGAGGCCGTGCGCCTGTTCATCGAGCGAGCGCTGTCTGTCAAGCCGGGCTTTGTCGTGACGAACGAGAATGCCCCTGCTGTGGCCGAGATCTGTCACCGGCTGGATGGACTCCCCCTGGCCATCGAGCTGGCCGCCGCCCGCATCCGGCTGTTGACTCCCCAGGCCATGCTATCGCGCCTGGAGCGCCGACTGCCTCTGTTGACCGGCGGCGCGCGCGACCTGCCGGCTCGACAGCAGACCCTGCGAGCAACCGTCGAATGGAGCTACGACCTGCTGGAGCCGGAGGAACAGACCCTGTTTCGACGACTGGCCGTGTTTGTGGGAGGGTTTGTACTCGAAGCAGCGGAGACAGTATGCGGGGGTGAGGGACGGCCTCCTCTTCTCGACGTGCTGGGCGGTGTGGACTCGCTGGTTAGCAAGAGCCTGCTGCGGCAGGAGGAGGTCGGTGGAGAATCCCGGGTCATCATGCTGGAGACGATCCGGGAGTACGCCCTGGAGCGCCTGGCCCAGAGCGGCGAGACGGAGGCGATGCGGCAGCAGCACACCGACTACTTCCTGACGCTGACGGTGCAGGCGGAGCCGGAGTTGAGAAGGCCACAGCAGGTGGCATGGTCAAGCCGGCTGGAGCGGGAGCACGACAACCTGCTGGCGGCGCTGCGCTGGTTTGTAGAGAATCGGGATGCAGAGTGCGGATTGCTGTTAGGTGGGACATTAGCGTCATTTTGGGATTGGTGGGGTTATTGGACAGAGGGGCGAGAGTGGCTGGAAAAGGTCCTCGCTTTACCAGGTGCGTTGTCGCGCACAACGGCGCGGACGAAGGTGCTCCAGGAAGCAGGCAGTATGGCGTGGTCTCAGGGCGACTACGTTGCAGCGCGTGCCCTTTACGAGGAGAGTCTGACAATCTACCGTGAGTTAGGCAACAGGACGGGTATCGCTAACGCGCTTATCGGCCTGGGGAGTGTGGCTCGCGCACAAGGCGATCTTGCTGCGGCGTGTGCCCTATATGAAGAGAGTTTGACAATATTCAGGGATCTGGGGGATAGACCGGGCATCGCCAGATCGCTGTTCAACCTGGGGCATACGGCCAACATCCAAGGCAATCCTGTTGCGTCACGTGCCTTCTACGAAGAGAGCCTGTCGATCTATCGCGAGTTAGGCGACAGAGTGGGGATTGCCGGTTCGCTCACTTACATAGGGCTTGCGACCTATCTTCAGGGCGACTACACGGCGGCGCGTGCCCTATTTGAGGAGGGTCTGGTGATCCGGCGGGAGTTGGGAAATAGAGAGGGTATAGCCTGGTCGCTCACCTACCTGGGAGAGGTGGCACACGGCCAATGCGACTTTGTTGTAGCACGCCCCTTATTCGAGGAAAGCCTGGCGATATTCCAGGAGTTGGGGGCCAGGGTACCGATCATCGACTTGCGCAACCTGCTGGGAGATGTGGCCCGCGAGCAGGGCGACTACGCGGCGGCGCGTGCCTTTTGTAAGGAGGCCCTTTCGATCTCCCGGGAAATGGGCCACAAGCCTGGTATCGTCCAGTCGCTCAGCACTCTCGGGGATGTAGTCGTACAGCAGGGCGACTACGTTGCAGCACGTTCCCTTTACGAAGAGAGTTTGGCAATCCTGCGGGAGTCAGACGACAGACGGGGTATTGCCTGGTTGCTGGAAGGTTTCGCGGGTCTGGCCGCCGCGCAGAGTCAGCCAGCACGCGCCCTGCGCCTAACTGGCGCTGCAGCCGCGCTGCGCGAGGCCATCAGCACGCCACTCTCACCCGCCGAGCAGGCCCGGCTGGACCGCTGGTTGGAGCCGACCCGGCAGGCCCTGAGCGAAGAGGCGCAGAAGGCCGCGTGGGAGGAGGGCCGAGCGATGACGATGGAACAGGCCATTACGTATGCGTTGAAGGATGAACCGTAACACCAATCCCAGGGTGCGGAGACCGCGCCCCTACGAAACCATCTCATCACATTTGAAAACGAGGAGGGAATCCTTGCCATGCCTCAAACCGAAACCGGCGTCACCGTCGCGCTCTCCCCGGCGTTCGTGTCCATCCGGGCCGGGGGCGCGGAGTTCGCCCGCTACAACTTCGCGGGCGTCTGGAAGCCCTACTTCTGGCCCCTGATGGGCCCGCACGGCAACGTCCTGCGCGGGGCCTCCGGCGAGCACCAGCACCAGGCCGGCCTCTTCCTCTCCTACGGAGGCCACGGCCCCACCTCCGGCCCCACGAACATCTGGTCCGACTGGGATGAGCCCCCCTACGGCCCCTGCGGAAAGATGCTCCATCGGGAGTTCGACGCGCTGGAGGGCGGGCCGGAGTTCGCCCGCATCGTGGAGGGCGTCGTCTACGTCAACGGCGCCGGCCAGAAGCTCCTGGACGAGACCCGCGAGATGCGCGTCTACCCCCTGCCGGGCGGAGAGTGCTTCATCGACTGGCGGCGGACCGTGCCCGTGCCCGACGAGCCGAACGGCGGCCCCTTCATGCTCTCCGGCCGGGTCTGCGACACCCTGCGGGCGCGGGACAACCGCCGCAAGGGGGAGGACGGCAAGTGGGCGCTGTTCGAGAACGGCGGGGAGATGAGCAGCGCCGCCGGCGAAGTCAGCCGCGACGAGCGCTTCCACGGGAAGGAGTGGGTGGACTTCTCCGGCGTGTGCGGGTCGGGCCGGCAGGGCATCGCCCTGTTCGACCACCCCTCCAACCCCGGCTTCCCCTGCGACGCCCACGCCTCGGCCTACGGCCCCATCGGCCTGTCTCACCGCCACCCCGGCCTGGACGGCGGGCCGCAGGTCGTGACCTTCCGCTACGGCGTCTACGTGCACAGGGGGAACGCGAAGGAGGGCAACGTGGACGCGCGATACAGGGAGTTTTGCAAGACCTGACCCCTCCCCGGCCACTTCCAACTTTTCTTGCTTGCCCAAGAAAAGTTGGACAAAAGAAGGGCACTCCTCAAACGCCGGAGGGGCTGGGCGCGGCGCAACCTTGACGTTCAGTTGTCGCACCGAAATTTGTGCCCCCGGCGAGTGAGTTGCTTCTGCTGAACTCCGGTGGTGGGGGTTTCTGGCGCCGCGCCGATGATCGTTTTTCCTACAGGAGAACAGCACAAGAAGCGCGACAGCGCTGAGGGCGCGACGCAGAAGGGCTAACCACCGTGGCTCAGATGAAGTACTATGTCGCAGTGGAAACCTCTGGATGATCCGTCCTTTGGAGCAATGCCCTTGCGTCGCGCCAAGCCCGGCCCGGCGTTTGAGGGCCGATTCTTTGCGCCACTTTCTTTTAACTCGATGATCAAGTTTTTCGATCTTGACACCATCATCGAGACAAGGGGCAGC
>CAYRZX010000033.1:0-15835 GCA_964428665.1 uncultured Gemmatimonas sp.
AGATGGAGCAGGTCTTTCTCAACCTCTTGGGCAACGCCCGCGATGCGCTGGACGAAAAAGCAGAAACGGAGAAACGGAGAAACGGAGAAACGGAGTCACCCCTCAACCCCTCCTACACACAGAAACGGGGAAGCGGAGAAGCGGAGAAGCGGAGAGAACTTTTCCCCGGCTCACCGGTTCCCCCCTTCTCCGGTTCGGGGGGTGGGGAAGGAGAGTGGAAAGAGGGATGGGAGAAGGGGCTGTGGGTGCGGACGCGGCTGGAGGGAGACGAGGTGGTGGCCGAGGTGGAAGACAACGGGGCCGGCATGGACGAGGGGGTCAGGTCGCGGCTGTTCGAGCCGTTTTTCACGACCAAGCCGGCGGACCGGGGCACGGGGCTGGGGCTGTCGATCTGTTATGCGATCGTGCGGGATCACGGCGGACAGATCGCCTGCGAGAGCCGCAAAGGCGAAGGGACGGTGTTTAGGGTGAGGCTGCCCGCAAGTGAGACGCATAGCGCATAGCGCACGGTGCATAGCGCACGGTGCATAGCGTCAAAAAGCGTGAGTTTTTTACGCTTTGCGCTCTGCGCTTTGCCGTCTGCCGTCTGCCGTCTGCCGTCTGCCATTTTTTGAGGTAACCTATGTCATCCGACACCCGCGTCTCGATGACCGTCCTCCTCATCGACGACGAGCCTGCGATCCTCCGGACCATCGGGGATCACCTGAGCGCGCGGGGACACCGGGTCTTCCCGGCGGAGCGGGGAGCGGAGGGACTGGAAGTCCTCCGGCGCGAGACCGTCGACCTGGTCATCACCGACCTCAAGATGCCGGGGATGGACGGCTTCGAGGTCCTGCGGGAGGTCAAGCGACTCTCCCCCGGCGCAGAGGTGATCATGGTCACCGCCCACGGAGACATCGACTCGGCGGTCCGGGCCATGCGCGAGGGGGCCTTCGACTTCTTCACCAAGCCCCTCAGGATGCGGGAGCTGACCGCCTCCCTGGAGCGGACCGCTCGCTTCCACGCCCTGCGCCGGGAGAAGGACCGCTACCGGGAGCGCCTCGACCGCCTCGGCGCAGAGGCCCGCCAACGCTACGGCCTCTCCGCCATCATCGGCCAGAGCCAGCCGATCCGGGCGGTCAAGACCCTCATCCAGCAGGTCTGCGGCACAGAGGCCACCACCGTCCTGATCACCGGTGAGACCGGCACAGGCAAGGAGCTGGTGGCGCGGGCCATCCACTGTGAGAGCGCCCGCGCGGAGGGACCTTTCGTGGCCGTCAACTGCACGGCCATTCCTGAATCCCTCGTCGAGAGCGAGTTCTACGGCCACGTGAAGGGGGCCTTCACGGATGCGCGGGAGGATCGCGCCGGGCACTTTGAAAGGGCCGACACCGGCACCCTCTTCCTGGATGAGATCGGCGACATGAACCTGGGCATGCAGACCCGCCTCCTGCGCACGCTGGAGGAGCGTCGCGTCCGGCGGGTGGGCGGGTCAACAGAAATCCCGGTGGACGTGCGCGTGGTCTCGGCCACCAACCGGGACCTGCGACAGGCCGTCTCGGAGGGGAAATTCCGGGAGGACCTCTACTACCGGCTGAACACCTTCACCATTCGGGCGCCTTCGCTGCGGGAGCGCCCGGAGGACATCCTGCCCCTGGCACGGCACTTCCTCGACCGCTATAGCCAGGAGATGCGCAAATCGGTCGCCGGATTCACCCCGGAGGCGGAGACCCTGCTCCAGACTCACCCCTTTCCGGGCAATGTCCGGGAGCTGAGAAATATCATCGAACGCGCCACGATCCTGTGCACGAATGAGCAGGTCGCTCCGGACGACCTGGTGTTTGAGCGAACGCCCGCGCCGGAAGGCCCCTCCGCCGTCGCTCAACCAGACGACAGAGGCGGCCCTTCAGGTTCAGCGCCCAATCCTGAGCCCGGCTCGCTCGAATCGTTCAATTTTGCACAGATGAAGAGCCTGAATCTGGGAGCCCTCGAAAAAGAGGCGATCCGGGAGGCCCTGCGCAGGAGCGGCAACAACCAGTTCCACGCAGCCAGGCTCCTCGGCATCTCCCGTTACACCCTTCGCCGCCGTATGGCACAGTATCAGATGAAGGACGCGGAGCCTATCTGATCCTCCGCCCCGCCTGGAACACGGCGGCCACCCGGCTGAACGCGCCCACGTCCTCGGTCGGGTCCCCGTCAAAGGCCACCAGGTCCGCAACCTTGCCCGGCTCGACCGTCCCGATCTCATTCCCCATCCCGATGGCCTCGGCGGAGAGGCGCGTGGCAGAGACAAGCGCCTCCCCCGGCGTGAACCCGGCGCGGACCAGCAGTTGCAGGTCATAGTCCAGATGCCCGAAGGCCAGGCTGCCCACCCCGGAGTCCGTCCCCGGAACCACCCGGTCGCGCACGCCGTAGTCCAGCAGGCGTCGCATCACGTCCAGGCGCAG
This sequence comes from uncultured Gemmatimonas sp., assembly GCA_964428665.1. Taxonomy (GTDB): domain Bacteria; phylum Latescibacterota; class UBA2968; order SICM01; family SICM01; genus SICM01. The sequence goes on from CAYRZX010000033.1 coordinate 2,427, forward strand.
CTCCGCCCTCGCCTCCAGCGCCTCTAACTCCGCCGCTTCCTCGGAGGAGATCCCCCCCACATCCCGCCTCCCCCGGAGCTCCACGATCCGGGGGTAGCGCGTCCACGCCTGGAGCGTCGGGCTGACCCAGATGCCGGACTCCGCCATCATCTCCGCAATCTTCGGGTCGAACCGGAGCTGATCGTCCGGGTCCAGAAACTCCGCGTGTTCCATCAGGTCGATGCCCGCCTCCACCGCCCGCAGCATGGACTCCCTGGCCCGGCAGTGCGCGGCCGTCAGCCGCCCGAAGCCGCGCGCCTCGTGGACCGCCGCCCGCAGCTCCGCCGTCTCGTAGCTCGCCCGGCCCGGTATCGTGCCGGCCGTCCCGCCCCCGGAGGCCATGATCTTGATGTAGTCCGCCCCCTCGTGCACCAGACGCCGCACGGACCGGCGAATCTCCTCCTCCCCGTCCGCAACCTCGTTGCACATATGAAAGTGGCCGCCCGTGCAGGTGATCGGACGCCCGCTCACCAGCATGCGCGGCCCCGGGATGTAGCCCCGCGCAAGCCCCTCCTTCAGCGTGAACCCCACCCGGTTGCGCGCCCCGTGCTCCCGGATCGTCGTGATCCCGGCGGTCAGGTGGCGCTGCATGTTCACGGCCCCGGTCAGGACCATCATCTCATCCGTGTCCGCGAACATCTCCACGTAACTGCGCCCGTCCCCGGCCAGGCTCAGGTGCGTGTGGCTGTCGATCAGACCCGGCGCCAGACACGCGGCGCCCAGGTCCACGACCTCCACATCAGGGGCCGCCTGCCGCCGGACCGTCTCCCTCTGCCCGACCGCGCGGATGCGCCCCCCCTCCACCAGCGCCGCCTGATCGGCCCTGAGCGCCCCGCCCAGGCCGTCGGCCAGCCGGCTCGCCAGGATGAGAAGAGACCTTGAGGTCTGACTGGTCATCGCCAACTGCCCTCCTTTTTCTAAAACCCGTCCCTGGTCTTCTCGACCCACGCGGCCAGCAGCTCCCGGTGCCGGGCCAGGACCCCCCGACGATCCATCCCTCCCAAGATACCCTGTTCCACCGGCCCATCAAAGCAAAAAATCCCCCCGAGAACGCCCCGAAATTCGGGTACATAAAAAAGCACCCGGCGTGGGTCCGGGTGCTTCTTGTCTTTCGCGTAAGTCGGTTTACAGGTCTCGTTCCCAGGCAGAACCTGGAAATGCGCACATCTGCCGTCTGCCGTCTGCCGTCTGCCGTTTTCTACCCCCGCATCGTCTCCGTCAGATCGTCCACGAGCCGCTCGAACACCTCCAGCGTCAGGAGGCACGGGATCTCCGTGCGCCCCCGGTCGCCGTTCTGGTAGCGGTAGCGCGTCAGCGTCAGGACCCCCGACCTCCTGAGCACGACCTCGTAGTAGGCGCGCGCCTCCCCGCGCCGGTCCGGCGAGGCGCTCCGCAGCAGCGCCGACTCGCCCGCCGCATCCACCTCGACCACGGCGATCTCTTCCATCAGGTAAGTGACCCGGCCCGCGACGCGGCCCGCCCAGGCCCTCAACGCATCGGCGTCCCGCGCGGCGTCCCGCAGGTCCTCCACGCGCAACCCCACGACGGCGCAGCCCACCTGATCGGCGGCCTCGACCCGATACCGGACCCGCAGGCCCTCCTCCTCTAAGGTGACCTCTCCGCCCCGCCCTCCTCCCAGCGCCGCAATGGCCCTCTGACCTAAAGCCATAATCAAGCACCTCCTCGCGCTTTGGCGGTATGTTCCGTGCCGTCGAAGGAGAGGACGACGCCACGGTCGTTGGAAATCGTCTCAAGATGCACGGGCCGGCCCCACAGCCGGTAGAGGTTGGCCAGGGTGTCCTTCGCATAGTCCATGCGCAGGTCCACCCCCTCGTGTTTATGGTGCAGGTAGAGCTCCCCCCGGTTCCGGTGGTTGCCCTCCACCACGTAAATGAACGGCCGCCCGTGGTTCGTCAGGCTGAACAGGAGCTTCTGCTTGATCTTCTCAAACTCCCGCCCCTCGATCTCGTACCGGTTGGTCTGCTCGTTGTAGCGGTAGGTGAACATGTGGTGGTCCCGGCAGAACTCCTCCGTCAGGAAGGTGTCGATGAACCCCACATCATTATAGATCGACCGAACTTCGAAAATCTTTTGCCTCCCCAGGCCGAGCTGCCTGTCCCACCGCCGCTTCTCGTCTAAGTCGTCGCAGGCGTCGTACTCCGGCCCGAACTTCCCCTTGTCCCACCGCTCCTCGATGTCCCGGAACAGCTCGATGCCCAGCTTGTAGGGATTGATCCGCCCCGGCCGCACCCCCAGCGTCCCCGAATGATGATCTGCATAATCAATGACTTCCGACGGGTCCAGCATCTTCGTCGTCATGATTTTAGAATGCCAGTAACTTGCCCATCCTTCGTTGAGTACCTTGGTCTGCCCCTGCGGCGCGAAATAGTAGGCCTCTTCCCGGACCATCGACAGCATGTCCCGCTGCCAGTTCTCTAAGGGGGCGTTCTCGATCAAAAAAAGCACGGCATCCCGCTCCGGCTCCTCCGGGAACTGCTTCGCCTTCGCCTTCTCCTCCTCGATCTTTTTCCGCTCCGCCTCGATGAACTCCCGCGGGTTGATGTACCCGTCCATGTACTCCTTGCTCCTCATCTTCCGGACGGTCTGCGCCTCCTCCTCCGCCTTGAGGGCGCTCTGCTCCACGGGCCGGCGGCGCTGGATGAAGGCCGAGTGGGGGTCGATCAGGTCCTCGATGGACAGGCACGTGTCCAGAAACCCCTCCACGACATCCTCCCCGTAGCGCTCGATGTAGTTCTGAACGCGCGTGCCGTGGTTCGCCAACTCATCCACCATCTTGCGGTTCGTCTTCGAGAACCAGATGTTGTTCTTGAAGAAATCGCAGTGCGCGTAGACGTGGGCCATCACGATCTTCTGGTCCACGATGTTGTTCGACCGCAGCAGATAGGCGTAACACGGGTCGTTGTTGATCACCATCTCGTAGATCTTCTGGAGGCCGTAGGAGTAGCCCTTGGACAGCTCCTCGTACTCCATCCCGAACCGCCAGTGGGGGTACCGGCTGGGGAACCCCCCGTAGGCCGCGATCTCGTTCATCTCGTCGTAGTCCAGGACCTCAAAGATCACGTCGAAGAAGTCGAGGCCATAATTCCGGGCGTGCTCCTCAATCTCGTACTTCAGCAGCTTGAGGTGCGTCGGAAAGCGGCGCGATGTCGTCGCAATCGCCATTTCGTCATCTCCCTTTGCCCAGGAACTCCTTGATCGAGTCGTAGATCCCGTCCCTGTTCTTGATCTCCGACAGGACCACGTTCTCCCGTTCGGAGAACAGGTCGTCGAGCGTCCGGATGAACTGCCCGCTCCCGTAGGGGCTCTCCACCTGGCCGTAGCAGAACAGGTTGCACTTGGGCAGGATCTCCCGCTCCAGGATCTCCACGCACCAGTCGTTGTCCTCCCCCCAGTTGTCCCCGTCCGAGAAGTGGAAGCAGTAGATGTTCCACTCCGCCGGGTTGTAGCCCTCGTCGATGAGCTTGTTGCAGAGCTTGTAGGCCGAGGAGATCATGGTCCCGCCGCTCTCGCGGGTGTGGTAGAAGGCATTCTGGTCCACCTCGCGCGCCACGGCGTCGTGAACGATGTAGCGGGTCTCCACCCCGCTGTACTGCGACCGGAGCCAGGTGTCGATCCAGAACGCCTCCGTGCGCACGATCTCCTTCTGCTCGTCCATCATGGACCCGGACACGTCCATCATGTAGAGGATGACCGCCGTGCTCTCCGGCAGACGCACCGTCTTCCACGACCGGTAGAGCCTGTCCTCCCGGATCGGGACGACCCTGGGGCTCTTGGGGTCGTACTGCCCCGACGCGATCTGCCGCTTGAGCGCCTTCCGGTAGGTCCGTTTGAAGTGGCGCAGCGACTCCGGCCCCACGGGCCGGATGCCCGTGTAGCGGTCCCGCTCGTGGAGGATGTTCTTCTTCCCCTTCGGCTCGATCCGGGGGAGCTCCAGCTCCTCGCCCAGGATCTTCGCCAGCTCCTCCAGGGAGATGTCCACCTCCAGGACGTGGTCCGCCGGCCGGTCTCCCGCCCCCTGCCCCGCCTGCCCCGGCCCCGCGCCGATGGGCGTGCCCGCGTCCCCCTCCCCCTGCCCCACGCCCCCCGTCTGCCGCTCCCCGTACCGGAAGTGCGGGATGTCCACGTAGGGCACCGGGATGCTGATCAGGTCCTTCCCCCGCTTGCCGATCATCTCGCCGTGGGAGATGTACTTCCGGAGTTCCTTCTTGATCTTCCCGCGGATGATCTGCCTGAAGCGCGTGTTGTCCTTTTCAATCTTTCGGACCAAGGTGGCCTCCAGCGCTTACTTCTTCTTCACGTCCCCTCGCGCGAAGATGCTCGCCACGTAGTTGAGCACGTCCGTGGCGCACACGTCGCAGTAGCCGTGGTTGCGGATCATCCGGCTCTTGACGATGTCGATCTTCTCCTGCGTCTCCTTGTCCACCACGGAGGAGACCAGGCTGGTGAGCTTGATCGTGTCCTTCTGGTCCTCGAACAGCTTCAGCTCCAGGGCCTTCTGAAGCCGCTCGTTCGTCTTGTAGTTGAACGTCTTCCCGTCGATGGCCAGCGCCCCGATGTAGTTCATGATCTCCCGGCGAAAGTCGTCCTTCCGGCTCTCCGGGATGTCGATCTTCTCCTCAATGGACCGCATCAGCTTCTCGTCCGGCTCCTCGTACTGGCCGGTGTACTTGTTGCGGACCTTCTCCTTCTGCGTGTAGGCCTTGATGTTGTCGATGTAGTTCCCGCACAGCCTCATGAGCGCCTCGTCATCGGCGGCGATGGCCCGCTGGACCTCGTTCTTGACCACGTCCTCGTACTCCTCCTTGACCACCGCCAGGAGGTCCTTGTAGCGCTTCCGCAGCTCCTCGCTGTTGATCAGCGAGTGGTGCTTGAGGCCCGCCTCCAGCTCGTTCATGACCATGAACGGGTTGACGCAGGCGTCCTCGGCGTGCGCCACCAGGGCGTTGGAGATCTTGTCCTGGATGTAGCGGGGGGAGATGCCCACCATCCCCTCCTTCTCCGCCGCCTCCCGCAGCTCCTTGATGTTGTCCTCGGTGAAGCCGGGCAGGGTCTTGCCGTTGTAGAGCTTGAGCTTCTGCAGAAGGGTCAGGTTGGCGTTCTTGGGCTCCTCCAGCCGGGTCAGCACGGCCCACATGGCCGCCATCTCCAGGGTGTGAGGGGCGATGTGCTTGCCCTGCACCCGGCCCGTGTTGTAGTCCTTCTCGTAAATCTTGACCTCGTCCCGCAGCCGGGTCACGTAGGGCACGTCAATCTTCACCGTCCGGTCCCGCAGCGCCTCCATGAACTCGTTGCTCTGGAGCTTGCGATACTCCGGTTCATTGGTGTGCCCGAGGATGACCTCGTCAATGTCTGTCTGAGCAAACTTCTTGGGCTTGACCTTGTGCTCCTGAGACGCGCCCAGCAGGTCATACAGGAACGCCACGTCTAACTTGAGGACCTCGATGAACTCGATCAGGCCCCGGTTGGCCACGTTGAACTCCCCGTCGAAGTTGAAGGCGCGGGGGTCCGAGTCGCTCCCGTACTCGGCGATCTTCCGGTAGTTGATGTCCCCGGTCAGCTCCGTGGAGTCCTGGTTCTTCTCGTCCTTGGGCTGGAAGGTGCCGATGCCCACGCGGTCCTGCTCCGAAAGGATCAGCCGGTACACCACCGCGTCGCCCACGACCTTCGTCCAGTCCCCATTGTATTTCCGGATCCGCTCGGAGAACATGTAGCGGCAGAACGGGCAGAGTTCCCCCTCGATGCTGACCCGGTTGCCCCCCTCCGGGCGGTTCCGGTTCAACGCCTCCGTCACCTGCGCGCGGAACTCCATCGGGATGAGGTGGAGCGGCTCCTCGTGCATGGGGCACGGCACCAGGTTCAGGGACTCGCCGTTGGCCCCCGGCACCTTCCACGAGAAGGCGTAGAGCGCCCCCTCTTCCCTCCGGGCGTAGGTCTCGAGGCCCTTCTTCAGAAGGCGGGCCAGCGTGCTCTTGGAGCTGCCCACAGGCCCGTGCAGGAGGAGCACCCGGCGCTCCACGCCGTAGCGCTGCGCCGCGGCCTTGAAGATGTGGACGAGGTTCACCAACGCCTTGTCGATCCCGAAGATGGCGTCCTGTCCGCCGTGGTCAGGGTCATCGAAGAAGTTGTAATGGATGCCCTTTTCCTTCTGCTCGACGACCTCCTCGGTCCCATAAGACATGATCATGTCATATACCCGCTGAAACGCCGTGCGGGTGACCTCCGGGCGTTGGGCCACGATATCCAGGTAGTCCTCAAAGCTCCCCTCCCAGTTCAACCTCTGAAAATCACCCAGATTCTGGCCTTCCGCGATCAAGGAGATGATGCCTTTTCCCTGTGACATAGGATGGCCTCCTCATGAGGAAAAATACGGGCGGAAAAAAATGCCCCGAACGCCGAAAAATTGCCTGTCGCGACCTCCCTGAAGGAGAGCGACCGGCCCCTGCGGAAAAATCGAGCAAACGCTGTACCCACGCGATCTGCCCTGTGTCCCAGGCTGAAAAAAGACTCCATGTCTCATGTATACTCTATGTCTCATGTATCATGATGGTCTCATGTATCATGACGATGCACGCGCCCTGAAGATACAATCAGGACCTGCTCGTCAAACTCCGCCATTCCAACCACACTGAGTACGCATCGACGCAGGGAAAAGGGCAGGGGAGAGGCGCACGGCGCGCCTGAGCACTGAGGGGGGAGGGGGGGAGCGCCACATCTGCGGGGGGGAACCGCAGCCGGTCGAGGCGCCCGTTTCACAGGGGGTCGTCAACGACCCTTGAACACGGCCTTCGGTCTTTATCCCATCTCCCCTCCCCACTGGAAATGTCCTGCCTTTTTCCGACATGTCCAGATATTCAGACGACAAGTCCAAATATTCGGACATTCCATACAGGGTCCAATAAGGTCGAGCATACCAATTAAACGACGGGAGGCCCGTGAAGTTCCTCCCCGGCCAGACTGGATCCATCAGGATGTATTGAATGTAGGACAATTTTTCCAGTTGTCAAGTGAGAGAGGTCACAAAAATAAGATGATGCTGGTCACAAAAAAAGGCCCGAAGGCGCTCTAACCTTCGGGCCTGCACGATACGGAACCGGAGAGAGGTCCCTATTTCCTGGTCGTCGAAACCCCCTTGCCCGGCTTGCCGCCCTCGCGAACAGCGCCCTTCCCCGCAGCCACCCGGGTCACCCCCATCTTCTCCGCATACAGCGTGGGGTCCTTCAGGATGCGGATCGCCTCCTGGAGCGGCGCGTCCCACTTGAGGCCCGCCTCGACCTCGGCGCGGGCCCCCCACAGGCGGGAGGCCACGCGTCGCTCGATGGCCGGACGGATCACCGGCTCGGCCCTGGCGAACTCCGCGTCAAACTCCCGCTGGCACTCCATCCGCAGCGTGGCCAGGGCCGCCCTGGCCGCCTCGGACGGCTTATGCTCCTCGAAGGTCTTTTCAACCTCCTCCAGCCGCGTTTCAGAGGCCGTCTTGTAGGTGAACCCCCGCGTCGTGTCGGCCAGAAAGGCCCGGAACTCCGCGACCACCCCGCTGTCCGCCGAAAAGGGCCTCGGCGCCTCCTGATGCACGGCCGCATAGTGGCTGGCGAAGCTCAGAAACATCCGCTGCCGCTCCAGTTCCTCGTAGAGGCGGGGCGGCCTCTCCGGCTGCACCTCCACGTCCGGCGTGATCCCCCCGCCCCCGTACACCGGCCGGCCCCCCGCCGTCTTGAAAGGCGCCTGCTTCCCCAGCGTGGTGTCCCCTTCGGCCTGCCTCGGGGCCAGGCCGGCCAGACGGCCCAGGTCAGAACTCAGGAGCATGTCCGCCTGCGTGGAGGAGAGGTCGAACGCCTTGACGAGGGCCGTGCGGGCGTCCTCCCGGTCGGTCGCCTGGCAGATGACGTCGATCAGGGCCTGGATGGGGATGTCCCGGTCGTCCAGGGTGAGGTTCGCGTGGGCGCGGGAGGAGCCGTAGCCCTCCTGCCGGTGGATGCTCCTCCCTGCGGGGGTGTAGTAGAGGGCCGTGGTCAGCTTGAGGGCCGTGCCGTCGCTGACCCGCACGACCGTCTGCACAGACCCCTTCCCGAAGGTGGGCATGCCTAAGATCAGCCCCCGGTCCGCGTCCTGGACGGCCCCGGCCACGATCTCCGAGGCGCTGGCGCTCCCCCGGTCCACCAGGACGATGAGCGGCGTCTCCTTGCCCAGGACGGCCGGCCCCTGAGCCTTGTAATCCTGGTTCTGATCGGGCGTCCGCCCCTTCGTGGACACGATCAGTTGCCCCGGCTCCAGAAACTTGTCGGCCACCTCCCGCGCCTGCGAGAGCAGCCCTCCCGGGTTGCCCCTCAGGTCCAGAATAACCCCCTTGGCGCCCCTCTCCTTGAGCCTCCGGAGCGCCTCCTCCACCTCCTGCCCGGTCTCCTCCGAGAAGCGCGTCCGCGCCATGCGCACATAGCCGATGCCAGGTTCCACCTCCTCCGCGTAGGGGACGCTCTTGACCTCGATCTGCGCCCGCACGATGGCGTGCGGAGCCGGTTCGGGGACGCCCTCCCGGCGGACGGCGATCTGAACGACCGTGCCAGGGTCTCCGCGAAGCTGATCCACCACCTCATCGAGCGGCTTTCCGACGGTGGGCTTCCCCTCGATCTCCACGATCCGGTCCCCCGCAACCAGCCCGGCGCTGTCCGCCGGGGTGCCCTCGATGACCGAGATCACCTCCGGGGTGCGCGTCCGGGGGTCGATGCCCAGGGTGATGCCCAGGCCGCCGAACTTGCCGCTCGTGTCGATCCTGAGCTGCTTGAGCGCCCGTTCGTTGAAAAACTGGGTGTAAGGGTCGAGGTCCTCCAGCATGCCCTCGATCCCCGACGACACGATCTTGTCCGGGCTGAGGTCCCGGTAGTAGTTCATGAGCAGGTGCTTGTAGACCTCGCCGAAGCGTTCGATGCCCTGCTCGGCCTCGGAGTAGCGGTCCTTTTTCTCCTCGGCCGCGGGAACGGGCGTGACGGCCGGGGACAGGAGGACGCTCAGAAGAATCAAAAAAGGTGCGACGCGACGACGTAAAAATATCATAGTGCCTCCAGAAATCAGAAGTCAGAGTGAAAAACATGTCCTCTATTTTTCAGGCTCCAGGTTATTTTGTTCATCGTTCATCGTTCATCGTTCATCCTTTCCTTAATATATCAGCGCGGACCCTCTCTGCGACCCGATCCACCGTGTCGCAGCCGTCCACCGTGATGACGCGCCGGGACTCCGATGCGGCGATGCGCAGGTACCCCTCGCGCACGCGTCCGTAGAAAGCCGCCTGCTCCATCTCCATCCGGTCAGCGGCCCTCCCCAGTCCCCGCCTGAGCGCCTCCTCCACCGGGATGTCGATAAAAAAGGTCCGATCAGGGATGAGCCCCTCCGTGGCCGCCTCGTTGAGCCTCGAAATGGTATCCAGGCTGAGGCCGCGCCCATACCCCTGATAGGCCACGGTCGAATCCGCGTACCGGTCGCACACCACCGACCTCCCGGCCTCGAGGGCAGGCAGGATGACCTCCCGGACGTGCTGCGCCCGATCTGCGGCGAACAGCATCAACTCGGTCAGAGAGGCCATCTGCCCGAAGTGACGGCGATCCCGGATGAGTCCCCAGATCTCGGCGCAGAGCGGACTGCCCCCAGGCTGCTGGGTCAGGACGACCTCGCGCCCGGATTGCGACAGAAACTCGGCCAGCAGACGGGCCTGCGTGGTCTTCCCGCTCCTGTCGATCCCCTCGAACGTGACGAACAGCCCCCGCACCGTCCCTCCTTGGCGTAGCCCTATTTCTTCCCCCGGGCGCGAGCCTTGGGCCGGGGCGCCGGTCCGGCCGCTGCGGACTTGGTCGCCCCAGGATGGGGCTTCTGACCGTACTGCTTGATGAACCCCTCCACCATCTCCCGCGCCAGGTCGTCGCTGAACTGCCGGGGAGGGGACTTCATAAAGTAGGCCGACGGCCCCGCCAGGGGGCCCTTGAGACCGTGGTCCAGGGCCAGCTTGCAGCAGCGCACGGCGTCGATCACCACCCCCGCGGAGTTGGGGGAGTCCCAGACCTCTAACTTCAACTCCAGGTTCAGCGGAACCCCGCCAAACGTCTCCCCCTCCATGCGAATATGGCACCACTTGCGGTCCGTCAGCCAGGGCACGTAGTCGCTCGGCCCCACATGGACATTCTCAGACCCCAGGTCGTAGTCGAGTTGAGAGGTGACAGCGTTCGTCTTGCTGATCTTCTTCGATTCCAGGCGCGACCGCTCCAGCATGTTATAGAAGTCGGTGTTGCCCCCGAAGTTGAGCTGGTAGGTCCGCAGCAACTTCACCCCCCGGTCCCGGAACAGCCGGGTCAGGACCCGGTGGGTGATCGTGGCCCCCACCTGGGACTTGATGTCGTCCCCGATGATCGGAAGCCCCCGCTTCTCAAACCGCTCCGGCCAGTAGGTGGCCCCGGCGATGAACACCGGGATGCAGTTGATGAACCCGCAGCCGGCCTCCAGGACCTGTTCGACGTACCACTTCGTGGCCTCCTCGCTCCCCACGGGGAGGTAGTTGATCACCACGTCGGTCCGGGTGGCCCTCAGGACCTCCACGATGTCTGCGGTGGGGGCCGCCGCCTTGGTGATCACTTTGGACAGGTACTGGCCCAGGCCGTCGTGCGTCATGCCCCGGTGGACCGGGACGCCCAGCCTGGGCACGTCTGAGAACTTGACGGTGTTGTTCGGCGACGTGAAGATGGCCTCGCTCAGGTCCTTGCCGACCTTGTTCCGGTCCACGTCAAAGGCCGCGGAAAATTCGATGTCCCGAACGTGATACCCGCCCAGGTTGGCGTGCATCAGGCCGGGGACGAATTCGTGATCCTTCGCGTTTTTGTAGAACTGAACGCCCTGTACCAGGGACGAGGCGCAATTGCCAACGCCGATAATGGCGACCCTCACTTTGCCCATGAAATCCTCCATAAAAAAAGAAAAATGAAACGGAAAATGGAAAAGCACAGGGCACAGAGCGCAGAGCGTCAAACGCTGTGCCCTGTGCCCTGTGCCCTGTGCGTCTCACGTCTCACGTCTCACGTCTCACGTCTCACGTCTCACTCAGATCTTCCGCAGATGCCACATCCGCTCAAGCACGGTGAAATTGGCCAGGACTGCGATAATGCACATCACCACGGCCAGGGCCTCCCGGCCCAGCAGGGCGCTCACCCCGATGGCGATCACCCGCTCCGGCCTCTGCATGAACCCCACCTTGCACTCCTCGCCTAACCCCTCCGCCCTCGCCCGGACGTAGCTGACCATGAGGGAGCCCGCCATCGCGAAGAACAGGGCCGCGCTGGTGGCCCACCACTCCGCGCGGACAAAGTCCACGGCGATCCCGAAGTACACGAAGATCTCCGCGTACCGGTCAGCCGTGGAATCCAGCAGGGCGCCGAACTTCGTGCCGTTCTGCCCGGCCCGGGCCACCTGGCCGTCGAAGATGTCACACACCCCCGCCAGAAGGACAAAAAAACCGGCCAGCCGGAACTTGAACGGCACCTCATACGTCGAACCGAACAGCAGCGCTGCGACCAGACTCAGCAGAAACCCGGAGACCGTGATATAGTTGGGCCGGAGCCTCTTTTTGACCAGAAAGGCCGTGGAGGGCTGCAGGAACTCCGTGAGGTCCTGTTTGACTTTTTCACCGAGCACAGTGTCCTCTGTAGGGCGCGATCGGGGATCGCGCCCGATCGGGGATCGCGCCTCAGATTTCAGACTTCGATGTCGGAATGCCTGAAATAGTTTAATAATATATTATAGATATGAGAACTTCGCAAGGGAAATCTCCCTGCGCCCCTCCCCTGCAAGGAGAAGGAGACAGAGGAAGAGGCAAAGGCCCAGGGCAGAGTTGTCCACAAAAATTGTCCACACCCCCCTGTTGAAATGTGGACAGGGCCGCGCACAACCGATCATACACCCGGATTTTCAACCTGTTACACAATGTCCCATCTTTTAGACAATATTTTCAACACAGAGGGCAACCTTGTGAACAACAATCTTGAGATTTTATTTAAGAAATTAAAAATAAGAATGTTATATTTAGTTCGTTGATGTTCATAACCTGTGGACAACCCCCTGCCCCACCGCAAACCCTGAAAACACCGTGTCATGAACCCTTCCCACAGGAGGACCCTGTGAATACAGTCAGGTCGAATCACCTGCTCCTGAAGGCCATCGCCATTCTCCTCGTGGGATCGGGGATGGGACTGGCGCATAACGCCCTTTCGAGCGCCGGCATCCCGCTCCGCACGCCCCCCCAGCCCTCCTTCGCAGAACTGATGAGCTGGAGTCTCCACGTGGAGGGCCTGCGCGTGACCCTCGCCGAGGCCAGGCGGGCGTTCGACCGCAAAGAGGCCACGTTCATCGACGCCCGCCCCCTGCGCGACTACGTCGCCGGCCACATCCCCGGCGCCCTGAGCCTCCCGGCCTCCGACTTCGAGGCCCGCGGTCAGGCCCTCCTGAGGGACCTGCCCAGAGACGCCCGGATCATCACCTACTGCTCCGGCGAGAGGTGCCAGAGCAGCCTCCATCTCGCCAGAATGCTCATCGAAAAGCTCGGATACCGCCGGACAGGCGTCTTCTTCGACGGCTGGCACGCCTGGAATGCCGCGGCCTGTCCGTTTGTGATCGGAGAGATGCCGTGAGCCTCCTGCCCAAACGCCTCCCCTTGACCCTCCTCCTGCTTTCCCGCCTGCTCCTGGGCGCGACGCTCCTCTGGGCAGGAGGGGCCAAACTCCCGGAGCCGGCCTTCTTCGCCCAGACCGTGCGGGCCTACGAGGTCCTCCCCCTCCCCCTGATCCACCCCTTCGCCATCGTCGTGCCCTGGATCGAGGTCACGGCCGGCCTCTGCCTCCTCCTGGGGTTCTGGACCCGGAGCAGCGCCCTCGCCGCCCTGCTCCTGCTCCTCTCCTTCGCCGTGGCCCTGGGGGTCAACCTCCACCGGGGCGCGGACCTCTCCTGCGGCTGCTTTGCCCTGGACGGGACCGGCGGCTCCCTGGGCGAGGCCCTGCTCCGGGACGCCCTCCTGATCGCCGTCGCCCTCCTCCTCCTGACCCGCAGCGCCCCCCTCTCCCTGGACCGCCTCCTGGATCGGCGCTCACAGATAGAAGACGCCTGACAGCCGCGCAAAAAAGGCTTGCTGCAGGCCGCTTCTGTGCATATCTTGTAAAGTCTGAATCACCCGGCTTCGCAAGGCCCATTCGAAAGGCTATGAGGCTGAAGGAAGTACAGATTCACCCGAATTCGCGGAGGTGCATCATGAGACGTTGGACGCTGATTTTCATCATGCTCGTGGCCCTGGTCCCTGCCACAGCGCACGCCGGGCCCTACAAGGA
>CAYRZX010000033.1:15935-29959 GCA_964428665.1 uncultured Gemmatimonas sp.
CCCTCCCTCAAGCAGGCCATCGAAGCCGTCCGGCAGCCGGGGGGCGCCCCGCCTGCCCCGCAGGCCCCGGCGTCTGTGCCCCTGCCCGCCGCCCCCCCCGCCCCTGCCCTCGCCCCTCCGATGCCCCCCATACAGCCGGAGGCGCGCAAGCGGATCGCCATCATGCCTCTCACCGGCATACAGAACGACTACGAGTCCCGCGCCATCGTCGAGAGCGGCCTGGCGGACATCTTCGTGCAGTTGAAGCGGTTCGACGTGGTGGAGCGGAGCCAGATCCAGGCCATCCTCCAGGAGAAGCAGTTCTCGCAATCCGGCCTGGTCGACGAGTCCAACGCGGTCAGCGCCGGGCAGGTGCTCGGCGTCGACTACCTCATCCTCGGCGCAATCAGCGAGGTCTCCAGCGTCAAGTCCGGGACAGATAAATACCGGGCCAAGGTCTCCGCCGTCCTCAAGGTGGTCTCCACGGCCAACGCCGCCGTCATCGCCACGGTCTCCGGGAACGAGTATTCGCACGGGACATTCGGCGGAGAGGCCTATCTCGACCTGAGCAGCGCCGTCCCGAGAGCGGCCAAAAAACTGGTCGGGATCGAGCTTAAAAATAAGATATGGACGCTCTTCCCGCTGGAGGGCTATATCATAGCCCTGTCCGGGAGCGAGGGGGGCATGATCGACCTGGGGCAGGAGCAGGGGGTCAGCAAGGGGGATAAATTCTCCATCGTCCGGCAGGGGGCGTCCATCCGGCACCCGGTCACCGGGGCGATGCTCCCCGGCCCCATTGTGGAACTCGGCGTCGGGGAGGTCTCCTCCGTGGACCCGGCCACCTCGCAGGTCAAGCTGAGGCTGAAGCAGGCCGTGCAGGTGGGCGACCGCATCCGGATGAAGGAGCGGGAGAAGTCGTTCTGGGATAAGGTGAGCGATTGAGGCGCAGGGCGCGGCGTGCCGTCTTCCTGTGGATGAAGCGCTCTTTTTGTCTTGCTCAAGTTTTTAAGCGTCAGAATCAGGGGCATGCTTCTGCGTGAAGCATGCCCCTCTCTCTCACCTGTGAGGAATATGTCCGTGAGAACGAGGACGATCCTTCTCTGGAGCTGCCTCCTGTTGGGGGGCGCGCGGGCCTTCGGAGAAGGCCCTCCCGACGAGCAGAAGGGGAAGGTGACCTACGTGGAGGGGACGGCGAAGAAGCGGGCGACGGCGGCGGACTGGGCGGATGCGGCGGTGAACGCCCCGGTGGGGTCCGGGGACAGGGTGCGCACGCTGATCGAGTCGCGCGCCGAGCTGACCCTGCGCGAGCTGGACGTGCTCCGCCTGGCCCCCAAGACCACGATCGACATCGTGAAGCTCTACGAGGAGAGCAAGACAAAGGCGAAAGAGACCCAGATGAACGTCGAGTCCGGTGACATCTGGGCGAAGGTGGCCAGCGTGGGCAAGGACGCCAAATTCGACGTGGGGACGCCCGTGGCAGGCGCGGCGATCACCGGGACCATTTTCCGGATCAACGTGGCGGAGGACTCCTCCACGGCGCAGCTCAAGGTCTACAAGGGGGAGGTCAGGTTAAGCAATGTCCCGGACAGGATGGAATCGATCCCGCCCCTGGTCATCTCCAAAGGCCAGATCGTCCAGCCGGAGGAGGCGCCAGGCCCCAGAGAGGTGCCCGGCCCCAAGGAGGTGGCGGGCCCCAAAGAGGTCTCGCTGGAGGAGTGGGTGGTCATCGTCAAGAGTTTCCAGCAGATCACCATCGGCAAAGAGGGGCAGATCGTGGCGCAGGGTGACTTCTCTCCGAAGGACAGGGACGAGCAGTCGGACTGGGTGAAGTGGAACCTGGCGCGTGACAAACAACAGAGGTAGGCCATGAATCGCGCGTTCATTCTAACCCTGGCGCTCTGTGCCGTCCGGGCGACGTCCATAGACGCCAACACGTTCGTGGTGGGCGGCCAGCTCGCGTCGGAGGTGGAGGTGGAGATCGTGCGGGACATCTCGCTGCCGCCCGGCCTCACCTTCTTCCGGACGCACGTCACGAGAGTCCCGACGTTCACGTCGCCCACGACCTCGCAGCAGGTGGTGTCCCAGCAGACAGTCTTCTCCACGCCCCCCTCATCGGAGGAGGAGCGGGTGGACGCCTGCGGGAATCGCTATGCGATGTACCGGTGGGACTCCCCACCAGATCGCGTCGAGGCGCGGACGAAACTGCGGCTGAGGTGCCGGGTGGACTTTCCGGCCCTGCCGGGGGACGCGCCGTTCCCGCCCGCCCCGGCCCCGGAGGAGGTCCGGGACTATCTCAAGCCAGCGCCCCTGGCGCAGTCGGAGGACGCCGGGGTGAAGGCCCTGGCGCAGCGACTCATCGGGGGAGCGCGCCTGCAGCACGAGGCGGTCAGCGCAGTCCTCAACTATGTGGCGGATCACGTCACCTACACGCTGGAACCGGAGGCCTACGACGCCCTCTACGCCCTGCGCACGGGACAGGGGAACTGTCAGAATTTTTCCAACCTCTCCGCGGCCCTGCTGCGCGCGGCGGGCATTCCGGCGCGGGTGGCGCTCGGCTGGTCCATCAAGAAGGGGTGGTCAGTCCAGCAATCCAACGGGACGGTCCGAACGCTGAGCCTGGCGGACGGCCGGCACGCCTGGCTGGAGGTCTACGACCCGAAGTGGGGGTGGGTCCCCTACGACGCGCAGCAGACGCACCGGTTCGTGAGCACGCGCTACGTCCGGGTGAGCGTGGGCTTCGACAGCGGGGACGACCCTGACGGGCTCTACAGATGGGCGGGCGCCCCGTCGGGCAGGTCCCCGTCCTTCCGGGAGTCCATCCGGGTGAGTTACGTCTCGGATCAGGATGTGACGAAATCCTTAGAAGAGCGTCCCGCGCCCACGAACCACCTCTTCACCGTATCCATAGGCGAGGCCCGCCCCCCTGCCCCCCCGCCCCTTGCCGCCCTCCCTTCACCCGCCCCCTCCGGCGCGGAAAGGCCTACGCCCACCCCGCCGCCCGGCGCAGAGAGCCCCACCCCGCAGGCCCTGCCGCCCGGTGCGGGAAGGCCTGCTCCCCCCGTCCCACCCCCTGGCGTGGGCGCGACGCTGAAGCCGGAAACCGACCTGTCGAAGCTGTCGTTCACCCGGCCGTTGACCGTCGGCAACCTCCTCTTCCCCGCCCTGGACGTGTTCGGCCTGGCCACGGCGGAGGGGGCCAACCGCTACGTGGTGGAGTCAGCGGAGTACGTGACCGGGAAGGAGGCCTTCGCGCAGGCGTTCGACCTGGAGAGGCCGACGCTGGTGCAGGACGTCTCCCTGGCGCTCCGCCGGTTCGGGGGGCAGTCGGGGCAGCTCTGGCTGGAGCTGGTGGACGACGTGAACGGCGCGCCGGGGGGGGAGCCGGCCCTCAGCGGAAAGGTGTCCGTCGCCTCCCTGCCGATGGAGGGGGGCTACCGCTGGGTCGTCTTCCCGTTCAGCTCGATGACTTCTAAGGTGGTGCTCACGCCGGGCCGCTACTGGGTCGTGCTGCGCTATTCGGGGGACGCCATCTGCAACTGGTTCTACATCTACGGCAATCCTTACGGATCGCCCGACGGCACGCGGTCGCGCAGGACCGGAGAGCCGGCGTGGAACACGATCCGG
The DNA here is from genome assembly GCA_964428665.1 of uncultured Gemmatimonas sp. Classification (GTDB taxonomy): domain Bacteria; phylum Latescibacterota; class UBA2968; order SICM01; family SICM01; genus SICM01. The sequence goes on from CAYRZX010000033.1 coordinate 19,539, forward strand.
AACTACGATTTCAACTTCCGGGTGCGCGGGGCCACGGCGAGCTAAGAGGAGCTCTGAGAATCTAAAATGGAGGGAGGTCGCCATGTCGAAGAAAATCAGGTTTAGTCTCTTGTTGCCCTGTCTCATCAGCTGCCTTGTGATTGTCTCGCCCACCCTTGCCCAGGCCCCTGCCTCGGCGCCCCCCTCCGGCATCGACTGGAGCTCGGACGTGATCACGGCGGTGGGGATCGGCGCGCCCCCTCCCACTGCGGTCAACGTGGCCCAGGCCCGTGCGATGGCAATCCGGGCGGCCCTGGTGGATGCCCGGCGAAATCTCCTTTCGGAGTTGAAAGGCGTGGCGATCAACGCAGAGACGACCGTTGAGAACCAGATCACCACCAGTGACGTGATTCACGAAAAGGTGGAGGGCATGATCAGGGGGTCGCGACAGGTGGGCCAGCCGAAGTACCTGTCGGACGGCTCGGTGGAGGTGACCGTGGCCATGAAGCGGAGCGACCTGGCCAACGCGGTGTTGCCGGACGCCGGCTTTGTGCCAGCCCCCCCGACGTCCGCGACGCCCCCGCCTCCTCCGCCGGCCCCTGCCCCCGGCGCGTACACCGGGCTGATCATCGACGCTCGCGGGCTGAACGCAACGCCTGCCATGGCCCCGAAGGTGCTCGACGACAAAGACCAGGAGGTCTACGGGGCGTCGTTCGTGACGCGGGACTACGCGGTGAAGCACGGCGTGGCAGGCTACGTGAAGGATCTCGAAGGCGCGAAGAAGAACGAGCGGGCCGGGACAAACCCGCTCGTCGTAAAAGGCGTCAGCGCAGCGGGCACGAACAAGACCGATGTGACCCTGTCCGCCGAAGACGCGGCGAAAGTGCGCGATGCAGCGCAGACGCAGAGTTTCCTGAGCCAGTGCAAGGTCCTGTTTGTGATCGACTGATGAGGAGAGGAGACGGCTTATGGTCAGGAGGTGGATTGCGGGAGTGGCGCTGACGGCCCTCTGTATGGCGTGCGGGGCAGAGGCGCAGCAGTCGGCGCTCGACACCCCGGAGGCCCACTACCGGCAGGGGCTGCGAGAGCTGGAGAAAGGGGACACGGCCGGGGCGTCGGAGGCGTTTGGCCGGGCGCAGAAGTTAAACCCGGGCTACGCAGGGGCCTACGTGGGCCTGGCCCTGGTGGCGCTGGAGCAGGGGAAGGCGGCCCAGGCGGAGGAGTACCTCAAGGCCGCGCGAAAAAAAGACAAGAAGTTCATGGACATCTACATCGTCGAGGGTCGGCTGCTCTCCAGGCTGCGGCCAGGGGACGACTGGCTGAAGAAGGCGATGGAACAGTTTGAGAAGGCCGCGAAGCTCGATCCGAGGAATGATAAAACCTTCTACTATCAGGGCGAGACCTACAAGGACGCGCTGATGCTGCAGGAGGCGGAGACGGCCTATGGAAAGGCCGTGGGCCTGAAGGGGGACCTCCAGGAAGCGGCGTCGGCCCGGCTGTCGCTCGTCCAGGACATTCGTCGGGCCGCGCCGGGCACGAACGCCGGGGTCAGGATCGGACTGGTGCCGGTGCTCCACCGGGGGGAGCTAACAGTGCTGCTCATGGATGAGTTGAAGTTGAAAGACCTGATCGCCAGGCGGAGGCCAAAGGCCCCGGACACCTCCTTCCAGGGCTACGGTGCGACCGGGGCCACGTCACCCCCAGCGTCGAGACCCGCGCCTCCCCCGGACATCGCGGGCCACTGGGCGAAGGGCTGGGTCGAGGACGTCCTGAGCCTGGAGGTGGCCGGGTTAGGCCTCTATCCTGACGGTCGGTTCGGGCCGGATGACCCCGTGACGCGGGCCACATTTGCGCAGGTGGCGCAGGGCATCCTCCTGCTCGTGACCGGCGATCAGGGCCTGGCGACGAAGTACGTCGGGGAGACCTCCCGGTTCGCCGACGTTCGCCCGGACGCCTATTACTACAACGCGGCGGCGCTCTGCGTGGACAGGGGGTTCCTGCGGTCCGATAAGATCAGCGGACAGTTCAGGCCGGAGACGCCGGTGTCGGGCGCAGAGGCCCTGCTGGCCATCAAAGACCTCAAAGAGGGGCTGGCCCCCAGGTAGGGGCGACCGGCCGGTCGCCCCTACAACAACAGGGATGGGTGAGGACCTGGAGGTATCTATGTCTATCCGTTCTTTTGCAGGGCTTCTGCTTGTGCTGCTGTTCCACTTCGCGCCTCTCCTCTACGCCCAGGGGGTATCTCGCCCTGCCCCCCAGGTGACGGAGACCGTTCAGACCGACGGAATGGCCCCGGTCGTCGCGGAAAACGTCGTCAACGCCAGGGACAACGCCATTCAGGACGCCCTCCGCAAGGCCGTGGAACAGGTCGCCGGGACGATGATCGCCTCCGAGACCCTCGTTCAGAACAGTCAGCTCCTCTCGGACAACATCTGGAGCAAGTCCTCGGGGTTTGTGGAGCGTTACGCCCTGGTGAAGGAGGGGAGGTCCGCCGATGGGATGTACACGGTCTCAGTCTCGGCCCTGGTCAAAAAAGGCCCTCTGGAGGAGAGCATTGCGGCCCTTCATCTCCTGATCGAGCAGATGCGCAGCCCTCGCATCGCGGTGCTGATGCGGGAGCGGAACATGACCGACTCCTGGGCGGACGTGAGCGTGGACCTCAACATCGCGGAGACCGTCCTGCGCAACAGGTTCCTGGAGAAGAGCGACCGATTCAAGTTCATCGACCGCTCCACGGCAAAGGCCAGGCTGGACCGCTCCAGAGCGCTCGCGGCCCTCGGGGGGGACGATGCGGCGGCGCAGGCCATCGGCCAGCTCTATGATGCCGACATCGTGGTCGTGGGGGAGGCCTACGCCAACACCAGCGTCGTGGAGACGTTCGGGACGAGGGTGGAGTCCGCGCAGGCCACGGCCACGGCCAGGATGATCTGGTGTGACACCGGGGACATCATCGGGTCGGACATCGGCAAGGGGGCCTTTGCGCCGGTGGTGGAGAAGGTCGCCGGCGGACGGAATGCGCTGGAGAAGGCCTCAGCGCAGTTGGGGTCGAAGCTGATCCCCAGGATCATCGAGGACTGGCGGAAGAAGGCGATCGGGGGGGACCGGCAGATCGCGGTGACGATCCGAAACGCGACCCTGAGCGACCTGAAGAATTTTGTGGCGGCCCTCCAGGGCGTGACAGGGTTCAAGAACGCCCACCGGCGGGAGTTCACGGCGGGCGTGGCAGTCTACGAGATCACCTGCAAGAACGACGGCAACGCCGTGGCCGAGGAGCTGGACGGGAAGGCCGTGGGGGCCAAGAAGGTCGGGGTGGTCAGCGTCACGCCGGGGAGCATCGAGATCAGGCTGGAGTAGGGGCGGTTTTCAAACCGCCCCTGCTCTGTTTTACATTCACCATTTCCCATGCCCGGCATTCGCGTCCAACGCATCCTGAAGGTCCTCGCGTGGGCAGCAGGGGCGGGGGTTGTGCTGGCGCTCCTGGCCGGGCTCTGGATCCGCCGGGCCTTTCCCCCGGAGCGCCTCCGGCAACTAACCGTCGCCCGTCTGGAGGCCGCCCTGCGGCGGCCCGTGCAGATCGAGAGGCTGTCTTTCCGTCTCCTGAGGGGCCTCGATGCGCGGGGCGTGCAGATCGGCCCCTCCGTCAGAGAGGGCCTTCCCCTGTTCCGCGCGGACAGAGTCCTTCTGACCTACGACCTCTCCGCCCTCTATCGACGCCGGCTCCGGATCACCCACATCCGCATCGACGCCCCCCGCCTCTCCCTTCGACAGGGACCGGACGGCCGCCTGGACGTCGAAGACCTCCTGACCCCGACGCCTGCGTCCAGCCGCGTTGCGCCTGACCCCGCTGATTCTCAACTCCCTCTCCTCTTACAACTCGATCTCCTGGAAGTCCAGAACATCTCTTTGTTCGTGGTCAGCGAGCGGGACCGGCGGTGGCTGCGACTGGACGGCCTGGACGCGGCGGCCTCTCAGGTCGCGCTGCCCTCCTGGGACCGGGTCACGCTCTCCGCCTGCGTCTCCGGCCATCCCCTGACATTGGAGACAGGCGACATCTCAGGTGCACTGCCTGCGGCCTCTCTCCATCTCCGGTTTGACCTCAACGCGCACTTGAAAGACTCAGCAGCATTGCAGATCGAGGGGAACGGATCGTTCTCTTCGGGGGTGCGAGGAGGAGCGGAGCAGCGTCTCATCTCTCTGCCCGACGGGAGGTTTCACGTGGCGGCTCGGGCAGACCTCGATTCGGGGCGGGCCGAGGTCGAGGATCTCCGGGCATCTCTGGGTAGGGCCGTCACCCTGTCCGTGCGCGGGCAGGCCAGGGACCTGAAGCGCCGTCCCGAATTCGACCTGACGGTCACGGAAGGGCAGATCGATCTCGGAGAGGTGTGGGCAACGGCACGAAACCTGATTCACGGAGGGTTGCTCTCAGACCTCCCGGCAGAGGCCGGGGAGATGTCCCTCAGCGGCGGAGTCGACCTGAAAGGGACGGGGCTTCGCGGGACGTGGGGGACCCTGTCGAACGACGCCGTTCTGGACGCCCGCATCGCCCTGTCCGATCTGCAGTTCGAGCTCTCCTCAAAAAAGTTTTCTCCCCTCTCCCTTCGGGGGGGTGGCGGGTCGCGACCTCACGGGAGCGACAGGTTGAGTGGAGGTCGGGGGAGGGGTCTCTTCCTACCTCAAGTCGCCCTTGCAGGGCGACTGTCCGTTGCCGCGGATTCGTCAGGGATGAAAACCGCGCATCTCTCGGTAGACAGCCTGAGGGTCCCGGCGCTCCGCCTCGCCCTGAACGACACGACCCGGGCAGAGCTAAAGGACCTGTCGTTCGAGGGCCGCGCGGACTCTGACGGACGCCAGATAAAGGCGGAGGCGCAGGCCGGACTTGGGCAGGCGCGGGTCGCAGCCGGGGCAGGGGAGGCAGTGGCGAGCGATCTGAGACTGGGCTTCCACGCGGAGAGGACAGACCGGGAGGAATACCGCGCACAGGTGGAAGGGAGCATCGCGTCGCTGTGGCGGGGGCGCGTGGCCGTGGGCCTGTCGGCGTCCGTCTCGGACACCACGCCACAGGGCGGGCCGGACTGGACGAAGGTCCGGGGCAGAGGCCGCCTGACCTGGTCAGCCCTGGACCTGAGCCAGGTCCCCGGCGCCGGCCTGCAAGGGGGGGCGGACCTCTCCGCAGACGTCCGGGCGGAAGGTATGGAGGACCTGTCGGTGGGCCTCGATCTGAGGACCTCCGCGCTGCGCTATGGGGTTGATGACAGCCTCCGATCCCCCCCCCCGATTCACCTTACCGCTGAGATAACAGGCAGCGCGATACTGCCCAGAAGGGCGTTCGACATCCGGCGCATGACCTCTGAAATCAACGAGAAGACGGCGGACGTGGAGATTTCAGGAAGCGTTGCGGACGGCAGTCTGAAGATCGACCTGCATCGCGCGGAGGTGGATGTGGGCCGGGCCGCGGCGCTCCTGGAGGGCGCGCTCGGGCCGCTCGGCGGGACGGCCTCCGGGACAGTCGGGCTGTCGGGCAACCTGACCGCGTCCCGGGGCTGGAACGGCCCCCTTCGCGGCGACCTCCGACTCCGACTGAAGGGCCTGCGTGCCGACCTGCCAGGGCCTCGGCTGACCGCAGAGGGGGTCGAAGGCGGGGGGTCAGCGGCCCTCCGTCCCGACAGCCTCTCTGTGGGCGTGACCCTGAGGGCCGGACGGATCGTCAAATCGGATATAGAACTCCTGAAGGAGGGGCTGCGAAACGCGGGCCTGTCGGCGGAGGTCCAATGCGCCACAGCCGACTCCGGGGGGGTGTTGAAGGCGCTCACGGACAGCGGCCGGGTGGAGGTGACGGCTCAGGTGGAGGTGACCCTCCCGGAGGTCGGAGGGCGTCTCAAGGCGTATGGGCATTTGAGCGATCTTTTTCATCAGCAACGAGCGGAGGTGCGCGCAGAGGCGTCTCTAACGCCTTCGGACAGCCTGTCCGTGGGCGACCTGAAGATCACCGGAAGCGTCGGGGCGGACGTCCGGGTGGGCTATGACGGCGGGGGCAGGAGGGCCTACGTGGACGGCAGCCTCTCCTTCGGACGACTCCGGCTCCGGTCCGCGTCGGGCCTTGCGCTGGACGACCTGCGCGGAGTTGTGCCGTTCTCGCAGGGGATCGACCTGGCCGGGCGGCGGCTCGTGCGGGATGCCGGAGAGGACCGGGGGGAGCGACCCGCGCCAGCGGCAGTGCCTTACTCCTATGTGAGGGCGTATTACGACCGGCCGAAAATGCAGCGTCCCGGCCTGTCCCTGAGCCGCATCGAGGTGCGAGACGCCAGGACGGGGGCGCTCTACCGCGCAGAGGACGTCGATCTACACCTCACCGTGCAAGAGGGCGCCCTGACGATGCCCCACTTTTCGATGAAGGTCTATGAAGGGGAGGTGACGGGCAGCCTCCGCCTGGACTTCGGGTCGGCAGATCCGACCGGGTCCGATTTGAGCGGGTTGCGCTATGAGGCCGACGTGCAGGTGGCGCGTCTCAATGCGTCGCTCCTGACAGATGGCGCCGGGGAGGGCGATGCGACGGTGAGCGCGGACCTCCACCTGCGGGGGAACGGCCTGCCCGACTACCGGGATGCGTTCGGGCCGTTCGAGGTGTCCGGGGCGTGTCACCTGACGCGGATCGGCGCGGGGGCAGCGGACCACCTCCTCCGCCAGATGGACCCGGATGAGACCGACGTGGACGTCCAGTACTATCGCCGGCTGATCCGGCAGGGGTGGAACTTCCGGTCCCTGGCCGTGGAGCTTCGGCACGGGTTCGCCTACCTCTCGGGGCAGCTCATCAAACCGAAATGGATGCCGTTCAACATCCCGGCGTCGCAGATCAGCCGCGTGCCCATCCGGTACCTCCTGGCGCCGGAGGTGCAGGAGGAGGCCGGGCCATGATCATGTGGGTCGTGATGATGGCGGCGCTTCCTGGACTGGCTTTCGGGGCTGAATCCCCTAAGTCGGGGGATAGGGCGCTCACCTCCTCCTACACGGGGTTCAACGACCTGTTCCACTACAACCGCGTGGAGGGGGCCGCGCCGGGCCTGGGCCTGCGGACGCAGAACCTCCTGCCGGACCTGGACCTGCTGACGAAGGTGAGTTACGGGCCGGCGGACCGGAGGTGGCGCTATCGGGGGGAGGCGATGCGCTGGCTAAAGGGCCGGCGCCTTGCCGTGGGGGCCGGGGTGTATAGGGAGATCCGCTACGAGGAGGACCCGGCGCTGATCAAGACCGTCACGATCACGAAGGACGCCCTGCTGAGCAAGAAGGACCACCGGAACTACTACACGGCGGAGGGGAAGGAGGGGTTCGTGGCGCAGGCCTTCAGCCGGGCCTTCACCGGGCGGGCGGGCTACCGGCGGGAGCATCTGCAAAGCGACTCGACGCAGGCGAAGTTCAGCCTGTTCAGGCGAGGGGAGAGGTTCCGCCCGAACCCCTCCATCCGGGAGGGATGGTTCAGCGGGGTCTACCTCAAGGCCATCTACGACACCCGGATAAAGCGCAGGACGAAGCGGCGGAGCAACGGGTGGACGGCGGAGGGCATCGTCGAGCACACGGACAGGCGTCTCCTGAAGAGCGATTTCAGCTACACCTATCTTCAGGGGAAGGCCATCCGGTATCAGACGACAACGCCCTCGGCCTGGCTGTCGGCGGAGGTCCGGGGAGGGATGTCGGTCCGCCCCCTGCCCCCGCACCGGCTGTTCGACGTGGGCGGAGGGCCGGGCTTCTACTTCCCCTTCGGCGTGCTGCGAGGGGTCCCGCTCAACTGGTTCCAGGGGGATCGCTTTGCCGCGGTCCTGATCGACTACCACTTCGGGGGCCGCATCTTCAAGGACGTCCCGTTCCCGAGGGTGTCGCTGGCGGACATGTTCGAGGTGATCGGGTTCGCGGGCGCGGCGTGGACCTCCCTGTCGGCGCGGAGCCGGGCGATGGCGACGGATGAAGCCCTGCGCACGACGGATGGGATCTACGCGGAGATCGGGGTCTCAGTGGCCGAGAAGCGGGACTACTTCCGGTTCGACGTGATGTTTCAACGGGGGGACCGCAGGCCGGGGCGCGTGAGCGTGCGGGTGAGCGCGAACTACTAACGATGAAGTCAGAACGATGAACGCTGAACGAAAAGCAAAGAGCCTTACGGTTTTCGTTCTGCGTTCATCGTTCATCGTTCATCATTGTTTTAATGAGGTCACCATGCGTCATCTCTATCTATGGACTGCGCTGACGTCCCTGGCCCTCAGCTGCACCGTGAACGTCCCGCAGGTGAAGGTGACCGGGGAGAAGACGGCGCTGGAGAACCAGATCATCGGGACCTACAGAGAGATCGAGGAGGACGTCTGGATGGTGGCGTCCGTGCGGGGGGAGCCGGGGGAGAAGATCGACCTGTCGGACGAGAAGCGGGCGGTGCTGGAGGCCATCCGGAACCGGAGCTTCAACAGGGACGACATCGACGAGTTCAAAAAGGATGGGGCCGTGGGGGAGAGCCGGGAGGGCCTCCTCGAAGCGAGGCCGAACGAGCGGATGGAGAAGGACCCGGAGTATCGAAAACTGGTGCTGGTCATCCTGGAGGAGGAGAACCGGGACCGGCGCATCATCGCCCGCCGGGTGACGGAGGTGATGGGGGCCAGAGGGCCTGCGGACGAGCGGACGACGATGGCCGCCTTCGCCCGCCTCAACCGGGAGCAGGCCAGGCCGGGGGAGTGGGTGCAACAGGACGATGGAAAGTGGGTGCGGAGGTGAGGGGATGCCGATCTTTGTGCTTGACAATGCGTTGAGAGGATTGATATATTGACTGACGAAACAGAGCCCTTGCGCTGAAAACGTTTCAGAAAGTCAGGAGGGAGGCCTGACCGTGAAACAGCGGCCTCTGGACAGAACAGATGCCCTGAAGGCCCTGACCATCAGGTCGAGGTCATGTGACGAGGCCCATTTGCGTGCCCTCCCCCCCGCTCACGGGGAATGGGGGCACGGACAGGTGGGCCTTTTTGTTTCGGGGGAAGAGGAGGGACTATGCGAATCGCCTGGATAGCCACATTCGCTGCGGTTGCCGCGCTCTCCCTGACAGGGCCGGCATTCGCCTACAAAAAAGTCAGGTGCTTCAACCTCCACCCCCCGGAAGAGGCCCTCCGCGGCGTCAAACGCATCGCTGTCCTCGACTTTGAGGGAGAAAAGGGGCGCACCGCATCCGACAGGCTGGTCTCAGCCCTCCTGGAGGACAGGCGAGGGATTTACGACCTCAAAGAGAAAAACCTCCTGCGCCGCCTGAGTTTCCGCTCCTCCACGCAGGAGGGGCGCACGCACCAGAAGTGGGCGACCACCAGGATCTTTGACATCGTCGAACGCTCCCGGATCGAGCAGGTCATGCGCGAACAGCAGTTCCAGCAGACCGGCGCGGTGGACAACGCGCAGGTCGTGAACCTGGGCAAAATCCTGGGCGTGGACGCCATCCTCACCGGCAGCGTCAGCCACGAGCACAGCGACAATCGCACCACGGAGAAAAGAAAAATAAAGCGCTCCAAAAAGGAGGGCGGAGACTACGAGGGCACGGTGGAATGCCTGGAGCGAAAGGTCACTGTGAACCTGAAGATGCGCATCCTCTCCATCGAGACCGGGCAGATCCTCGGCAACAAAGAGGTCATCCATACGAAATCGGACAGGCAGTGCGACAAGGACATCGGCGCCATCGCCTCCGTCGCGGCCCTGCTGGACAGCTGCATCACCACAGAGGAGCTGATCGCCTACATCGCCCCCCATTTCGAGCCGGTGGAGATAGAGCTGCAGAAGGTCCAGACGAAACAATATGAGAACAGGGCGGACGAGGCGGCGGAATGGGCGGAGAAAGGGGACGTGGACAGGGCCTACCTGATCTATTCCGCCATCTTTCAGGAGGACGCCTACAACCCCGAGGTCCTCTACAACCTCGGCGTCCTGAACGAGGCCGCGGGCAACTTCGCCGACGCCAAAGAGAAGTTCCAGAGCGCGCTAACGCTCAAATCGGACGAAAAGGACTACCAGGACGCCCTGGCGCGCGTCCAGAAATCGCTCGACTTTGCCGAGGTCCTGAAAGGCATAGGTCTGCCTGTGACGAAGCATGAATGGGGCGCCGACGCCTCCGAAGTGGCGGAGGTGACCGCGCAGAGGGTCGTGGTCAAAGGGAGCGGCTCAGACCGTCAGGAGATCAAACAGGAGCCCAAATCGGACAGCCTTGTGGCGGCCAGGGTGCCGGGCGGGATTGAGCTCGTGGTGCTGGCTAAAGAAGGGGACTGGTTCAGGGTGAAATTGGGCGAGGGCAAGGAGGGCTACCTGCATATCTCGCAGGTTAAATAACTTTTCATAAATCTTGTGCATGGAATGATTCGCCCGGCGCACAGGCCCTCACCCCGCCTCGCTAACGCTCGGCTTCCCCTCTCCCATAAATGGGAGAGGGGTGG
>CAYRZX010000034.1:0-28070 GCA_964428665.1 uncultured Gemmatimonas sp.
CAATTCCTCTGCCTTTAACCTGCCATAAACCCGCCGTCCACGTCCAGGATATGTCCCGTGATGAAGTCTGACGCCGCGGAGGCCAGGAACACGGCGGCCCCGGCCAGGTCCTCCGGCTGCCCCCACCGTTTGGCGGGCGTCCGCATCAGGACCCACTCGTTCCGCTCCGGGTTCTGCTTGAGAGGCCGCGTCATGTCCGTCTCGATGTAGCCCGGCGCGATGGCATTCACCTGAATGTTGTACTTCGCCCATTCCACCGCCAGATTCTTGGTGTACTGGCTCACGCCCCCCTTGCTGGCCACGTAGGCGCTCGCGTTCGGGATGCCGATGTAGCTCCCCATGGACGCGATATGGATGACCTTGCCGCTCCTCTGCTTGATCATCTCCCTGCCCGCGGCCACGCTCATCAGATAGGCCCCGCGCAGGTTGACGCCCATAATCCGGTCCCACTCCGCCACCGGGAAGTCCTCCGCCGCCGCGCGGGACGTGACCCCGGCGGCGTTCACCAGAATGTCCACCTTGCCGAACGCCTTCAGGGTCTCGTCCACGGCCCGCCGCGCGTCCTCCTCCTTCGACGTGTCCCCCACCACGGCCAGGGCCTTCCGCCCGACGCCCGCCACGTCCTTCGCCGCCCTCTCGATCGTCTCCGGCGCCCGGCCCACCAGGACGAGGTCTGCCCCGGCCTCCGCCAGCCCCATCGCGATCCCGTGCCCGATCCCCCGGCTCGCGCCGGTGACGATCCCCACCTTCCCCTTGAGGCTGAACTTGTCGAGAATCATAAATCCCCTTGCTCCTTTAAAAACCGCCCGATCCGCTTCAGGAACCGCTCCGCCTCCTGAATAGCCTTTTCAGCGTCCTCCCGGCCAAAGTTCGTGAACACGTCGTAATCCCCGTTCTCCCTGTCATCCTTCAATCCGTGAATGATATGAGCATATTCTTTCTCAAACTCGCCCGTCTTGATGAAGTGGAGGCCGAACAGCGTCTTGACAGCCTCGTGCGACTTGGCTGTGATCCCCCTGGACAGCAGAACGGCGCTCGCCGCGTGAAACACGGCGTAGTAGGCCCTGGAGATCGCGTCGTCCCAGAATCCCAACTGAAGCAACCCCTGCGCTGCCCGCAGCTTCTCCTCGGCCTTCTCGATCTGCCCGGCGATGAGGCGCTTTACTCCCTCTTCCACAGTACGATCCCTGTCTTCTTAATCTCTTTCATGAACGGCGTGCCGAGGGCCACCCCTTTTTCGTACCGTTCTCGCGAATAGATCTTGAATGAGAAGTCCAGCAAATGCTCCAGAAAGATGTCGGTTGAAGCGGCGTATATCTCATCTATGATCTTGTGATCTCTTTGCTCCATCACGATCAGAATGTCCACATCGGACCAGGGCAGGGCCGTTCCTTTGGCGCGGGAGCCGAACAGGACGACAAGATGCAACACGTCCCCATGCTTGCGGACAAGATCGTCCACGAAGACACGGACCATGTCCATCGCCTCCGTCTGGCTTACCATCACATAGACTCCTCGTAGAGCCTCACGATGTCCTCGATCCTCGTCTTGCGCGGGTTGATCAGGATGTTCCCGCTCTTCATGGAGTCCTCGGCCAGCGTCGGAATCGCCTCCCTCTTCACCCCCACCTGCGCCAGCCCGTCCGGGATGCCCACGTCCCGGCCCAGCCGGCGCACGGCCTCCACGCTCGCCTCCGCCGCCGCCATCGCCGCCAGCCCCTCCAGCGGCTCGCCCAGCGCCCGCGCGACCTCCGCGAACTTCTGCGGGCAGGCCATCAAATTGTAGGTCATCACCCTCGTCAGAATAATGGCGTTCGCGACCCCGTGCGGCACCCCGAAGTGCCCCCCCACCGGGTGCGACATGGCGTGGACGTTGCCCAGCCGCGTCTGCGAGAACGCTATCCCGGCCACCGCGCTGGCGATGAGCATCCGCTCCGTGGCCTCATAATTATGGTCATTGGCCGCGGCCTGCCGGAGATTCTCCCCGATCAGCCGGATGGCGTGCAGCGCCAGCCCCTCCGAGATCGGGTTGGCCGTCAGCGCCACGCAGGACTCGACGGCGTGCGTCAGCGCGTCCATCCCCGTGGCCCCGGCGATCGGGAGCGGAAGCCCCACCGACAGGTCCGGGTCGAGCACGCCCGCGTGCGCGAGGATCAGCGGGCTCCCGATGGACGCCTTGAACCTCGTCTCCACGTCCGTCACCACCGCGAACGGCGTCACCTCGCTCCCGGTCCCGTAGGTCGTGGGCACGCACAGCAGGAACGGGATGCGATTGCGGCACTTCCCGATCCCGATCAGGGCTCTCCACTGCCCGTCGTGCGCCGCGGCGACGCCCGCGCACTTGGCCACGTCCATCGAGCTGCCCCCCCCCAGCCCGATCAGATAGTCGCACCGCTCTTTCACGTAAGTTCCATAAGCCTCGTCCACATTCGCAAACGGGGGGTTGGCCTCCACCCGGTCGTAGACCGCAAAAGGCACATCCGCCCCCCTCAGCGCGTCCAGCACGCGCCCCGCCACCCCGGCGGCCACGAGCCCCGGGTCGGTCACGACCAGCCCCCTTCGGACCCCCTGCTCCCGGATCAGGTCGGGGATCTTCGCGATAGAACCCCGGCCCACGATCAGCCGGGTCGGGGAGAAGTACTCGAACATCTGTTGATAGGGCACAGGGATTCCTTACTTTGCATTTTGCATTTTACATTTTGCAATCTGCACTTTCTCTTTCACCCACGAAAGCGCCTCGACCATCGACGTCACGGCGGGCTGGTGATCCAGCGACGGCCTGCCGTGCGTGACGTAGAGGAACGGGACCCCGGCCCCGGCGCTCGCCTCCAGGTCGTAGCGCCCATCCCCGATGGACAGCGCCTCCTCGGGCCGGAGCCCCAGGGCCTCCAGCGCCCTCCGGATCAGGTCCGCCGACGGCTTGAGGACCCCGTCGTCCCGGCTGAGCGCCACGTCGAAGCGCAGCCCGTGCCTCTCCAGGACGACCCGCATCCCCTCCTCGTGGTTGTTCGTGACGAGCGCCGTCCTGACGTTCTGCCCCCGGAGATAATCCAGCATCTCCAGAGCGCCCTCGTTCAGGTCCGAGTGGACGCACGCCTCCATCTCCGTCTCCACCAGGATGCGGTTCGCCCGCTCCGCCTCCGCCGGCCCCAGCCCTTCGATGTGGTCGATAATCGTCCTGCCCGGCGCGGCCCCGATCCGCTCCCGCAGCGCTCGCCAGTCGATGCTCGGCCTCGTGATCGTGCCGTCCATGTCGAAGATAATCGCCTTGATCATTTCCCCGGCTGTCTTTCAAGGTGTGCGAGCAGTTCCCTCAGCCCAATGAGGGTCTTGGAATCCTCGAAGCCCTGGCCGTCCAGCTTGCGCCGGACCTCTTCAAGAGACAGGATGACCGGACGGATGCGCTCATCCCGGTCCGGCCTCTGCTCCGTCTTCCGCAGGTCGAAGGCCAGGAACAGATGCATCTTTTCATCCACGAAGCCCACCGAGGAGTAGTAGGTCGCGGCCCGGACCATCCGGCCCGCCCGGTAGCCGACCTCCTCCCCCAGCTCCCGCCGGGCGCAGGCCTCCGGGTCCTCGTTCGCCTCCAGCTTCCCCGCAGGGATCTCCAGGATCGTGCGACCGATGGCGACCCGGAACTGCTCAATCAGCACGACGGAGTCGCCGAGCACGGGAACGACGGCCACCCCGCCGGGGTGCCGGAGGACCTCCCGGACGGCGGTCTGCCCGTCGTCCAGCCGCACCTCCCCCACCCAGAGGGACACGATCTTCCCCTTGTACCGCTCCTCCTGGCGAATCCAGGTTTCCAACTACTTCTTCTCCTCGTATGATTCACCTTCTGGCATATCACTCCATTTCCGGTATCGGATGGCTTCCAGCTCTTCACTGGACCACCCCATTACCTCACGAAGAAATGTGCCGGAAAGCATCACCTTCACACGGTGGCGTAACTCAGCCGTTGATTCGTCTTTAACAGTCAAATCTTTGTCTTCACTGATCACGTAATCTACACCAGCCGCTATAGCCGCCAGCGCCACGGCAACATCGCTCAGATCACGAACAAGGTTCTGGTTGGCCTCAACATCTTCCGACGTTGGATCAGATATCAACTCGTAGTCAATGGTTCGTAGAACCTCTTCAAAGCGACCAAGATACTCAGGAAAACGTTTTTGTAAGTTTCGACGGGCTTGCTCAATAACCAGCGGACAAAGCACGAGTTGAAAATCACCAACTACAGCGTGTCGTAAAACTTCCCGTGGCCAGCGTGGAAAAGCCGATCCAGCAAATAGCACATTGGCATCCGTCAGAACACGAACTTTTTTACCCGAGTCGGCCATACCGCTCTCGGAATACTTCGCGTTTGGTTTCTTCCAGATCGGTCATGAGTTCTTCTTCACTCAAGCCGCGTCTTTCTACCTCCTGCCCAAACTCTCGTGCAAACTTGTCGAATACTGCCAACCGTTTATAACGCAAGAGTTGTTCGTATTCCGAAATGGGAAGCAAAACCGCCACAGGTGTGCCGCTGCTTTGAATAACAGCATGATCTTTGTCCTTGCGAAGTTTCTGGACGACTGCGCTGAAATTGCGTCGCACCTCGGTTGCGGTGATGACCTTTTGGCGATGACGATGCCGTCCTTTCATTCTGGCCTCCACGATATGTCTTTAAGTGGGGATTATCTTGTTACCGAACAGAAGCTCGTCAATTTCAGCCAATCGAAATCTGTGACGTTCTCGTATGCTCTGTTCAACCATCGAAAATCTTCGTGATCTCGTCCCTATGAAAAACCGGCAACTCCTCCAGCCGCTCGCCCCGCCTGAGCTTCACGCCGAACGCCTGCTCGCGCGCCGTCCCGACCCGCTCGCACCGGATGCCCGCCCCTCGTATGGCGTCCGCGACGCGCCCCGCGTCCCCCTCCGCGACCCCGATCAACAGCGCCCCGGAGGAGATGACCCCCAGAGGGTCCAGCCCGGACGCCTCGCACAGCGCCCGCGTCTCCCCGGACATGAACAGCCGCTCCGCCGCCACCTCCATCCCCACGCCCGATGCCGTCGCCAGCTCGCGCAGCCCGGTGGCCACGCCCCCCTCCGTCGGGTCGTGCATGGCATGCACCCGCGCCGTCTCGCAGGCGATGCTGGCCTCTTTCAGGACACTCAGGCCAGGGTCTCTCAGGTACTCCCGGCATCGCCTCAGAAAATCCTCCCCGAACCGGCCCCGCAGCCCCTCCCCCCTCTCGCGAGCCAGGATCGCCGTGGCCTCGATCCCCATCCCCTTCGTCAGCAAAATCGCGTCCCCGGCCCGCAGCCCCGACGACCGAACCAGGTCCTCCCGCCGCGCCTCCCCCAGCATCTGCCCCACCACGATCGGGCGGTCGATGCCGTGCGTGACCTCCGTGTGTCCGCCGCAGAACGCGACGCCCAGGCCCGACGCCGCCCGGTGGATGGAGCGGAAGATCTCCTCGACCAGGGCCTCGTCCGCCCCCCCCTCCGGCAGCAGCACCGTGGCCAGGAACCACCTCGGCGCGGCCCCCATCGCGGCGAGGTCGTTGGCGTTGACGGTCACCGCGTAGTGCCCGATCTCATCCGTGGCAAAGGTGATGGGGTCGGTCTTGGCGACCAGGCACATCTCCCCGAAGTCGATGACCGTCGCGTCCTCCCCCACCGCCGGCCCCACGATCACCCGGTCGCCGGCCTGCGTGTAGGCGCGCAACAGTCGGGAGAGGAGGTGAGGGGAGAGTTTTCCGGTGGGGAGAGACATCACGCCAGCGCAGGCTCCTTCCTCGCGGCGCTCTGGGGCCGTCCGAGGATCGAACGCCACGTGATCACGGCCTCCACGATCAGCCAGACCGACAGGAGGATCAGCGAAACCGTGATCCCGAACTGGAAGTGGCGGATCGAGTCGACCGGCGCGCCCGACCGCAGCACGTCCAGGTAAGGCCCGATGGAAAGGATCAGGCTCCAGAGCGTCATCACCATCATAAACACCGTGGGCCCGAGCGCCACCCAGTAGGCCATGCCCTTCCTGGCGAGCCAGACCGTGACGGCCAGGAGCGTCAGCGCCGCCAGGAGCTGGTTGCTGCTGCCGAAGATGTTCCAGAAGACCTGATAGAGCGGCGCCGGCTTCCCCGCGAACTGGACGCGCGGCAGCGCCACGGCGATGGCGGGCAGGACCAGCGTGACCGCCGTGGCCGCAAGGGCCTGCCGTCGCGAGGTCCAGCCGAACAACTCCATCAGCACGTAACGGGCGAGCCGGGTGCACGCATCGAGCGTGTCGAACACGAACGTGGCGAAGCAGAGCAGGGCGAACTGGAACAGGAAAGGCCGGATGTCCACCGACCCGGGAAGGACGGGAGAGAGCGCCCACTTCGCAAAGTCCGCGATCCCGTTGGCGTAGATCGCGCTCGGCCCCCCTGCCGGCTGGGCCAGGATCATCAGCGTCGCGAGGCTCAGACAGGCGAAGAACGCCTCCAGGAGCATGCTCCCGTAAGCGATGGGCCGGGCGTCTGTCTCGCGGCGGAGCTGCTTGCTGGTCGTGCCGCTCGCGACGATGCTGTGAAACCCCGAGCAGGCCCCGCAGGCCACCGTGATGAACAGGATGGGGAACAGCGGCGCGCTGGCGCCCAGGGAGTCGCTGGCCTGCCACCCCTTGAAAAAGGGCTGCTGGATGTGAAGCCCGCCCGTCAGAGCGCCCACCGCAGTCCCCAGCACAGCCGCGGCCATCACGATGTAGAGGAAATACCCCCCCAGCTCGCCGCGCGGCTGAAGGAGGGCCCAGACGGGCGATATAGCGGCGACGAAGCAGTAGCCGAGCAGGACATATCCCCAGACCGCCTGCCCGTTCAGGGCCGGAAAGACCCGGCTGACGTCGATGGGGATGTAAGGCCCGACCAGGATGGCGACGAAGACGAGCGGGAGAAAGATCAGCTTGGCCCTCAGCGGGCCGACCCGGGTGAACCGCAGCGCGAACCCCATAGCGACGGCGAGCAGCAGATAAACGGCGGAAGAAGTCGCCACCGCCGGCCCCGGCGCGTCGGCGTCGGCGGAGCTGGCCTTCGCGACGAACGTCCCCGCGGTCACGTCCGTGAACGCGATGATCACGTAGACCAGCGCGCACCAGATGAACACCAGGAACAGGACGTAGGCGCGCGGGTTCATGTACTCCCGGACGATCTCCGCGATGGAGCGCGCCCTGTGGCGGACGCTCGCCATGAGGGCCGTGAAGTCGTGAACCCCGCCGATCAGGACCGAGCCCACGATGATCCAGAGCCACGCCGGCCCCCAGCCGAAGTAGAGCCCCGCCAGGATCGGCCCCACGATGGGACCCGCCGCCGCGATGGCGGAGAAATGCTGCGGCAGGAGATAGGAGGTCCGCGCAGGCTCAAAATCCAGGCCGTCGCGCATCTGATGGGCAGGCGTGTCCTCCGAGTCGCGCAGCGCAAACATGGACGCCAGCCTGCCCCCGATGAACCGGTACGCCACCAGAAGGATGAGAAAGGAAACCGCGAGAAAGGCGAGAAGGTCCATATCTATAAATCTCCATCAGAACTCATATCACTCCACGAAGACGGTCTGCCGGTCGCCGGACGAAAAGGAGATGACGGCCCGCAGCGGCTCCCACCCGGCGTTGACGGCGTTGTGGAGGACGCCCTGCGGCACCCGGATGAGGTCTCCGGGGCCAAGATGGAAGGTCTCCTCTCCCAGGCTGTGCTCGCAGGTCCCCGACAGGACGTAGAGCAGTTCCTCGCAGTTGGGGTGGTAGTGGCGGGGGTTCTTGCAGCCAGGGGCGATGAACACCACCCCGAACGTCTGCGCCGCAGCCCCGTCCAGCGCCCTGCCCATCAGCCATTTGATCCCCCCCCACTCGAACGCCTGCGCCCCTTCCTGATCCCCCCTCACAACCGGCCCGATTGCCACAGGAATCTCCTTATAAAAACCCCTCTCCCTTTCGCGGCCAGCAACAGCCCTGCGGGGAGAGGGGCTTGACCAATCGGCACCACTCAGCGCCACCCAAGTGGTCCCTGGACGACGCGCCACTCCGAAGGACGCCGCCCGGAGTAGGATACAAACTTTTAAGAAGGGTGTCAACACAAAAAAAGCCCCCCTCCCGTCGGTCACCCTGGCGGTTCCTACGGGGAGAGGGGCTTGACCAATCGGCACCACTCAGCGCCACCCAAGTGGTCCCTGGACGACGCGCCACTCCGAAGGACGCCGTCCGAAGCCGTTTTGGGGGGGGACCGGCCTCACAACCCCGTGAAAAGGCGGTGAACTATTGAGCTAAAATGTCCACGCTGCTTCCGAGGGCAAGGGCGCTGGCCGCCTTCGCAGCCGCCGCGCTGCCTGACCCTCCGCCCCGGCTCTGGAGCTGACGGATATTCTGCTCCGTCTGGCGGATCTCCTGTTCGAGCCTGCGACGCTCCGCCTGGAGGGCGCGGGCCTCCGTCTGGCTCTCCCGCGCCGCCTGGCGCTGGCCATTGCCTGCCGCGCGGGCCGCGCTGCGGGCCGACTGTTCGGCATTGCGGCTGTTCTGGATTCCGGCGTCCCGCTGAAGCCCGCGTCCGACCTCCCGCGCCGCCTCCCGCGCCACCTCCCGCTGGGCGTCTGCGGGCGGGAGCGCTGCGCCCCCTCTCTCCTCCTCGGCCCGACCTGCGTTGCGGCCCTCCCTGGCCCTCCTTCGCTGCTCTGTTCCCTGAGCGCCTGACCCTGTCCCGGCCCCGGAGGTGAGGACAAGCTGCGTGGCAGGCTCCTCTTCCCGGCCCGTCCTCCGGGCCCCTCCCGCTTCGGCCGCCTCCCGCTGCCCGGCCCCCCGCAGCAGACCGCGGAGCCGCTGCGCGACCCCTCTGAGATCAGCCTGGTCCGCGCCCTCAACCGCCTCCCGGTTGCTGTCCCGGATGGCCTGGAGGTCTCCACGGCCATTGCGGCGCCCCCCGACCTGAGCGGCGTCCCCGGCCTGCGCCTCAGCAGGGCGCCCCCCTGAGACGCGACGGGCCGTCCTCTCCGGGGGACTGGCCTCCTGGGTCTGTTCCTCAACCTGACGGGTGGCGAACGCAAGGGCGAGGCCGGTGTTGCCGACAGCCGTCAGGCCGTCCCGCCCATCGACGGCCCTTCGGCTGTCCGCTTCTCCGGCCTGCCTGTCTGTTTCGTCCTCCCCCCGCCGGCCCGCAGGCGCCTGTTCCGGCTCCGGCGCAGCCTGTCGCGCCGGAGCCCTGGACTGCCGGACGGCAGCGCCTTCAGGCGCCCTCTCAGGAGGCGTCTCCTGCGCCGCCCCCTGCTCCTCCGGCCTCCCCGCGCGAGGCCCTTGCAGGAGGCCGACCAGCCCCCTGTCAGGGGAAAACCTCGAAATGAAGATCGGCATGATACGACCCTAACCAAACGGTACCACTTGCCCTGGTGGATGCAGACCTCGACCGGCGCTTACCCAACGCCGGCGAAATCGGCAGACTCACGAACCGTGCGCTCCGTGGAGGCGTTGCGCAGACAGAGCCTCTCGACAACGCGCTGCGCCTCCTCCTCTGACAGATAGACCTCCTCTCCGATAAGTCGGGTGAGAATGCCGGATAACTCCTCTCTCACGGTTGTCCAGATGACCGTATCCATATCTGCCACATCCCAAAATCGTCAGAATGTCAGGAAAGTGAGAGGAGGTGATAACGCCGTTCAACATCGTTTCTCAGCCGCGATGGCTGAGGGTCTATTTCCCCCTATCGAGAATTATCGGCGTCAACTTCAATTTCTTGAGCCTTTTTTTGAAAAAAAGTTTCGCCCCCCCTCTCGAAGGGGGGTGTGGCCATAAAGAACATCGAAAAAATCTTGGGGTTACTTTTTTTTCTTGACCTTTTGGGCCTTTTTTGAGATATTGGTGTGGACAAATGTGGCCAATATCCACAAGTGTCCACTCCCGGCCCATCTTTTTTTCAAATAAAATCAATATCTTGTTCAGTATTCGGGGGACAATCTGTGGCCAGAAAGACCTGGTGAGAACAGCATGGCGTGGCTATATCAACGCGGAAATCGCTACTACATCGGCTACTATACCCCCGACGGAAAACGCGTGCGGAAATCGGTCAGCACCTCGAAAGAGGTCGCCGAGATGACCCTCAAACGCATCGAGGCGGACATAGAGGGAAAGGGCGCGGGAATGGGGGGTGTCCCGGAGGCGGCTGTGGGCGTGGTGGCGCGACACCTCGGCGAGCCTGAGTACAGGGAGAAATTATCCACCTATCCCGGCGTCCGGTGCGTGGAGAACGTCCGGGAACTGTTCATGCGCATCTACGACAAAATAGGGTTCGAGGTCCTCAAATCACAGGCGGAATTTCCGCACTATGTCCTGTCCAGACAGGACCGCATCATCCGGGCGCACGCGGTCTTGAAGAGCAGCGACCTCAAGCCCCCCGGCCTCGACCTTCAGAAATGCGACACGGGGATCTGCTGGATACACGACTGGCACGACGCCCCCATCCCCATCCTCGACCTGTCGGAATACTTCGATTTTTATGGATAATCTCAATCTTTTCTTTTTCCCTTCGCCTCCTCCCACAGCGCATCCATCTCCGCCAGGGTTGCGCCCTGCGGCTCCTTGCCCTGCCGGGCCAGCTCCCCCTCGATGTAACGAAATCGCCCCACGAACTTCTCC
Organism: uncultured Gemmatimonas sp.; assembly: GCA_964428665.1. Lineage (GTDB taxonomy): Bacteria > Latescibacterota > UBA2968 > SICM01 > SICM01 > SICM01. The sequence goes on from CAYRZX010000034.1 coordinate 10,627, forward strand.
ACCGTCTTCCTCAACGACTCCTCCGGACAGATGCGCAGGAACCGGGCGAGGTTGACGATGGAAAAGAGCAGGTCCCCCAGCTCATCCTCCATCCCCTCCCGGTCCCCCCTCCTGTGGGCCTCCAGGAACTCCTGAACCTCTTCGTGAATCTTGGCGGCGATCTCCTCCTCACGGGACCAGTCGAACCCGACGCGCGCCGCCTTCTCCTGCACCCGGCGCGCCCTCAAAAGGGCCGGCAGGTGCGCCGGCACGCCGTCCAGGACGGACGCCTCGGGGCCTCCCCGCTCGGCGCGCTTCAGCCTCTCCCAGTTGGCCAGCACCTCGGCGGCCCCCTCCACCTTCACGTCCCCGAACACGTGGGGATGCCGCCGGATGAGCTTTGAGAGGATGGCGTCGGCCACCCCCTCGGCGTCGAAACGCCCCTCCTCGCGGGCGATCTGCGCGTGAAACACGACCTGAAGCAGGACGTCGCCCAGCTCCTCCTTCAACTCCCGGTCGTCCCCGCGGTCGATGGCCTGCAGGACCTCGTAGGCCTCCTCCAGCAGATAGGTCTTCAGCGTCTCGTGCGTCTGCTCCCGATCCCACGGACATCCCCCCTCTCCCCGCAGCCTGGCCATCACCTCGACGAGTCGGTCAAAACTGGACACGGAAACCTCCCGTATGGGGGTGAACAGCAAAAAAGGTCGCGAATTAAGTTACCCTCAAACCCCCCCTGTGTCAAACCCATTTTCGATCCCCCTAAAAGCCTGTTGACAACGCCCCCCTTCATCATTAATTTTGTATACTCGACACGATGTTTTTCATCTCCAGCACTTACGAGGAGGCGGATGAATGAACGATTCGGTAAGAGATATCCTCCGAAAATTGGGCGAGGACGGCGCCCAGGACAGGGAGCGAGACCGCTGGCGCAAACGCGCTGAGGAGGTCGCATCCGACTACTATTCTGAGGGGGACAAGAGCGAGACCGAGAAAAAGCACGATCACTTCCGAAGGCAGCAGGAGTTTGCCAGCCGCCTGGGGCCGGCGGCGGAGCGGCTTCCGGTCATGACGGCCGAGGAGAAGGAGCGGCGGGAGAAGGCGAAGGTCAGCAGCAAGAAGCACCAGTTTGAAGGCCCCATCGAGAAGCTGATCGAGAAATACCGGAACCCGGAGGAGGTCTTTAAACACCTCTCCCTGGGGCAGCTTATGAAATATGAGCTGAAGGAGGGCAAGATTTACGAGAAGGGGAAGCTGATCTACGACGGCGAGAAACTGGTGAAGGATATGTAGGGGCGACCGGCGGTCGCCCATCCGGGGGTATTCCTTGAGGCGGGAGAGGTTTTCTGTAACCTGAGGGCGGAGGCCTGGTGACGGAAGAAGACGTTCTGAGGATCGTGGAGACAGCGGAGGACTTCCCCACCCTCTCCACGGTGGCCACGCACATCGCGCAGATGACCGCCGACCTTCAGGCCCCGGTCTCCGAAGTCGCCAGGCTGATCTCGATGGACGTGGCCCTCTCCACGAAGCTGCTGCGCCTGGTCAACTCCTCCTTCTACGGCCTGTCCGGCAAGGTCTCGGAGATCCCCCAGGCCATCAGCATCCTCGGATACAGAAAGGTGGGGAGCCTGGCCCTCGGCCTGGCCGTGATGGAGAGCTTCTCCAGACCCATAGCCGCCGGGTTCGACCTGAAGCTCTTCTGGGAGCGATCCGTCTGCAACGCCGTGGCCGCCGGGCTCATCGCCGCCCGGCTCCGCCGCAACCTCCCCGCCGAGGTCTTCACCGCCGGGCTGCTGCAGGACATCGGATGCCTCTTTCTGGCGCAGTATTTCCCCGCAGAATACGGCGGAGTCGTCGGCATGTCGAGGGCCCTCAACGTCCACCCCGCCGTTGCGGAGCGGGAGGTCCTCGGCCTCGACCACGCCGGGGTGGGCGCGCTCCTCGCACGCCACTGGAGGCTCCCGCCCATCTTCGAGGAGACGATCCGGGAACACCACTTCGTGGAGCTCGACACGGACGTGTCCGCCTCCCCCCTTGCCGACACGATCCGGGTGATCAACCTCTCCAGCCTGGTCACCGACGCCTGTTATGAGGAGGGCGAGAGGGAGAAGGTCTTCCTGCTGCGAGACCGGGCGCACGGGCTGTTCGGGATAGGCAGGAAATCCGTCGAGACCCTCCTGGAGAGAGTGCCGAAGGAGATGGAAGGGGTGGCCTCCACCTTCGGCGTCACCGTCCGCCTGAAGTCCTCCCACGACGAAAATGAAGGGGCCGACCCCGTCAGGACCCTGTCCAAGTGCCCCCGTTGCGGCGCCAAGGGGATGGGCAAATTCTGCGTCGAATGCGGGGCCTCTCTCATCCGATGGGCGTCCAGAGAACTCAGCCGCCGCATCCTGATCGCCGACGACTCGGTGGCCACCCGGCGGGCCCTGGCCTTCGTCATCAAGAAGCTGGGCTATGAGGTCGTGGAGGCCGCCGACGGGGCGGAGGCCCTGGACCTGGCGCGCACCCATCACCCCGGCCTGATCATTCTGGACATCATGATGCCCGTGCTCAACGGCATTGAAACCCTCAAAGCCCTCCGCAAAGAGCCTGCCACCGCCTCCACCCCCGTCGTGGTGCTCACCTCCCTCACCGACAGCGCCACGGTCGTCGAGGCCATCGAGTCCGGGGCCAACGACTACATCATCAAGCCCTACACCGCCAACACCATCGTGGACCGGGTGCAGAAATACCTGGAGACGCCCATCGTCCTGCGCGCATCGTGAAGGATCAACTTTTTGGAGGCCCTGTGGAAAAGCCCATTCTGATGGGCCCCGGCCCCGCGCAGTTGCCCTGGCGCGTGGTCCGGGCGATGATGCAGCCGGGGGAATCCCACCTCGACCCGGCGTTCAACGAGGGGGTCCTGGACCGGACGCTCCTCCGGCTGCGGGACATCTTCCGGACCCGGAACGAAATCTTCACCGTGCCCGGCTCCGGCCGCGTGGCCCTGGAGTCCGCCGTGACGAGCCTCGTGGAGCCGGGCGACCCGGTCCTCTGCGTCGTGGCCGGGGTGTTCGGCGACTGGATCAGGGAGATGGCCGAGCGCGTGGGCGGGGCCGTGACCCCCTTCGAGGTCGGCCCGGGGCAGCCCCTCGACCTGGAGCGCCTGGAGAAGACCGTGCGGGAGGGCCGCTTCAAGGCGCTAACGATGGTCCACAACGAGACCTCCACCGGCGCGACCTACCCCGCCGATGCCGTGGGCAGGATCGCGCGGGACCGCGGCCTCCTGTTCCTGGTGGACACGGTCTCCTCCATCTCCGGCATCGACGTGCGGAGCGACGAGTGGGGGATCGACACGAACATGACCGCCCCGGAGAAGGCCTTCGGGGCCCCCATCGGCCTGGCCCTCGTCTCCGTCAGCCCGCGGGCCTGGGAGGCCATGGAGTCCCGAAAACGCCCCGCCACCAGCTTCTCCTACGACCTGCTCCGCTGGAAGCGGATGTGGCTCCCCCTGGAGCGGGGCGGAGGGGCCGCCCCCGGCGCCCGCCGGACCCCCATCGTGGTCCCCATCCACCTCGTCTACGCCCTGCGGGAGACCGTGGACATGATCGAGGAGGAGGGCCTGGAGAGGCGGCTCGCCCGGCACCGTCTGACCGGCCGGGCCTTCCGGGCCGCCCTCAAGGCTATCGACCTCTCCACCCTCCCGCCCGAGGACCTGGCCTCCGACACCGTCTCCTGCATCCGGCTCCCGGAGGGGATGTCCGCAAAGGCCGTGGCCGCCCACGTGCGCGCGCGCCACAACATCGTCATCGGCACGGGCATGGGGCCGCTGATGGACAGGACCCTCCGCGTGGGGCACATGGGCGTGACGGCCTCGGCGCAGTACGTGCTGCCCACGCTGATCGCCCTCGAATCGGCCCTAACCGCCAGCGGCCACAAACTCACAAGAGGAGAAGGGGTGAAGGCCGCGCAGGAGGTGTTTGAAGAAGGAAAATGACAGACGGCCCTCTCCTACCCCCCGTCCCCCTCCCTCTCCCGTACGTACGGGAGAGGGAGGGGGTGATAAGGGACTTATCCACAGGTTTGGGGGAGGGAGAGAGCCTGACCACTGACCACTGCTTTTGACCTGTTGACGGGAGGTGTGTGATGGATGTGAAGATCGGCTGTTTCACGTTGCCCTGGTCGGAGTTCGGCTTTGAGGACGCCCTGTCCGGCATCGCGAAGGCGGGCTACAGGTACGTGGCGTTCGGCCTGACGCACAGAGGCGTGGAGGTCCCGGCCATCGACGGCGGGGTCGTCTCCGCGCGGGAGGCCGGGAAGAAGATCGCCGACGCCGGCCTGCAGACCGTGATGATGTTCGGCCGGTGGAGCGGCGAGAACGGCGTGGAGATCATGAAACGGCGCATCGACCAGGCGAAGGAGGTCGGCTGCCCCCTGATCGTCACGGCGGGAGTCTGGGGCTACAAGGACGGCCTCAAGACCCCCAGGACCCCTGAGGAGATGGCCCCGGACGAGGCGATCTTCTACGAGCGGATGGCGCAGATCGCCCCGTATGCGCAGCAGGCCGGGGTCACGATCACCCTCAAGCCCCACACCGGCAACACCGCCACCGCAAAAGTCCTCCGACAGACCCTCGACCGGATCAACTCCCCGGCCGTCAGGGCCTGCTACGACGCCGGGAACGTCCACTTCTACGAAGGGATCAGCCCGGAGGAGGACCTCCCCCACATCGTGAATCAAACCGTGGCCCTCTGCATTAAAGACCATCGCGGCCCCCGCGCCCACCCCGACTTCCCCACCCCCGGCGACGGCGACGTGGACCACACCCGGCTGTTCAAAACCCTCAAGGCCGCCAGCTTCAGCGGCCCCCTCGTCGTGGAGCGGTTCGACGGGACCACCCCCAAGAAGGAGATCCCCCTGGAGACGGCCAACCGCGAGGCGAAGCGGGCCTGCGACTTTCTGACCCGGCTCGTGGCACAAGAAAAGTTATGAGTCCTGAGTCCTGAGTAAAGACACCCCCCACCCGCCCCCTATCCCCCTCCTCCACCCAACCTGTCGCTCCCATGAGGTCGCGACCCCTGCCCTCCCACGTGTGGGGGGAGGGAGGGGGCATCAAGGGCCTTTCCTCCAGGCTTAGGGGAGGAAGGGGGGCGTCACTCAGCACTCAGCACTCAGCACTCAGCACTCAGCACTCAGCACTTGTTTCAGGAGTCCCCATGCCCGAATACGAGGCGCAGCTCGAACACCTCCGGCGCTATCTCCCGGACCGGACGGCCCGGCCCGACTACGACGACTTCTGGGCGGGCGTCGTCCGTCAGGCCGGGGACCAGCCCCTGAACGAGACCGTCGAGCCGGTGGACCACCCGGTCCGGCAGCTCGACATCGCGGAGGTCCGCCTGGACGGCCTCGGCCACGGCCGGCTCTGCGGCTGGCGCTACCTCCCCAGGGCCCGCCGCCCCTGCCCCGGCCTGATCCTCTTCCACGACTACCTCGGCTTCCGGGGCCGCGTCGCCACGCACCTGATGTGGGCCCTCCAGGGCTACGCCGTCCTGGCCCTCGACCTGCGCGGGCACGGGGACAGCAGCGACGCCTTCCACTACTCGGCCGGCGGCCCCAAGGGGTGGGTGACCCTCGGCATCCGGGACCAGAATGAGTTCTATCTCCGGGAGGTCTTCGGAGACGCCCTGCGCGCCCTCCGCCACCTCGCCTCCCTCCCGGAGGTGGACGCCTCGCGCATCGGCCTGCGCGGCGTCGGCCTCGGCGGGACCACCGCCCTGATGCTGGCCGCCCTCGACCACCGCGTGGCGGCCGTGGCCGCCGACGCCCCCTCCCTCTGCTGCTTCGAACGGGCGCTTAGCTCCGCCGGAGGGGACCCCATCGCGGAGATCGTCGGCTACCTCAACCGCTACCCCGACCGGGAGGCGCGAGTCTGCGAGACCCTGAGCTACTTCGACCCCCTGAACGCCGCAGACCGGATCGCCTGCCCCGTCCACGTCTCCCTCGGCCTGAAGGACGGCGTCTCCCCCGCGGCCACGGTCTTCGGCGTCTACAACCGCATCCAGGCCCCCAAAGAGATGCGCGTCTACCCCTACGACGGCCACGGCGTGGCGGGCGACGTGAACGAGGAGGTCATGATCGCCTGCTTCCAGCGACACCTGAAGCCGTAGGAGAAACCATGCCCGACTTTGACCTGCCCCTCGAAGAGCTCCGCCGCTACGTCCCGGCGTCCACGGCCCAGCCCGACCTCGAATCGTTCTGGTCCGAGACCAAGGCGCAGTCCGCGGCCCAGCCCCTCAACCCCGACTTCGTCCCGCAGGACTACCCCGTCCCAAAGGTCCGGGTCTACAAGTGCTATTTCGACGCCTTCGGCGGCGGCCGGGCCTGCGGCTGGCTGCTCATCCCCACCGAGGAGCCCGGCCCCCGCCCGGCCCTGGTCCACTCGCACGGCTACCACCAGTTCAAGTGGACCGTCAGCACCCACCTGGAGTGGGCCCTGATGGGGTTCGTGGTCCTGGCCCTTGACGTGCGGGGCCGGGGCGAGGCCACGGACTGGACAGCCTACTCCTCCGGCGGCGTGCGGGGCTGGATGACGAAAGGCATCCTGAACGAGCGCGAATACTTCTACCGGGGGGCCTACATGGACGTCGTCCGCGCCGTTGAGGTCGTGGCCCGACGCCCTGAGGTGGACCCTGCCCGCATCGGCGCGTTCGGCAGCAGCCAGGGGGGCGGCCTCACCCTCGCCGTCTCCGCCCTGAGCGACCGGGTCGTCTGCGGCATGCCCTGCGTACCCTACCTCTGCCACTACGCCCGCGCCGTCAAAATGGCCGGCGCCATCCCCTACACCGAGCTGAACGACTACTTCATCCGCTACCCGGAGCGGGAGGAGCGGGCCATGCGCACCCTGAGCTACTTCGACCCCCTCAACATCGGCGCGTGGATCAAATGCCCCACCCTCGTCTCCACCGGCGGGCGCGACACGACCTGCCCCCCCTCCACGGTCTTCGGCATCTACAACCGCCTGACCTGCCCCAAAGAGATCCACTACTACCCCTACGACGGCCACTCCGGCGGCGGAGACGCCCACCGGGACAGGATGGTGAAATGGGCGTGGAAGTATCTCAAACCATAACACAAAAAACGATAGGGGCACGGCATGCCGTGCCCCTACAGGAGACCCCTGACATGCCTCTCCCCATCCGCCGCTATCGCATCCCCGACTCCCGCCTCCCCTTCATCAACGCCGAGGTCACGGAGGCCCGCCTCCAGGGGCAACCCTGCCTGGTCAGCAGCGTGGTGGGAGGGGCCCCCGGAGGCCGGCTCTACTTCTGGAACCCGGATACCGGGTCCCACGATTTCCGCCGCCTGCCGAAAGGCGTCTCCTCCGCCTACATGATCAAGACCGCCTCCGACGGCCGCCTCTACCTGGGCTGCGGCCCCGGCGGGGACCTGCTCCGCTACGACCCGGCCTCGGATCGCGTCGAGACCCTCGTCACGGGCGAGTTGAAAGGCATCACCTGGGGGGCTGCGTGACGGACCGCTACGCGATCTGGACCGCGTCGCCCGGCCACGTGGGCGTCTACGATTGGCGCGAGGAGCGACTCGTGAAGGTCTTCCGGCCCATCGACGCGGACCGCCCCGAGGCACTCTACGGTCACCGCGTCCTGGAGACGCCCGACGGAAAGGTCCTCCTGGCCATGGACGTCCCGCAGGCCCGGCTGGTGCTGCTCGACCCGAAGACGATGGCCGCCACATCCCACACCCCCTCCGTCCTGGCCGGCAGGACCGGCACGCGCGATGCGGCGTTCCTCGACCCCCACACCCTCGCGCTGGTGGCGGGAGACGACCTCCATCTCCTGAGCTACCCGGGATTCGAGCCGTCAAGCCGGATCGCCGCCCCGCAGGGAGTCAAGGGCCTGCGCGCCTGCTTCGCGGACGGCGTCCTCTACGCCATCGCCCGGCCCGACGGGGGCCTCTACCGGCTGAATCGGGTGTCGCGGTCGTGGGAGCTCATCCGCAAAGCCTGGATCGGCGGGGACACCTTCACCCCCGGCGTCTGGGCCGGGCGCGACATCTGCGCCGTCACCGTGGATGGGGTCGCCCACCGCTTCAACCCGCGCACGGGTCAGTCAGACCAGCTCGACCTCCAGGCCACCGGCCCCATGGCCGCGCACGCCCTCTGCGCCGTCCCGGAGGTCGGCCTGATCATCGGCGCGCCGTTCATCAACCAGCGCTTCTGGACCATTCATCTCGACACAGGAGAGGGCCGGGACTGCGGTCGCGCGGCCCCCGGAGGCGGACAGGTCAACCAGATCATTTATGACCCCCTCACGCGGCGCGCCCTGATGAGCAGCTACACCACCTCCTCCGTCATGGCCTACGACCCGACCCGCCCCCCGGCCTGGCCCGACAACCCGCGCTGCCTGGCCAGCGCGCAGGACCACGAGCAGATGCGCCCGATGGGCCTGGCCCACGACGGACAACACGTCTGGATGGCCACCAGCCCCGAGTACGGCCACCTCGGCGGCGCGCTCTCCCGCATCCACCCGCAGACCGGCGACATCCGCGTCTGGCGCCACCTCCTGCCCGACCAGAAGGTCAACGCCCTGGTCCTGGACCCGGCCCGACGCCGCGTCTACTGCTCCACCGACATCACCGCCGACTGCGACTCCGCGCCCCCCACGCAGACCACCGGCCACCTCGTCGCCTTTGACACGGACGCCCTGACCGTCCTCCGCCGGCAGGCCATCCGGCCCGATGCCACGCACAACCGCATCCACGCCCTCCTCCCCACCGGCGAGGTCCTGGCGCAGGCCCTGGGCGAGTTCTACGCCTGGGACGCCGACGCGGGACGCCTGCGCCCCCTGGGGCCTGTCCCGAAGAACTTCCGCGAGGCCGTGCATAGTCCCCGTGGCGGCCTCTACGCCTCCATCGACGGCCGTGTGGGCCGTCTGCATCTGGAGGGCGACGGCCTCCGGTTCGATCCTTTAATGGAGGATGACGGCCGCTTCCTCCAGGTCGTCCACGACACCCTCTACTACGCGGCGGGGTTCGAGGTCTGCGCGGTCACCCTGAAGCCCTGACAGAGGAACTCCCGATGAAGACCCAGCGCACCCTGCACACGGAACAGGACATCGAACGCCTCAAACGCAACCTCGACCGCTATCCCTCCGCCCGAAAGGTGGCCGACGCGATTCTGGCCCGCGCGGAGGTCTGGGCGAAACAGGACGACCGGTTCCTGCACGACCTTCCTCCGCCCGCCGACATCTTCCGGGCCTTCCACCCCTCCTTCGACGGCTGCCCCATCCACGGCGAGGCCGTCTTCCGCGTCCCCGGAGGGGCGTGGAAGATCGACCCCTTCGAGCGCCCCTGGAAGGTCCGGTGCGCCATAGGCGGCGAGGAGTACCCCTCCAACGACTTCGCGGCCTACCACCTCACGAAGGACCCCACCCTCCTCACCGGGGACCACCCCGACGACGGCCTGGGCTGGGACCCGAAGGACGGGCGGAAGAAGTTCTGGTTCGCCGCTCACTACTGTTTCCAGCTCTATCACCAGATCATGGACGCCCTCCGGGACCTCTCCCGAGCCTACCTGATCACCGGCGACCCCCGCTTCGGGCGAAAGGGCGCCATCCTGCTGAACCGCCTCGCCGAGCGCTTCCCCACGATGGACCACGCGGCCCAGTCCTGGTACGGCCTCGAATACCTGAAAAACTACACCGGCCGCTTCCTCTACGCCGTGACCGAGTCCTTCCACATCGCCCTCTACGCCGAGGCCTACGAGAACCTCCTCCCGGCCCTCCTCTCCGACCCGGAGGTCCACGCCTTCACCGGCAGGGGACCGGAGGCCCTGGTCGCCCACGTGGAGGAGAACCTCGTCCGCCAGTCCATCCGGGACATCTGGGAGGGCAAGATTCGCGGGAACTACGGCCTCCACCAGGCCTCCGCCGTCCGCGCCCTCGTCGCGCTGGACGACCCCAAATTTACCGCCTGGGCCCTGGACAATCTCAGAAACTACACCGGCGTCGGCCCCGAAACCGCCGTCTGGGCCTACGGCGTCGAGGGGTGGGGCCACGCCCTCGACAACTTCCTGTTCCGGGACGGCGTCTCCTTTGAGGTCGCCGTCGGCTACTCCGTCGGCTGCTGGACCAGGTACCTGCTGGACACGGACCTCACCCTGCGCCGCCTCGGAGACCGCCTGCCGGAGGAATACATCCGCCCCCTGGGGAGCTGGCCCCGCCGCCTCGCCTGCCACAACGGGGCCATGCCCGCCATCGCCGACACCGGCTACGCCACGACCTATCCCCCCCTCGACGCCTCCGCCCTCCAGCGATTCCTCCGGGGCTACGCCTGGCCCGAGTACGCCCGCGCCCTCCTGGACAGAGGCGTCTTCGGAGACGCCTGCTTCACGGACTTCGAGGACCTGTTCGAGGAGCCGCTCGCGAAGGAGGACCTGGAGCGCCGGGCCGGAGACCTGTCCAGCTGGCCCGAGAAGAGCGACAACCTGGGCGGCGTCGGGTTTGCGGTCCTCCGGAGCGGGCGGGGGGAGAACCAGCTCGCCGCCGTCCTCCAGTACGGGCACGCCAACGCCGGGCACGCCCACCACGACCGCCTCAACCTCGAAGTCCTCGCCGGGGGCGTGAAGGTCGTCCCCGACACCGGCTATCCCACACACGCCGCCGAGCACCCGGACCCGCCCGCCTGGGAGAAGAACACCGTCAGCCACGTGACCGTGGTCGTCAACGAGCGCCGCCAGGACACCGCCGACGCCGGGACCCTGGTCCGCTTCGCCGGGACCCCGCGCCTCCAGCACATCGAGGTGTCGTCAGACCGCGCCTACCGGGACGCTCAGGTCTACCGCCGGGCCGTCACGCTCCTGGACCTCGCCCCGGACCTGCAGGTGCTGGTGGACCTCTTCCGCGTCAGAGGCGGATGGGCGCACGACTACTCCCTCCACGGCTTCGACGCCCCCTTCTCCCTGGCCGGTCTCAACCTGCGCCCCCAGGAGGGCGGCACCCTGGCCGGGCCGGAGGTCCCCTTCCGGAAGCTCTACGACGACCCCGAACTGGAGGCCCACGCGAAACTCCCCGGCCCCCCCGGCACGAACGGCAAACGGAGCTTCTCCACCTACCGGGGCAGCGGCTTCTCCTACCTCACCCGCGTCTCGCGGGGAGAGCAGACCGGCCCCTTCTCCGCCGACTGGAACGACGGCAGAATCGGCCTGCGCGTCTCCATCCCCGCCGGCGTGGCTCAGGAGGTCATCACCGCCGACGGCGCCCCCCCCAACAAGCCCGGCAACCCGGAACGCCTGAAGTACCTCCTCCTGCGCAACCGGGGCGACCGCCAGAAGCAGGACCTCCACAGCCTGTTCGCCCTGGTCTGCGAGGCCTACCGGGGATCGCCCAAAATCCTGGACATCGAACGCCTCGACGCGGACCGGGAGGGGGCCATCGCCCTCCGGATCGCCTGGCCCGGCGGGACCTGCTACCTGGCCAGCGCCCTCGATGAGGACACCCCCTGCGCCTTCTCCGGCGGCCTGACGCTACAGGGCGGCCTGGGCGCGCTGAGCCTGGACAGCCACGGCCGGCCCGTCTGGGCCGCGCTCTCTGGCCAAAGCCTGCGCCTCGGAGAGGTCGAGGTCACAGGCCCCGGCGTCTGGGCCGGAACCATCGCGGAAGTGGACTACGCCGCCCGCCGGGTCACGGTCGCCCCCGACCCCGGAGCCAGAGGCGGCCCCGCGCCGGGCGAGACCCTCCTCGTCTCCAACGATGAACACGCCTGCAACCTCCCCATCCGGTCCATGGCCGAACAGAAGGGCCGTTACGTCCTGGACCTGGACGCGGAGCGCCTCAGCATCGGGCGTTTTATCGTGGAATCGGAGACGGAGAACGAGCTCCTCACCCGGACCTGGATCCACCGGGAGTGGCCGGACGAGCACGCGGGCTGCCACTACCTCAAGGGCGCGCGGCTGGCCTACAAGGGGCGGCTCTGGAGGATCGCGCAGCCCCACGCCCGACCCGGCGTGGGCGGCCACCGGCTGACCCTGCGCGACCCCATCCCCTTTGCCGACGCAACGGGCGACCGGGCAGTCATCTACGACCTCGGGCCGGGGGACCGGTGCTGCGTCAGACCGACCCTGTTCAGGACCTTTCAATGAGCAGCGAGGAGGACTCAGAAATCAGACGCCCCCCTCAGAAATCTGAGGGTAAACCGGGCGGTCTCCAGCTCCGGCCCGGTTCATTTTTGTAATCCAATCCACCCCTCGAACCTGGATAACCGCTTAATTTTACTTGTCCTTTATGCCTTTCTGAAGTATCTTTTCAGCCCTCTCTGGACCGAGGGCCGGCGAAGGACACCCCTTCTTGTTCCGGCGGCACATCATTTGCAGAAGAGGTAACTCTGTCCGAATCTTCCGCCGGAGATGTAACTTATCGACATCCCCTTCGTCATCGAGGAGAGATAATATTAGTACGATAAGATAAACTTATCCGGGATGAGCGTGTCCAAGAGAAAGGATTAAACCTCAAAAAAAGAAGCTTCACCCCAGACGAGTTCCGAAATCGAGTCCAGAGTCCAGAGTCAGACCCGTGACTCTGGACCCCGGACCCTGGTTTTGACCGGGAAACCCCGGAAGGAGGTCGTTGTGAGGTCTCGCACGAAAGTTTGGATGGGCGTTATCGTCGCCCTGAACGTCATGGCAGGGCTGCTCTGGGCGCAGGGGACCGACCCGTCAAAGGGCGCTTCCCCCCAGCCGCCGGACAAGGCATTATATCCGATCCCGGTCCCGATGGCCTCCGTCACCGGCCGGGTGCTCACCGAAGTCAAAGGGACGCCCGTCGCCGGGGCCTATGTCCGCCTCGAGCCGGTCTCTCCCGGCCCCATCGTGATCTATGGCGAGACCGCTCAGGGCGGTACTCCTCCGCCCAACGTCCGTTCGGATCAGGCGGGGCAGGCCGGACAGCCCCAGCCAACGACGCCGGACAAGAAGCCGGAGACCCAGGGTCCAGTGGTCGGAGGTCCCGTGTACCCGACCATTTACCCCGGTCTGGGGGCCGTCACCGACGCCGAGGGGAACTTCAAGATCGCGGCCTATCCCGGCAAGTTCGTCGTGCGGGTCGAGGCCCAGGGGTTCGAGCCTGAGTACTTCGACAACGTCAAGGACCGGAAGGGCGCCAGAGAGATCGAACTCCAGTACGGGATGTCCCCCGTCGAGCTGGCGATCAAACTCAAGTCCATCTCCACCCTCGCCGGGAAGGTCACGGAGGCCGGGACGGGCAATGCCATCCCCCTCGGAACGGTCGTGGCCGTTGCCGAGCGCATCGGCCTCAAGCGGTCGGCCTCCCTCGGCCCGGACGGGACATATCTCATTGAGGGCCTGATGGAGGGGCGTTACACCGTCCAGGCCAGGGCGCGGGGCTACCTGCCCGCCACCTACACCAGCGGCACAGGGTCTGACAACAACATCGTCACCGTGCGCCAGAACACCGCCGTCACCGGCATCGACTTCGCCCTGTCCAAGGGCCTCTCGTTCTCCGGCAAAGTGACCGTCGAAGGGGGCGACGGCCTGGCCGGGGTCATCGTCGTGGCCAGCCGGATCAACGCGAAGGAGGGCCTGGAGCAGACCGCGGAGTCCGGCGCGGACGGGTCTTACACCATGTCCGGCCTGCTCGCAGGAGACTACATCGTATACGCCCGCAAGCCGGGCTACGGGCTGCAGGTCTATCCCAACGCGAAGGACCGGAGCCAGGCCAAACCCGTCACCGTAGCCGCCGACAAGCAGCCCACGGACATCCACTTTGCCCTGAGCAGGGTCGGGACGATCCTGGGCACGGTCACCGCCAGGGCCGACGGAAAGCCCGTCGCCGGCGCAATCGTCACGGCCTACGGCGTCGCCGGGTTCGGAAGCCGTCAGGCCAGGACGGACGCACAGGGCCGGTACATCATCCCGGACCTGCCCACCGCCGACTTCCTGGTCACGGCCAGCGCGAAGGGCTTCGTCACGCTGTTTTATGAGAACACCCCCGACAAGGCCAAGGCCAAACAGGTTCGGGTGCTGTCCGATGCCCACACCGCGGGCATCGACTTCGCGATGGCGCCCATGGCCGCGATCTCCGGGACCGTGACCGGGGACGGTCCCATCGAGGGGGCGCAGGTGATGCTGTCGCTTCGCGTCCAGATCAAACCTCCCGAGCCCCGCCCGCTCCCACCGGAGCCGGGTCGCCCGGTCCCGATGCCGCTCCCCTATCCGCAGCCGGGATACCTGATGATCGTCAAGACGGGCGCCAACGGGGCCTTCAGGTTTGAGAACGTGGAGGCGGGCGCCTACATCGTCCACGCCAGCGCGAAGGGGTTCATCGGAGAGTATTACGACGATGTCCGTTCCCCCGACGCGGCCAAGCCCATCGAGGTGGCCGCGTCGCAGAACATCACCGGCATCAATCTGAGCCTCACCGCCCTCGCGTCCATCTCCGGCAAAGTGGCCGCGGCGGACGGAAAGCCCCTCAAGGGCATCGAGGTCGTGGCCTTTGTCCAGCGTCCGATGAGGGATGGAATCGTCCCGCCGCCGGGCGGAGGACCCCAGCCCCTTCCGGCGGGACAGGCGGGCGGGCCGACGACGAAGGAAGGGGCCGTCGCCTCGTCGGGTCAGGGTGGAACTCAGCCGCGACAGCCCGGTTCGCAGCCGCCGCAACCCCCGACGAAGGACGCGCCCGGCTCGCCGCCCCCCTCCGGACAGGTCCAGCCCCAGCCCACGCCCTCAAAGGACGGCGCCGTGCCCCCGCCGTTCGGGCAGGCCGGGCCGCAGCCTCAGCCCACGCAGCGGCAGACAGGCGCAGTGGCGGACCAGAAGGGCGGCGTCGTGATCCAGCCCGGCCCGGTCGCTCCGGAGGGCGTCCCGATCCCTCCGGACGGCTATGTGACCCGCTTCCGCGCAGAGGTCGATGCGCAGACCGGGACCTACAAGATCGTCGGTCTGCCTGAAGGGAACTACGTGGTGCGGGCCTCTGCGGACGGCTACATCCCGGAGTTCAACGGGGATGCGGAGTCAGCTGAAAAGGCCACGCCGATCAGCGTCAAGGATGGGGACAAGATCGCAAACGTCGACTTCGTCCTGGCCAAAGGCGGGGCCATCAGCGGCTTCGTCCTGGGCGACGGCGACGGCCGGCCCGTGCGGGGCGGCCAGGTCACCGCGCAGCTCCTGGGTGACGGCGGCAGCTCCAGCCGGGTGGAGGCCAACGGGGCCTTCCGCGTGGACGGCCTGCGCGACGGGAGATACCTCCTGAGGGCCGAAGGCCCCGGCTACGTCGCGGAGTTCTACGACGATACCCGCCAGCCCGACAAGGCCAAACTCATCGAGATCAAGGGCGGCAGCGAGGTCAGCGACCTGATCATCGGCCTGGCCCACCGCTCCCCCGTCGACTTCAACGGCGACGGCATCGTCGACTTCGAAGACTTCTTTGTCTTCACCATAGGCTTCGGCCAGCGCAAGGGCATGCCGAACTACAGCCTCGGCATGGACCTGAACAGCGACGGCGGGATCGACTTCGAGGACTTCTTCGCCTTCGTCTCGGAGTTCAGCAAGGGCATGAAGAAGGCGGGCAAGCCCGTCGCCGGAGCAGATGCGGGCAAGGCCTCCTTCACCACGACCAGCGCAACGGATAGACAATCCGATGCCCCGTCCGGCCTCGTCGCCATCCGGATGACCCTGGACGTGGCGGACCTGGCGGGCTACGCCGCGGCCCTCAGCTACGACCGGGAGGGCCTGACCTTCATGCGCGCCGAGCGGCAGGACGGGGGCGTCCCGACCGTCTCCTCCTCGCCGGACGGGATTCTGCTGACCGACCGGGCCAGCGGGCCTGTGACCGTCACCCTCACCTTCCGGCCAGCGGGCGACGTCAGGGGCGGCGACCTGGTCACCCCGAAGATGATCGCCCTGATCGGCGCGGACGGCGGCCTCCGCCTGCTCGACGTCGCAGCGGCGATGCAGGCCGACGCCACGCCGAAGACCTTCAGCCTGGCCCAGAACGTCCCCAACCCCTTCAACCCGGCCACGCAGATCGCCTTCGAGACCCCCGCCGACGGGCCGGTCAACCTGACCGTCTACAACCTCCTCGGCCAGCGCGTGCGGGTGCTGGTGGATGAGCGCCGGGTCGCGGGGCGTTACGTGGCGACCTGGGACGGCAGAGACGAACTGGGCCGCCCCACGGCCACGGGCCTCTACCTCTACCGCCTGACCGCGCCGGGCTTCACCCAGACGCGGAAGATGATGCTGCTGAGGTAAAGAGACCTCACCCACCCTCTGACCCCCTCCCTCTCCGCGTGCGGAGAGGGAGGGGGTTTCAAGGGCCTTTCTCCAGGCCTGGGGGAGGGTGAGGGCCTGCCTCACGCATCGTGCCTGGTTTTCACGTCTCACTCATACCGCAACGCCTCCACCGGGTTCGCCCGCGCCGCCCGGACCGCCTGCGCGCTCACCGTCAGCAGCGCGATGGCCAGCGCCAGTACTCCTCCCAGCACAAACACCCCCGGCCCCAGCTCGATCCGATACGCAAAGTCCTGAAGCCACCTGTTCATGGTGTAATACGCCACCGGCCAGGCGATCAGATTCGCTACCCCTACCAGGATCACAAACTCCTTCGACAGCAACGTCACAATACTCCCCACCGACGCCCCTAACACCTTTCGGATGCCGATCTCTTTGGTGCGCCGGGCCACCGCCAGCGAGGTCAGCCCAAACGCGCCAAGACAGGCGATAAAGATCGCAAAAGCGGCGGAATAGCCGATGATCCGGCCCCATCGCTCCTCGGCCCGGTACTGCCGGTCCACGTGTTCGTCCAGAAAGAAAAAGTCAAACGGCAGGTTCGGAGCGAATTGATTCCACCGGTCTTTGAGAATCGCCAGGGTCGTGGGGATGTTTTGAGGGCGTATCTTGACCAGGAAGTAGATCGGGTGAGAGGTGACATACAGCATCGCCGGGCCGATCTTTCGATGCAGGCTTTGGTGATGAAAATCTTTTACGACCCCAATAACAGTAGGACCCTGTAAGCCCTCCAGATTCCATCCTTTATAAAACTGCTTTCCAATGGCAGCGTCCCATTCGAAGGCCTTGACCAGGGCCTCGTTGACCAGCACCCCCTTGATCCCCTCTGAAAATTTTTGCCCTTCGATCACCCGCAGCCCCATCATATCCAGATAGTTGTAATCTATGCCGATAGCGTTAAACCGGACCCATCTGTCACCCACGCGTTCGACAGATCCACCTCGCACCTCATTTAAAAGCACCGTTGTCCAACTCATGCCCACAACACCAGGGTATCGGAGTATCTCATTTTTAAGCCCTCTTAACGCACTCTCTTTTTCTTGTTCAGTCAAACCTTTCATGTTGATCACCACAACCTGTTCCACGTTGAAGCCCAGATCCTGGGCCTTCAGAAAGCGCACCTGCCGGAACATGATCGCGGCGTTGATGATGAAGAAAATGGACAGGGCGAACTGGA
>CAYRZX010000034.1:28170-29603 GCA_964428665.1 uncultured Gemmatimonas sp.
TGCATCCGGCCCGCGCCCACCACTTTGCGCACGCCCACCTCCCTGGCCCGCGTCGCCGACCGACCAACCGCCATGTTCACGAAGTTGATGCAGGCGATGAACAGCACCAGCAGGGAAACCCCGGAGAGGATATAGGAATACTTGGGATCGCTCACAGGTTCGGGACCCCAGATGTCCGTATTGAAGTGGATATCCGTGAGCGGCTGAAGGCGTAACTGCAATTTGTCCTGTTTCAGTTGTTGAACGCTCTGGACGAAGAGGGGAAGTTTGGCCTCCAGGTCGGATACCTGAACGTGGTCCTGCAACTGCAGGTAGGCCGAGTTAAGGCGGGTGTACGTGTTCCAATGATGCTCAAAAGCAAGCATGTCATTCAAGTTTTCATAGGGGATCAGGAAATCGGGCCGGATAGTGGAATTTGTGGGTGTGGGCCGCAAGACCCCCGTAACCACAAAGTTGTGGACCCTTCCTCCTGTCCCAAAGTCGTCTTTGAATTTGATCGCCATCTGTTTTCCCATCGGGTCTTCGTCGCCGAAGTACTTCCTGGCCCTGGTCTCACTGATTACGATCCCGTTCTTGTCCCGGAGCGCCATCCGGGGATCGCCTTGCCGCAATGAGAAGGAGAATATCTCAAAGAAGGTGGGATCAACGAATAGCCCCCCTTCATAAAACGCCTTGCCTTCACAATTGACCAGCCCCTCATACGCCATAACCCTGGCAAACCTTCTGATCTCCGGGAATTTTTCCGCCAGTGCCGGAGCCAGGGGAATTCGTCCTTCGGTATAACGTTTTGTTTCGCCGCTCGGCCCTTTCGACACCGCATAAACCCTGTGAATCTGCTTTGCGTTCTCGTGGAACGTGTCATAGGTCCACTCGTTTCGGACGAACAGGAACGTCAGAATGCAGAATGCCATCCCCACGGCCAGCCCCGCAATATTGATCGCGGAATAGCCCCTGTGCCGGAGCAGGTTCCGCACGGCGACGGTGAGGTAGTTTCTTAACATGACCCCTCCCCCTTCCCCTCCCCGACGCGGGGAGGGGCGATCTTTTCCTGAGAACTTTGACTCTGAGATCGCATCATGATCTGATTTGTAATACGATCCAGAACATCCACAAGGTTCCGTTTCACATCTTCGTTGCGAATCCGAAGAATGTTCAAGCCACGCGCTGCAAGCACGCGATCTCGTTCTCCATCATATTCAGCCTGTCCCTGGTGAACTTCGCCGTCCACTTCCACCACCAGCCCGGCGGCATGGCAGTAGAAGTCCACGATGAACCCGTCGATGACCTGTTGCCGACGAAACTGAAAACCGTGCAGCCGGTTGGCGCGAAGGCATTTCCACATGATACCCTCCTCTGCCGTCATCTGGCTGCGAAGTTGTTTAGGATCAGAAATTGAATAACTTCACCGATCGAGCAGTTCCCGGAAAGAGCCT
>CAYRZX010000035.1:0-4026 GCA_964428665.1 uncultured Gemmatimonas sp.
GGGATGGCGTAGAGGTCGCCCCTGTAGACGGCCATGCCCGCGACGGAGTCGGCCCCTTCAAGATGGCCGCAGGGGGTCCATTCCTTACCTCCTTCATAACGGAACATGTTTCCCCCAGGATTCTGATTGGGGGAGTCGGGGAGCGCGGAGCCGCCCGCCTTGTAGCGAGAGGATCCGGCGTAGAGTTTGCCGCTGTACACGGCCAGGGAGGCGACGGTGTTGCATCGGTCCGGGCTGCCGCAGTCGATCCAACGGGTCCCACCCGAATAACGATAAAGATGTCCGGCCTCGTCCGCGCCGTGCTCAAAGGTCCCGGCGTAGAGCTGGCCTTCGTAGACGGTGAGGGAGTAGACCCGGAGGTTGTTTCCGGGCCTGCCGCGGTCGGTCCAGGCCGGGTCGATCCGGCCGGCGTCGACCCCGAAGTGGAGGTGCCGGTAGCTGGACTGGGCCGCGGTGACGCCCGCGCAGTTCCGGAGGCTGAGGTTGAAGCCTGTCCGGGTGGCGGGGTCGTATTTGCTGAGGATGTCGCCCGGCACGTCGTCGAGGCGCTCATCGGTGTGCGCCCAGACCGCGATGGAGAAGTCGCCGGCGCCGGGGCGCAGGGATGGGCTGCCAGGCGCTTCGATGAAGGAGGCGCGCCCGTCGAAGACCGCGCCCTCCTGCCCGGTGAAGCGGACGCCGTGGTTCGAGCCGTGGTTTCCGGCGTTTGAGAGATCTTTGCAGTCGTCCGCGAGGGGCCAGTGGCCGATGAGGCCGGTGGTGAGGTCCATCATCACAGTCTCCCTTCCTTCTGCAGGATGTCCCCGGCGATGGCGTAGGTCGTGCCGTGCATGGCGATGACGACCAGGCCGATGCCCTCGGCCAGGTAGCCGCCCGGA
The DNA here is from genome assembly GCA_964428665.1 of uncultured Gemmatimonas sp. Lineage (GTDB taxonomy): Bacteria > Latescibacterota > UBA2968 > SICM01 > SICM01 > SICM01. The sequence continues at coordinate 879 of CAYRZX010000035.1, forward strand.
TAGAGGTTCGGGATGTCCACGGATTCGTAGTTGTGCGGATGCGTCCGCACCTGGTGGACCTGGAACCGGTAGTTGTCGTGTTTTTCGACGAGCCGGAGGGAGGGGAAGCCGTCGAAGGGGGAGTAGTCGGCGATGCCCCCGATCTCCAGGACGACGTGGTCCGTCTCCAGGACGCGCGTCTCGTCGTGGCGGGTCACGGCGACCAGGCCGCCGGACGGTCTCCGCTCGATGCCCTGGATGTGGGTCTCGTAGAGCGTGGCGAAGCGAGGGTCCCGGCTCTCGAGGATGTCGGCGATCCGTCCATAATAGGGGAGGCCGTGGCGGCTGTCGCTGATCAGACGCCAGTGCCGCTCGAAGGGCTGGCGCATGACGTAGAAGACCTGCTTCCCGGCGTCGTAAAGCTCCGTGGCCGCCCAGTCGGCGGACCGCCCCCCTCCCACGACGACGACCCGCTCGCCAGGGAAGTCTTCGGGCCGGTCGTAGCGATGCGTGACGAAGGGGAGGTCCTCGCCAGGGACGTGGAGCCGGCGGAGGATGCAGCGCTGGCCGACGGCATAGACGAGATACTTGCAGGTGTAGCGGCGGGCCGTCTCCGTTCCCACGTCCCGGCTGGTCAGGAGGAACCCTTTCTCGTGGGGCCGGATGCGGACGACCTTCTCGCGCGTGCGAATCCGGCCGGTCTGCTCGAACCGGGCAGGCACCCGATGATAGTAGTTGAGGAGGTCGCGCTTGACGATCAGGGCGTTGACGTCCAGGTCGATGCGCTGCTCCTGGAGATGCTGCGCCAGGGGGTAGAAGGCGAACTCCATCCACTGGCCGGGGGAGAGGGTCGGCATGCTCTGAGGGACGTTGTTCCAGAGGCCGCCGACCTCCTCCTGGGTGATGAGCAGATAGTCGAGGGGTTCGGTCAGGCGGAAGTCGAGGGCGATCTCGCTCAGGCCCCGAAACTTCTGGCCGGGGTGGTGGAGCAGCCGGAACAGGTCCACGGGCTGGACGCCGGCCCGGACGAGGGCCTGGAAGTCGAGGCCGAGGAGGGGTCGGTTGACGCTGCGCAGGTGGGCGTCGAGCTGCGGGTAGCGCTGGCGGAAGAGGTCGCCGCCGCGATAGTGGGGATGCCAGCCGCCCAGGACGACGGCGAGGGGGAGGCCGGCGGGGCCGCCGCCCACGATGATGACGGTGTGGTGCTCAGGGGCGGGCATGTGGAAATTCGATTCCGAGTTCCTCCGCCACGCGGCGCAGCCTGGAGACGGTCCCGGCGGGGAGGGGGATGCCGTTCCGGGCGCGTTCGCTGAAGGTCCGGTCCTCCGGCTCGCCGGGGACAAAGACCTCGGCGTGGCCCTCCGCCCTGGGCAGGGCCTTCTCGGCCTCGATGAGGGCGTCGGCGTTCGCGCGGTAGGCCTCCACGTCGGTGAACGCGCCGATGTCGATGGCCGAGACGATGCTGTTCTGCAGGTGGCGCCGCTCCTGGCCGGCCAGGACGGGCTGGAGCAGGGGGTTGCCGGCCATGAGGCTGGAGAGGCACTCGAACATCAGGGCGAGGCCGGAGCCTTTGGGGCCGCCGGCCGGGAGCAGGATGCGGGCCTGGTTGGGGTCGGTGGTGGGGGCGCCGTCTTTGTCGAGGGCCCAGCCTTCGGGGATGGGGACGCCCTTGTCCACAGCCAGACTCAGCTTGCCGCCGGCGGCGACGCTGGTGGCCATGTCCAGGACGAGGGGGCGGCGGCGGCCGGCGGGGACGGCGATGGCGATGGGGCTGTTGTGCACGCCCGCGGCCCTCGCGCCGTAGGGGGCCGTGTTGGGGGGGCTGCAGACGATGGCGATGCCGGCCAGGTCCTCCTGCGCGGCCATCAGGGCGTAGTAGCCCATCGCCCCCTGGTGCGTGACGTTCCGGAGCAGGCCCCAGCCGATGCCGATGGCCTTCGCCTTGGCGATCACCCGCTTCATGATGTCGGTGGTCACGACGGGGCCCAGGGCGCGGTCCGCGTCCACGAACAGGATCGCGGGGGTTTCCTTCAGGATCCGGACCTTAGGCCGGGGGTTCATGTCGCCCTTCCGGATGTTTTCGAGGTAGGTGGGGACGCGCAGGACGCCGTGGGAGTCCACGCCCCGCAGGTTGGCCCAGATCAGCACCTCGGCCTCGATCTCCGCGTCCTCAGGCGGCATGTCCGCCCGCACGAACACCTCTCTGGTAAACTTCTTCAAAGCTTCCCAGGGAACTCGAACGTCGTTTTGTGGCATGGAGATTCTCCCGTTACGTTGTTGACTTTCACCCCAGCGGCATGCGCACTTGGTCCGGCGCTCCGAGCCGGAGGAAGAAGTGGCCGGCGCCCGCCGCGCCGCACATGAAGTCCGGGGAGTCGTAGCCCGGCTCGTCGGCCTGCCAGGTGTCCCCTTCGGGGCCGGTCTTGCGGTAGGCGAGGGCGAGCTTCGCGAAGTCGTGCGCGCGGTCCAGCCATTTCTGATCTTTTGTGATGCGGTAGAGTTCGATGAAGAGTTCGGCGTTCCCGGACAGGCCGTGACACTGGCTCGGGTTGCCTCGTATGTCGCCGTGCTGGAAGGTGGCCTCGCCGGCGGCCTCGGCCGTTTTCAGATAGGAGGGATCCTCCAGGACCTCATAGGCTCTGGCGTAGAACAGCCCCACGCCGGGGGACCCGTGACACCACTGGCAGCGGTTCATCTCCTCCTGGTCCATCAGGGGTGGCCAGTTGAGACCTCCCCTGTCCGGCCTGGCCTGTTTCGACAGGGTTCCGGCGACCTCCCCGGCAAGGTCCCCCCAGCGGGAATCCCGCGTGGCCTCGTAGAGCAAGAGCAGAAAGCAGGCAGTCCCGGAAATGCCGTGGGCAAAGCCGAGATAGGTCCCCGAATCAGGCGCGTCGGCCTGTATGGGCCAATGACACCCGAATGTGTCTCGCACGGCGACGCTGCGCAACCACTCTCCGTTCCGCACCGCGCCAGCGAGGTATCGGGTTTCCTGCGATGCCTCATAGAGCCGAATCAGGAAGGTCCCCTCACCGGCGACCCCTCCGATGAAGTCTGTCACGGGACCCGGATTCAACGTCAGCAGCCTGTCTCCGACTTCGCGTGCCCTTGTCAGGGCGTGTGGGTCACTCGACACCGCCGAGAGCCGGAGCCAGGCCATCCCGACCCCGGA
>CAYRZX010000035.1:4126-29512 GCA_964428665.1 uncultured Gemmatimonas sp.
CGTGTGGGTCACTCGACACCGCCGAGAGCCGGAGCCAGGCCATCCCGACCCCGGACCGACCGAAACAGAGGCTCTCACCTTGGACGGTCCGCTCAGGCGCAGAGCACCATTGATTGGCCCTTAGCGCCAGATCCCGCGCCCTCGAATTGCCTGTAAGACGGTAATAGTCGGACAGGAAGAGGCTGATCCCCGCCACGCCGTTAAAGACCATGACTTCGTACTGGGGCTGGTTGTGATAGCTCAACGTCTGCCAGCGAATCCCGTCCGAAACCGTCTCCGCCGTGCGTTCGATGTAGCCGAACACCGAATCCGCACCGGCCTTTGCCGTGTCCTGGATGTCCTGCGACACATTCATACGGCCCTTTCCTCCTGCCTGGATTTCCGTTTCACGATTTCCTTCAGAACTTCTCTCACGGCGCTCTCCAGGTTCATCAGATGCGCCTGGTTGTCGGGATCGGAGGCGTCCTGGTCGCCTCTGGGATACGACGGGATGTGGAGGAAGCCGGCCCTCTCCGGGGCGGTGAGGCGCAGGCCGGTGTAGAGGGCCTCCTCGCAGAGGAACTGCCCCGCGCTCCGGGACGGCACGAAGGGGATGCCCGCCGCCTCCAGGATATGATGGAGGTCTCCGGACAGGCGAGAGGTCTGTTCGTCAGGGCCTCCGGGGACGATCTCGGCCCCGGCCTCCTCCGGCGTCCGGCCCGCCTCGTCCTTTTTGCCGGGGGCACGCTGATTGCGGGCACGTCCCTCGACCTTGATCCGGTCCCCGCCGCCCTCGCCCAGGCTCAGGAGGGTCAGGAGTTCTTGCCCCTGACCCTGGATCTCTGAGAGTTTGTGGGCAATTGCCTTCTCCGGCGCCCCCCACTCCACGTCTATGACCAGGGCACGGACCGCGACACCGTCGATCTCCAGGCCGTCCAGGGCGCGGGCGATGTCGCCGGAGACGTTGGCCTTGCGCCCCCGGAAAGGCCGGAAGCCGGTGAGGAGGATGACGGATGAAACGCTCATGACGACTCCTGACACAGCTCCGCGACGAGCGCGGCGTTCTCCCCGATCTGGTCGTTGAACTGCTGGTACATGCCGATCAGAAGGGCGTCCGTGGGCTTGATGTGTTTCAGGGCGAAGGCGATCTCCTCCCGGACCTGCTCCCTGGACCGGATGGCCCGGCCCGCGGCCAGCACCTTGTAGGCGATGCAGGGTCTGGCGGTCTTGAGGACCTGCTCGCTCATCAGGTTGCGGTGCTCGCGGAGGTAGACCTCGCCCAGGGGCGGGTGGCCGAACCGCTGCTCGAACTCCCGATGCGCCCCGGCCAGGTTGTAGAGGGCGGTCATGTAGTAGTCCACGTCCCAGGCCTCGTCCTCGGCGATCCGGAGGAGTCTGGGGTCGTGGACGGACAGGCCGACCAGGACGCCGGCGTCCCGGATGCGTTTGAGGATGTCTCTGAGCAGGTCGAGGCGGTTCTCCCGCAGGCACCGGCCGGCCACGCCCCCGCCGTGGGGCGCGATGCCGATGGGGCCGTGGCGCGCGGCCTCCGCCACGCGGTGGGGCTCGTCGTACCACTGCGAGGTGCTCAGGCAGAGCCACTGGATCGTCCCCCCCTCCTGCCGGTAGCGCAGGAGGTCGGAGAGGGAGCGCTCCGTGATCGTGTTCTGCCAGGCGTTGATGCCGGCCTCCTCGGCGCGCCTCAGCGTGGCCGTCACCTGTTCGGGGGTGTGGAACTCGCGCTGATGCTGGGAGAGGAGCTGGTTGAAGTGGGAGTAGCCGTAGATCGGGTTGTCGCCGAGGATGAGCCGGCTGACGCGGTAAGGGCCGAGCGGGACGGTGGGCAGGGCGCTCATGGGAAACTCCTCACGCTTATGTCTTGACTTCAGGTAGTCAATACCACATCATGATCAGGTCCGGGAGAATACAAAGTACCGCCGTTGAGCGACCGAGTCAAGCAGAAAAGGAGGCAGGCCATGGCATCGGAGGTGCGCATCGGCATCATCGGCTGCGCGCGAATCTTAAACGCGCATCTGAGGGGGTTCAAGATTCTGCAGGAGAACGGGTACGGGGACCTGTTCCGGGTCGTCGCGCTGTGCGCCCGCAGGGAGGAGGATGCCCTGCGGTTCCGGAAGCGGGGGGAGGGGCCGCCGCCCCGGCCCGCGCCGGTGGAAGCGCCCGGAGACCCCCTGAATGCGCCGCACATGTACGTCAGCGACCTGCACCCGGACCGGGAGGCGGAGGTCTACCTGGACTACCGGGAGATGCTGCGGCGGGCGCGGATCGACGCGGTCTGCATCTACACGGGGCACGACAACCACCACAGCATCGCCGTTGACGCCCTGCGGGCGGGGAAGCACGCGGCGGTGGAGAAGCCGATGGCGATCTCGGTGCGGGCGGCGCAGCGGATGTGCGAGGCCGCGGCGGAGACGGGGAGGGTGCTGGGCGTCGACGAGAACGTCCACTACAGCCCGGCCACGCGGGCGAGCGCCTGGGCGGTGAGGTCCGGGCTGATCGGCGAGGTGCAGATGGTCTACCGGGGTGTGATCGGGTTCCGGTCGCACCGGCCGGACCTGGTGGCCGCGCGCACGCCCTGGCGGCAGTCCAGGCTGGGGGCCGGGGGCGGGGTCTCCATCGACCTGGGGGTGCACATCTTCAACGGCATCCGGACGATCTGCGGGCCGGTGAAATCGGTGAGCGCGGCGTGGCGCGTCCTGGAGCCGACGCGGGTGCTGATGGACGACCGGGATCAGAGGGTGGTGGAGGAGGTGCAGAATCAGGTGGACGACGCCTTCTTCGCGAACTTCGTCCTGGAGAACGGGGGGATCGGGCACGTGGCCGTGGCCCGGAGCGCGCGGGGGACGCAGGTGGGCGTGCCGGGGGGGACGAATGTGTGGGGGAGCAGGGGGGCGCTGTCGGACGGGAAGGTCTTTGGGGATGACGGGGCTTCGGAGGCGGTGATGGACCGCTACCGGCGGGAGGCCGCGGGGGCGCAGCAGGCGGAGGACACCCCGAAGGGGATCACGGACGCGTTCGCGCTGGAGCAGCTCGACTATCTGCGGGCGATCCGGGAGGAGCGTCAGCCCCGGATGACGGGGGAGGAGGGGACCATAGACCTGGCGCTGAGCTACGCGATCCTGGAGTCGGGGCTGCTGGGCCGGGCGGTGACGCTAAAGGAGATGTTGAGCGGGGAGGTGGAGGTGTATCAGAAGGAGATCAATGAGTACTATAAGTTGTGAGGGGCCGGCCATGAAGATCACCGACGTGAAGACGACGACGCTGAAGGGCTACAAGGACTGGAACTACGTCCGGGTCGAGACGGACGCGGGGGTCACAGGGCTGGGGGAGGCGCATCCGGGGGAGGGGATCAACGACATCGTTGTGAAGCGCCTGAGGCCGCTGGTCCTGGGGAGGGACCCGCTAAACGTGGAGCCGCTCTACAACCACATGATCGACCGGACCGTCGGGCAGTCGTCGGGGGGGGCGGTGGTGGGGGCCATCGGGGGGGTGGAGACGGCGCTGTGGGACATCGCCGGGAAGGCGCTCGGGGTCCCGGCCTGCCGTCTGCTGGGGGGGAGGTATCGAGACCGGCTCCGGCTCTACGCGGACGTGGGCCGGGGGAGGGACCGGAAGAACACGCCGGAGGCGTGGGCGGCGCGGGCGCGGGAGGGCGTCGCGGACGGGTACCAGGCGATCAAGTTCGACATCGACCACGCGGCGGACGAGCTGCAGCACGACCGGGTGAACCGGGGGCTGAGCCTGGCGGAGCTGGACAAGATGGAGGCGCTTGTGCAGGCGGTGCGGGAGGCGGTGGGAGATGGCGTGGATGTCTGCATCGACTGCCACGGGATCTACAACGTGCGGGACGCGGTCCTGCTGGCCCGTCGCCTGGAGCCGTTCAACCTGATGTTCCTGGAGGACCCGGTGCCGCCGGAGAACGTGGACGCGATGGGGAAGGTGACGGCGTCCACGCCGATCCCGATCTGCACGGGGGAGTGGGTCTACCGGCGGGACGGGTTCCGGCGGCTGATCCAGGAGCAGGCGTGCGACATGCTGCACGTGGACGTGTCCGCCACGGGGGGGATGCTGGAGGCGAAGAAGATCGCGGACCTGGCGGACCTGTACTACATGCCCTTTGCGGTGCACAACATCACGTCACCGGTGGGGATGGCGGCCTCGGCGCACGTGGCCGCGGCGGTGCGGAACCTGCACAGCGTGGAGCTGCCCTACCACGCGGACCAGGTGGCGTGGCGATGGGACCTGGTGAAGGCCGAGAGGCCGCTGATCCAGGAGGGGTGGTTCGTGGTGCCCCAGGGGCCGGGGCTGGGAATCGAGTTGAACGAGGAGGTGGCGCGGCAGCACGTGAAGGCGGGGTACGGCTTTTTCGGGGAGTAGGGGCGCAGTAGGGGTGCGATTAATCGCGCCCCTACCACGCGCCCCTACTTTCACACGAAGGAGATCAGCATCTCGGAGAGGATGGCGAGCATGGTCAGGGTGTTCTCCTCCATGTAGTCGGTCAGCATGCGCGAGGCCCTGTTGGCGTGTCCCTCGTCGATCAGGCGGCGTCCCTCCCGCGCAACCTCGTAGGTGGTCTCAAAGAGCTGGGCCTGGAGCTTCGCCCACCGCTCCCGCACGGCGGGGATGCGCGTCTCCGGGTCTGCGCGGGCGTGCCGGCTGAGGCTGCGAAACAGCCACCAGGGGCTCTCGTCGCTCGGCCTGGCCTCCCCGATGCCCAGGACCAGCGGCAGGTCCCCCTCGTTGAACACGGGCAGGAAGAGGCCGAGGCAGGGGGAGTAGAAGCTGCACCAGTAGACGGGGAGGCGCGAGCCGTCCGCGCAGAGGTCCGCCACGAGGCTGGCCGCGGTGTTCCCGCCGGTCCCGTCCTCTTTCTGGTGGACGCAGATGCCCGCGCCGGGGTGGATGCCGGTCTGGAAGGGCTCGTCGGGGGCCTTCCCGTCGGAGTGGTCGCTGAGGAGGGCCATCATCGTCGTGACGTCGATCTGGCCGGCCCGTTTTTTGAGCACGGCGCAGGACCGGGCCCGACGCATCGCGCCGGTACCCTCCCTGCGCTCCCAGTAAGCCTCCGCGAAATTGAACCGTCCCCGGCCGCTCCACCAGCCCTGCTTCACGGCGTGGGCCTCGGCCTCGGGGGAGGTCCGGTCCCAGTCGGTCTCGATGGAGTAGACGTTGCTGATGCCGAGGGTCGTCTCCACGCGCTTGACGGCCCACTCGTGGCCGGCGGTCTCGATGGCGTAGGCCTCTGTCGGGTCTGCGACGATGTAGCCGTTGTCGTAGGTCCTGACCCCGGCGTCGTTGCTGAACTTGCCCTGGCCGTGGCGGGAGATGAGGCCGGTCATCACGTCCACGGCCTCCGCCGCCGTGCGCGCCCGCTCCAGGCCCAGGCGGAGGACCTCCATGCCGATCAGCTTGGGCTCGGAGAATTCGAGCCTGGAGGCCAGCCCCTCGTTGCCGATGACGACCTGGTGCTCGTTGAAGCCGTGCTCATACCCCCAGCACCAGTGGGGGCGAGACCCGACGTGCCGGCAGGTCGTCCTCACCTGCGGCAATTTGACGAATTGACAGCGCGTCACGGCGCTGGCCGCGTGCGAGAGGCGCTCCTGCTGGACGAGGGGCTGGCACTCTTCGGGGGAGCGGTCGCTGTTCTTGGCGAAGAGGGTCTGGCCGCTCTCCGTGGCGGCGCCCAGGGCGACCATGGTGTCACAGCCGGTGGGGGTCATGATGAACTCCTCTCTCCTAGGGCAGCGCGGCCAGGGCGGCGAGCAGGGCCTTGAGGTATCCGATGGAGTAGGCCAGGCCGAGGCTGGAGCCGGGGGTGTCCCCCTCGATGGGGGGGATGTGATCGGGATTGATGCAGCCGTCGAACCCGACTCTCCGGAGTTCGAGGATGATCCTGAACATGTTCATGTCTCCGTCGTCGAGCAGGACCTCCTCGAACCCGCCGGCGGTGGCCAGGCTGCCCCGGACGTTGCGGAGGTGGCACATGAAGATCCGGCCCTTGCGGCCATAGTGGTTGATCTCGTCCAGGACGAGAGGGGTCCCGCCCGCCTCCGACCGGGTGCCGCAGCAGTAGAGGTAGCCGACGTTCCGGCTGGGGAAGGCGTCGATGACGCGGTGGAATCCGATGCCTCCGAGGGGGGTGTCCGGGTTGGGGGTGTCGGACGGGTGGATGGCCAGCTTGAGGTCGTATTCCTCGGCGATGGGGACGAGTCGCTCGTAGACCTTGCAGAAGCGGTCCCACCATTTTTGAAGCTCCTGGGGCGCGGGCGTCTCCGGCCTGGGCCGGGCCAGGCTCTCCGCGCGCGACAGGTATCCCCCCCGGTGCGGGGCGCGAGAGCGGATCATCAGGGCGTCAAAGGTGTCTCCGGCGAACCGCTGCCGGACGACCGGGACGCCCGCGTCGCCGAAGACCTTGAGGGCGCTGCAGGTGTTCTCCAGCTCCTTGTCGCCCCCCGGCTGGTCCTGCATGAACTTCGAGGTGAGGTCGGGCAGGGTCACGCGGTTGATGTCCAGGCCCCAGGACTTGACCCTTTTTCTGATCTTGACGACCTCCTTCAGGTCCGGGTAGCCCTGCTCCCTGACGCCGGGGAAGGCGTTCCCGCTCCCGAAGTCGATGTACTCCGCGCCCAGCTGGGTGACCTGTTTCAGATAGCTGTCTGAAAGGTCGCCGTTCCAGACGGATACTTTCATGCGTTTAGCCTCCTTGGCCCGGACATGAAATGTCCGGGCTACGTTATTGCGCCGGATGAATCCGGCTAACGACAAAGTTCAGCGACGCCGAATGCCATCAGGGCGCTTCACGCCCTGTCCGACGTCCGCTGCACCGACTGGTTAAGCACAGGTCATTTTTTCTTAACCCCATTTATGGGGTGCGTTGTGGTAGCCCGGCGACTTCATCGCCGGGCTACATGGTAGCGGATTCCAATTCCCGTCGCCAGGAGTCATCTTCAATGGCATACACGACAGAAGGTTCTTCGACGAGCATAGAGACCGAGTCATCTGTACGTTCCAGCACAGGAATCGTGGTATTCTGAGCACGGCTTTGACGCGCAAAAACTCATAGACGACTGGCTCGACATCCGGAGTGAGCAACGGCGTCGGTTTTTCGTCGACCAGACGATGTGATAGAAGAGTTGCCAGTAGGGCATAACGTCTCATCTCCATCAACTCTGTTACGGAAAGCGGAGAAACCGCTGGGCCGTGCCGCCCATGATGTCCGCCCGCTCGTGTTCAGTGAGGTCCGGCAGGAGTTCGTCCATGAGGCGCGTGAGGGGGCCGTAGCCGGGGTCCTCCGCGATCCAGGGGAAGTCCGTGGCCCACATCAGGCGGTTCGCGCCAAAGGCCCTGAGGAGCTGGCTGTGCCAGCCGGCCAGGTCGCGGTAGGGCCAGGGCTCCCTGCTGAAGGCGTATTGGCCGGAGAGGTGGCCGGTCACGTTCTCGTACTGGTTCAGTCGCATGGTCGCGTAGCGGGTCATGGGGGGGACGGGCGTGTCCACGCGGGGCCGGCCCTTCGCGTCTATCGAAAATTTCCCCTTCCCCGGACAGATGAAGAGGTGGTTGAAGACCACGCGGACCTGGGGGAACGCCTCCAGGAGGAACGGGACGAGGTGCGCCTCGCCCGACCTGGGGTAGAGCCAGAGCACATAGTCTTTCTCCGCCGCCCGTTTCCAGATGGGGTAGGTCCGGAACTCCCGGATGTCGATCCGGTCGAGGGGGTCCCTGGGGCCGCCGAGCGAGGAGAGGCGGAAGCCGATGACGCCGGTCCCGTCCGTCAGCCGGTCCATGTGGTCCGCCGCGGAGGGAATGTCGGGCGGGATGAGGCCGATGCCCAGGAAGCGGCGGGGGTAGGTTTTGAGGCAGTGGAGCAGGTAGGCGTGGTGTTCGAGGCTCGTCCCGCCGATCTGGACGAGCACGGCCCGGCCGACCCGGTGGGCCTCCATCTCCTTCAGGAGTTTCGAGACGGGCTCCTCCCGGTCGGGCGGGAGCCAGTCGGACGTCTCGCGCGGGAACTCGGCGGACGCCCTGGCGAACACGTGCACGTGGGCGTCGATGCGCAACGAATGTGCATCCGGGCGGGGCATCAGACCTCCAGGCCGAAGAGCTTGCGCCGCGCGCGGGTGGCGCAGAGGGGTGCGATGGCGGCGAACCTCTGGGAGCTATAGCGCTCCCGGCTCCACTTCTCGTAGATCAGGATGATGGACTTCCGGGGCACGGGGGTGCGGTTGTCCACGGCGGTGTGCATGCCGTAGGAGTTGAACAGGATGGCCGTTCCGGCCCTGCCGGTGAACACCTTCTGGCCGGGCATGCTGTCGATCCGGCGGACGGCCGGGAAGGGGCCGGCGCCCTTTCTGTGGCTCCCCGGCACGTAGGCGAATCCCCCTTCGCCAGGGCCCACGTCGTTGAGGTAGACCTGGACCTTCATGTGCAGGGGGGTGGTGTGAGGGACGTCCGGGTGCCAGCCCACGTAGCTGACGGGGCTGGGGGGGACGGTGCGCACCTGGGGGGCGAGGAAGATCAGGTCGTCCCCGCTGAAGTCCATGAGGAACCCGTACCAGCTCGGATGATCGACGAGGTCCACGAAGACTTCGTCCTTTTCAAGGGGGTTGGGGATGTCGAAGAACATGGCGGACTGGACGCCCGCCTCCACGCGCTCCAGCCAGCCGGGCCTGGCCTCTGCGGCGCAGCGGTCGAAGGCGGCCTGGAGCCGGCGGAGTTCGTCCCCCACGATGGCGTCCTGGAGGACCAGATAGCCCTCCTCCTTCCACTGCCTGCGCTGCGCCTCGGTGGGTCGGGTCATAGGATGTCTCCCTGAATGAAGATTTCGGGCCGCATTCACCGTTTCACCGGTTCGTCTTTCTGCTTTTCTCCGCCTTCTTCACCGTCTTCGCGACGCCGTTGTTCATGATCTCCACCTGGTCCTGCGGGGAGTAGAAGTAAGCCCCCGGCTTCCAGGCGTAGCCCAGGTCGCCCAGCAGCCGGCGCTGCCTGGGCGTACACCGTTTGAGCAGCCTCGGCGTGGGCTTCTCGAAGTCGAAGGCCCGGAAGCACGTGTGGCTGTAACAGTAGATCAGGGTCTTCCGGGGCTGGTCGGACCGGTTCGGGGCCACGCCGTGCCAGAGGGAGTGGGGGAAAATGGCGGCGTCGCCGGCCTCCACGCAGAGCTGCACGGCCCCCGGCGTCTCCGCGGTGATGGGGGTCTCGCCCTCGGGATAGGGCCGCAGGTGGCTGCCGGGGAAGAGGGTGAAGTTGCCGCTGTAGGGCTTCTGGACGTCCGTCAGGAAGTACTGGATCTTGAGCTGGAGGGGCCAGCTCGTCTCGGTCACCCGGATGCGGCGCATGGCCTGCCCGCCGTCGGTGTGGATGTAGCCCTTGAAGTCGGGGTTGGGGGGGCGCACGATGACCTCGGACATGCTGAGCTGGATGTAGGGGCCTATCAGGTCGAGCACGACGCCGAAGGTGGCCGGGTGGTCGATCAGGCCCACGAAGGCGTCGCTGTCCTCCATGACGTTCCGGCGGTCGATGCCCTTCTTGGGGTCCGCGTCCCTGTTCTGCGTCACGTGCCTCCGGTGGAGCCGGTCCACCTCCCGGATGAGGCGGTCGATCTCAGGCCGGGATAGCGCGCCTTTCAGGACGAGATAGCCGTCGATGGCCCACTGACGCCGCTGCTCCTCCGTCAGCCGGTTGCTGAACGCCTGTGGTTTATGGGTGGGCATGGCAGTGACCTCCTCTTTGTATCTTCAGAAACGCATCGCCTGGCCGGTCTCCGACGCCTGCCGGACCAGGTCCAGGACGCGCATGACCCTCACGACCTCGCGCCCGGACGCAGGAGGCTCCCGGCCCTCCCGAAGGGCCTCCACGAACAGCCGCATCTGCAGGGTGAAGGGGGCCTCGGCCCCGGAGAGGTCCAGGGGCTCCTCGTTCAGGAGCAGGCGCTGCCGGGTCAGGACGAGGGTCCCTTCGGTCCCGACCAGGACGGTCTCCTCGCGGGGCTGCCGGCAGCGCGTGGCGAAGGCGATGGAGGCGACCTTCCCGTCGGGGAACTCCATCCCGATGAAGCCGTCGCTGTCCCCGCCGGAGACGGGGCTGGCCGCCCGCACCGCGCCCCAGACCCGGGACGGCGTGTCTTCGAGGAGCCACAGGAGGGCGTCTATGTCGTGGCTGCCGAAGAGGGGCAGGTAGAGGCCGCCGCAGGCGGTCTGCAGGCGACGCCAGTCCGTGGAGAGCTGCTCGATCCAGAAGGTCCGCTGGAGCAGGACGTTGACGATGCGACCGATCCGGCCCTCGCCCAGGAGGGCCTTCGCCCTCCGGTGCGCCGCGCCGCAGCGGGTGGACTGGCCGACGGACAGGCGCACCCCGGCCCGGTCGGCGGCGGTGACCATCTCTTGCGCCTCGGCCTCGGACAGGGCCATCGGCTTTTCGACCAGGACGTGTTTGCCGGCCTGGGCCGCGCGGATGGAGAACGGACGGTGCAGGTCGTGGGGGAGGCAGAGGACCGCTGCGTGCACGGCGGGGTCTGCCAGGGCCTCGTCGCAGGAGGTGGACCAGCGGGGCGCCCCGTAGCGTTCGGCGGCGGACCGCGCCCGGCCCGCGTCCGCGTCCACGGCAAAGGCCAGGGCAGCGCCCTGCACGGCCGCGACGGCCTTCAGGTGGGCCTCGGCGATCTGTCCGCACCCCACCATCGCGATGCCGATGCGCTCAGGGGTCGTCATCTCAGCAGCTCCTTCAGGCGTCTCCCGATGATCTCCGGCTCCCCCTCCTTCAGGCACATGGGGCCGAAGGTGACGATGCCCTCGCTCACCCGGCCCGGCCCGGCGTGGATGCCGGGGTCCCCGTCCTGGAGACGCCGGATGAGGTCGAGGGCGGACATCCCGGCGGCCTCCTCGTTCAGCTTCAGGCGGACGGTGGGGACCTCGGCGCGCCTCGGGTCCACGGCGAGAGAGACCTCGGCGTGGGGGACGCCCTGCGCGGCGGCGACGAGGGCCTCCATCAGGCCCAGCCAGCGGCGGCGGCGGGCCTCCGGGTCCTCGGAGACGAAGAGCCGGAGGGCCGTGATCAGGCCGACGACCTCCTCCTTGCCGACCTTGCAGGGGCGGCCCAGGCCGTGCTGGGGCGCGCCGGGGAGGCGGCGCTTGTCGATGAGGGAGGGGGGCGGGTTCCACTGCTCCCACAGGATGTCCAGGTCGAGGTGCTGGAGGGCGGCGGCGGAGATCAGGTCCCGCCGGCCGCACAGGATGCCGGAGGACTGGGGGCCGCGGACGGCCTTGCCGCCGCTGAAGGCGACCAGGTCCGCGCCCTCGGCGATGAAGCGCTTCAGGTTAGCCGCGGGGGGGAGCTGCCCGGCGGCGTCCACCAAAACCGGGACGCCGGCGGCGTGGGCGACCTCCACGACCTGCGGGAGTGGGGGGAGGGAGTGGGGGTTGGCCACATAGAACACGGCGGCGGTGTGGGGGGTGATGGCGTCGGCGATCTCCCAGGCCTCGGTGTCGCGCACGCCCGCGCCGCTGAAGCGGTCCGCGATGCCCACCTCCACGAGCTTGATGCCGACGGCGCGCACGGCGTGGTCGTAGAAGTTGCGCTGGCTGCGGGCGATGAGGATCTCGTTCTTCATGCCCGTGGTGTCGGGGAGGCGGTTCATCTTGCCGGGGTCCAGGCCGGTCACGCAGGCGGCGGCGCCCAGGAGGAGGCCGGCGGCGGCGCCGGAGGTGACGTAGCCGGACTCGGCGCCGGTGGTCTCCGCGATGACCTGGCCGGCGCGGGCCTGGAGTTCGGCGATGTCCACGCAGTGCTGGGAGGCCTCTCTCATGGCCTCGGCGACCTCCGGGGGCATGATCGAGCCGCTGAGCCGGGTGGCCGGGCCGGCGGCGTTGATGATGGTGCGCACGCCGAGGCGTTCGTAGACGTTGGGCATGGGGGCTCCTTCAATAGAGCTTGACACGGGTGATCTTCATTCCTTATCCTTTGTCGTTGAGTTGGGGAAGGGAAATAATGTACGGGGGCGCGAGGATGTCAACATAAAAATCAGGGATGAGTGGCCCGTGATGAGTGATGAGGCGAAGGATGGACGGAAGGCCCCGGCGGTGATGTGCCGGGGCGTGACGAAATATTTCGAGGATCGGGGGGGCGACGGCAGGGCCTCGGGGTGGCCGGGGCTGTTCGGGCGGCGGGCGCGGAGGCGGATCGTCGCCGTGGACCGGCTGAGTTTCGCGATTCCGAAGGGGGAGATCTTCGGGATTCTGGGCCCGAACGGGTCCGGGAAGTCGACGCTGATCCGGATGCTCTCGACGCTGATCCTGCCGGACGCCGGAGAGATCGAGGTCTTCGAGCGGGACGTGGTGGCGGACTCGCTGGCCGTGCGCCGGACGATCAACCGCGTGTCGGTGGACGCGGCGTTCTTCAAGAAGCTGTCGGTGTGGGAGAACCTGAGCTACGCGGCCCGGCTCTACGGCGTGCCGAGGGGGGAGGCCCGCGAGCGGGCGGCGTCGATCCTGGAGGAGATGGGGTTCTCGCGGGAGAAGATGGAGCAGCCGGTGGAGGCGCTGTCGCGCGGGATGCAGCAGAAGGTGGCGATTGCGCGGGCGCTGTTCACGTCGCCGGCGCTGCTGTTGATGGACGAGCCGACGACGGGGCTGGACCCGGTCTCCAAGCGGCAGGTGCAGGACTACACGCTCCGGCTGCGGGGACGGCACGACGCGACGGTGCTGCTGACGACGCACGACATGGACGAGGCGGAGCGGATCTGCGACCGGATCGCCATCATCCACCGGGGCCGGTTCATCGTGGAGGGGACGCTGGCGGAGCTGCGGGGTCACGCGGGGAGGGACGGGGCGTCTCTGGAGGACATCTTCATCGAGTTGACGGGCAAGGAGCTGGTTGAGTTGGATGAGGAGAAATAGGCGATGAATTCCCTTATTCACGAGATGAAGGCCTCCATGGCCTTCGTGGAGCGGAACTTCAACCTGGCGAAGCGCTACGCCCACATGGAGGCGGTGTTCGTGATCTGGAACGTCGTCCACGTGCTGACGATCGGGATGATCGGGAAGTTCATGGGGGGGGACGACCCGGCGAAGGTCCAGCACTACATCCTGTTCCTGATCGTGGGGGCGGTGTTCTGGAACTTCCTGCGGCTGCTGTTCTTCGAGACCGCAGACGCGGTGGCGTGGGAGCGGTGGGAGGGGACCATCGAATACACGTTCATGGCCCCGATCTACCGGCTGACCTACCTGGTGGGGCAGTGCCTGTACGCGATCCTCTACGGCATCCTGCGGGCGTTTCTGGTGCTGGTGCTGGCCGTCCTGTTCTTTGACCTGCGGTTTGAGGTCGCCAACCTGGGCCTGGTGGGGCTGGTGCTCGTGGTGGGCGGGTTCTCGTTCCTGGGCATGGGGCTGATGGCCGCCACGTTCCCGCTGGTCGCGCCGGAGAAGGGGGCGCAGGCCACGGACATCCTGGGGTCGTTCGTGGCGCTGGTGTCGGGGATCTACTACGAGGTGAGCGTGCTGCCGGGCTGGCTTCAGCCGCTCTCGACGGTCTCGCCGGGGACCTACGCCCTCCGGTCGATCCGGGCCGTGCTGCTGAAGGGGGCCACGCTGGCGGACGTCCAGGGGGACCTGGCGGTTCTGATAGTCACCGGGGTCGTCCTGGTCCCGATCGGCCTGTGGGTGTTTCACCGGGCGGAGATGCACGCCAAGCGGACGGGGAAGCTGAAGCGGAGCGGGTAAAAGACAGTGATGAGTGCTGAGTTCTGAGTGCTGAGTAAAAGCAACGAACAGGGTTTTTCTTTACTCAGCACTCGCTACTCAGGACTGTTTTTTAGAGTCCGGCCTTCTTCCTGAGGCCCGCGTAGGAGACGTCGTCGCCTGTGTCGCTGGACACGGGGAGGCCTGCGGCCTTCCAGCCGGCGGTATCTCGTGAGCCTCCAAACCCTCCCTGGACGTTCGTCACGTTCGTGTAGCCCGCCTGGACGAGGACCTGGGCGGCCATTTGAGACCGCTGGCCGGCCTGACAGCCGCAGAAGATGGGCTTGTCGCGGGACAGGACCTTCTGGACCACGGCGAGGAAGTCGGAGTTCAGCCGCATGCCGCCGGTGGCGGAGTCGGGGAACGCTATCGGGACGTTGATCGCGCCGGTGGGATGGCCCATGGCAAACTCCATCTCGGTCCGCACGTCCAGGTAGACGGCGATGGGGTCCGCGTCGAGGGCAGCTTTCGCCTCAGGGGGAGTGATCTGTTGGATCGGCATGGGAAGGCCTTTCGTGCATGAGTTTCGAGTCCTGGGTCCTGAGGCCTGAGTCATCGGTTTTGACATTGGACTCAGGGCTCAGGACTCGCGACTTTGGAGCGGTAGATGTCGCGATAGTTGGTGTCTTGTGAGCCTTCGGTTTCGTGCTTTGCCCAGAATCGCTCCCACCAGACGGCGTGCTCCCGCTGAAGGAGGAGATAGCCGTGGGGGAGGGCGCGCTCCACCTCGGCGCGGGCGCTGCGGGTGGGGTCGGGTCCGTCCTGCGATGTGGCGACGCCGGCGAGGATCAGACATTCGCCGGAAGGCGGCGCGTCAAAGGTCGTCAGGAGGGCGTCTTCGCGGACGGCGGCGTGGGATCGCGCGCCGTAGACAAGGCCGCACAGGACGGCGGAGAGGCTGGCGGAGAGGTCCTGTTGAAGGTAGCGGAACGGCCCGTCGCAATCGAATGTCGAATGTCGAATGTCGAATGTCGAATGTCGAATACTCCCCTCGTCATTCGCATTTCGTACTTCGTCATTCGTCATTCGCACTTCGTACTTCGGACAGAGTTCAAGCGCCGCCGGGAGGGGAGCGGCTCTCTGCGAGCGGACGCGAAGGACGATCAGGCTGCGGGTCGCGGCGACAAAGGCCTCGACCTCGATGCCGTCCGGGAAGACGACGCGGGCGGTGGCGTCGTAGAGGCGGAGAAGAACCGGGAAACGGGGCAGGCCCTCTCCCTCCCCCATGCCTGTGGATAAAGCCCTTGTCGCCCCCTCCCTCTCCCGTACGGACGGGAGAGGGAGGGGGACAGGGGGTGGGTGAGGGCCTGAATCGTGACCGGAGATGTGAAGCGCGATCTCTCCAACAGGCACATCCCCTTTGCGGACGCTGAGGGCGAGGAGGCCGGGGCCTCCATAGAGGGATGCGCTGAGGTCGCCGTTGCCCAGGGGCAGGCCGGCGGACGGCTCCTGAGCAGGGGCGTCCAGGACGAAATCGTGTTGCGAGACCCGGCTCGCGACGAGGGGGAGGGGCTGTGAGAAGATCACGGCATCACCCTCCTGCGAGCAGCCTCCAGACCTGCGTGACCAGGAAGCAGACCACGAACCCCATGACCAGGGGCAGGAGCGCGGAGACCGTCGTCCATTTGACGCTCAGGGTCTCCTTCCATATCGTGTAAATGGTCGTGGAGCAGGGGTTGTGGATCAGGCTGAAGAGCATCAGGTTGATGCCCGTGAGCAGGGTCCAGCCGCCGGCCTGGAGGACCGCCGCCGTGGCCGCCTCGGAGTCGAGCTCGAACATCACGCCCGCGCCCGCGCCGATCCCGGCCATCCTGGCGCTCAGCACGGTCAGCATCAGCACGCACGGGATGACGATCTCGTTGGCGGGGATGGCGATGATGTAGGCCAGCAGGATCACCCCGTTCAGGCCGAACAGCAGCCCGAAGGGGTTGAGGGAGTTGATGATGTGCTCGGCCAGGCTGACGCCGCCGAGGTGGAGGTTGCTCACCAGCCAGATCACCGCGCCGGCGGGGACGGCAAAGACCACGGCCCGCCAGAGCACGTAGAGGGTCCGGTCGATGAGGGACGTGTAGATCGTCTGCAGGATGCGGGGCGGCCGGTAGGGGGGGAGTTCCATGCTGAACGCGGAGGCCTCCCCCCTGAGCAGGGTGTGGGAGAGGCCCCACGAGACGACGAAGGTGAGGATCACGCCCAGGAGGACGACCCCCACCACCGCGCCGGCGGAGACCAGGCCCGCCAGACGGGGGGAGGCCAGGGCCCCGATAAAGATGGTGGAGATCAGGATCTGGGTGGGCCAGCGCCCGTTGCAGATCGCGAAGTTGTTGGTGATGATGGCGATCAGGCGCTCGCGGGGGCTGTCGATCACGCGCGTCGCCACGATGCCGGCCGCGTTGCAGCCGTAGCCCATGCTCATGGTGAGGGCCTGCTTGCCGTGCGCGCCCGCCCGCTTGAACAGCTTGTCCAGGTTGAAGGCCACGCGGGGCAGGTAGCCGAAGTCCTCCAGCAGGGTGAACATGGGGAAGAAGATCGCCATGGGCGGGAGCATGACGGCCACCACCCAGGCCATAGCCAGGTACATGCCGTCGATGAGCAGGCCGTCCAGCCACCAGGGCATCCCGACGCTGGCGGCCAGCCCCTTCAGGGCAGGATGAAAGGTGTCCACCAGCAGATTGGCGATCATGCCCGAAGGCACGTTGGCCCCGGCGATCGTCAGCCAGAACACGACGGTCAACATCAGAATCATGATGGGGAATCCCGTCCATCGGCTGGCGACCAGGCGGTCGATGGCCCGGTCCAGGTCGAAGCGGGGGCGCTGGCCGCTCCGCGTCACGGCCCGGTCCGCGATCTGGGAGGCGTCCGTGTAGATGGCCTCCATCACGGCGTCGTGCAGGTTGGCGCCGACCTCCCAGCGCAGGGCGGCCGCGGTGGAGAGGATTTCGTCGGGAGAAGGCTTTGAGGTCATGAGGCTACCTCCGGGGTTAATACAGGCTGATCGGCGGGCCGGCCCTGGCTCAGGTCCCTGAGCTCCCCCGTGCGGACCGCCTCCATCATCCGCGCGTCCCCCTCCAGCAGGCGCAGGGCCACCCAGCGGGCGTTCGGGAGGCCGGGGAAGGCCGCCTCGATCTTCGCTGCGAGCTGGCCGATGGCCCGCTTAAGGGCGGGGGGCTCGCTCTGGATGCGGCGGGGCTTGCAGGCGACCTGCCCGGTCGCCACTTCGCTGATGGTCTGAATCAACAGGGGGATGCCCTCGCCCTGGCGGGCTGCCGTGGGCGCCACAGGGACCCCCAGGTCGCGGGCCAGGCGGCGGTCGTCCACGAGGAGCTGGTGTCGCCTGGCCTCGTCCATCAGGTTGAGGCAGACCACGGCCCGGTCGGTGATCTCCAGCACCTGCAGGACCAGGTTCAGGTTGCGCTCCAGGCGGGTGGCGTCCGCCACGATGACCGTCACGTCGGGCCGCCCGAACAGGAGGAAGTCGCGGGCGATCTCCTCATCCACGCTGACCGACAGGAGGGAATAGGTGCCGGGCAGGTCGACCAGCTTGTAGCGTTTCCCCCCGTACAGAAACCCGCCTTCGGCCCGCGTGACCGTCTTGCCCGGCCAGTTGCCCGTGTGCTGGCGCAGGCCGGTGAGGCTGTTGAACACTGTGCTCTTGCCGGTGTTGGGGTTGCCCGCCAGGGCCACCACATAGTCCCAATTCTCCATGTTGACGCCGAGCCGGATCAGGTTGGCGGTGTGGTGGGCCGGGCAGGTTTCACAAGGAACGGGGACTGTTTCTGTGGGCATAAGGCTACCTCTATTGGCGTGCGATGTAGATGTGATTGGCCTGTTCCTCGCGCAGGGCGAACAGCGCGCCCCGGATGCGGTAGGCGGTCGGGTCTCCTCCGGGGCTTCTCATCTCCGCCTCGATCACCGTGCCGGGCAGGATGCCCAGGTCCAGCAGGCGGCGGCGCTCCAGGCCCCGGCAGGCCCTGGAGATGCGGACGACAGCGCCCTTCTCCCCGGGCCTCAGGGCCGACAGGGGCTCAAAAGGCCCCTCCTCCACCTCCTGCTCTCTGGGCAGGGGGATGACCGAGATGTTTGCGGCCACGACCGGGGCCAGCACGTGCTCATCCCCGTCGCCCCAGAAGCGGATGCGCTCCGGAGAGATCTCGGACACCTGCACGCGCATCCCCGGATTCAGGCCCTCGGCGACGAGCTGGGCATAGACCGCCTCGGGCTCGTCCTCGAGGTGGACGACGGCGGCCAGTTCACCCACGGGCAGGGTCGTCAGGGGCTGACCCCTGCGCGGGGCGATCTCCCCGGAGGCCGTGGGGATGGGATCGCCGTGCGGGTCGTAGACGGGGTGGCCCATCTGCTCGGCCAGGGCGTCGGCCTGGGCGGGCGACAGGACGTGCTCACGGTACTCGGCCTCGCCGTGCCAGTCGGCCTCCTTCACGCCGGTCTCGTCGGACAGGTAACGCTCCCAGAGGCGATGCACGCGGACGATGCGCAGGGCGTAGTCGCGCCCTGCGGGGGTGAGACGAAACCCCTCTCCCTCAGACCTCAACAGCTCCTGGGCCTCCAGGCGGGCCAGCAGCTCGGCGGCCAGGTTTCCGGAGATCGCCAGCGCCCCGGAGAGGCTCTGCACCGTGGGCGTCCCTCCCCGGTATTCGAAGTCATAGAGGTGCTTGAGCGCATCCTCGATCAGGACACGTTCGTTTGCCCGATGAACACGCCGCCAGCGCCAGAAGTAGCCGCGTTCGGGCCGGAACAGGAGGTAGGCGGCCACCGCAATCAGGGCGGCCGTCAGCAGGGAACCGAGAGGGTCGATCATGACGTCACCTTCCGAAACGCAGAACGCGGAACGCAGAACGAGGAAAGAGCAACGCAGAACGCGGAACGCGGAACGATGAACGAAAAACCACAAAGGCTATTTCGCTTTTCGTTCATCGTTCATCGTTCATACTTCATCGTTGTCTTTGTTCATCGTTCATCGTTCATCGCTGTCACATAGATGTGATCTGCCAGCTCCAGCCCCAGGGCGTGCTGTCCGTCCCCGACCTGGAGGGTGACGGGGCCTTTGAACGGGGCCTTTTCCACGACCTCCACGGTCATGCCGATGCCGATGCCGATGCTGGTCATGTAGCGCAGCATGTCGGGGTCGCGGTCGCTCACCTGCCGGATGACGACCCGCTGGCCGCTGGCCGCGCTGGAGAGGGGCACGTAGCGGGTCTGGTCCATCTCCCCGTCCTTCGTGGGGATGGACGCGCCGTGGGGGTCGAGGGTGGGGTTTCCGAGGGCCTCGTTGATCTTGGCCTCGAACTCCTCGGAGATGACGTGCTCCAGTCTCTCCGCCTCCGCATCGACGGCGTCCCAGCCGAAGCCGAGGGCCTGGGTGAGGTAGAGTTCGAGGAGGCGGTGGTGGCGGATGACCTCGAGGGCGATCCGGGCGCCTGCCTGGGTCAGTTCGACGCCGTGGTAGGGGGCGTGCGCCAGCAGGTTCATCTCCGCCAGCCTTTTGACCATGCTGGTGACGGAGGCCGCGGACACGTTCAGGCGCTCCGCAATGGCCGAGGTGGTCACCTTCTCCCCGGTCTGCTGGAGCTTGTAGATGAATTTGAGGTAGTCCTCGATCGCGTGGGTGAGTTTTGACCTCTCCTCCGACATCGTCTGCTGAGACATCGTGGTCTCCTTAGGTGAGGTCCGCGTTCAAAAATAGGTGGCGACGCCGAAGAGGATGGCCGCGCCGGGCACGGAGATCGGGACGGCGTCGGTCACGCGGCTGCGCACGTAGTTGAGTTTGAAGACCGTGTCCTCCGTGGGCCTGAAGTTCAGCCCCACGGTGATCTTCCGGTGCGAATCGCCCCTGGCCTCCGCGTCGAAATCGACGTGGTCGTAGCGGAGCGTGGCCGTGAACACGGACTGGGGGAGGGCGGGGAAGAGGCCCTGCCAGAAGTGGCCGTTGACCTGGGCGTAGAGGCCCTGCTGCCGCCGCGCGAACAGGCCGACGAGGGGCTGCGGGACGTCGACGTGCGCCCGCGCGTACTCCCCGAGGAACTCCCACCGGCCACGGCGGAGTTCGTAGTCGAGGGCGAAGATGGAGAGGTTCCGCCGCTCATCCACCTTCAGCCCGTCCTTTTGAAAGACGTTGTAAGGGCCGACGTGGAAGGAGCCGCCCAGCTCGATCCCCTCGCGGGGGCTGAGGGCGACCCGACCGACGGCGGAGGGGCGGTTGTTGTTGTCCTCGATGGTCCCCCGGCCGTTGGGGACGGAGGTCCTGTCGCTGCCCTCGATGATCCCCTCGTTGAAGCCGTTGACGCCGTAGAGTTCGTAGGTGATGCGCGACAGGGGGGAGGGGTAGATCGCGCCGAACAGCCCCATCCCCGGCTCCGACAGGGCCGTGGGGATGATCTGCGTGGAGACGAGGGGGCGCTCCACGAGGTCGTTGAAGGGGGCGTCGTGAGCGAGGTTGAACTTTCCGAGGGGGGAGAGGATCACCCCTCCCCGGAAGCTCAGGGCCTCGTGGGCGAGGAAATCGACGGTGGCAAACTCCAGCTTGATCTCCTCCCCCATCTCCTCGAACTCGATCTCGGAGCCGATGGTCACCCGATCCGACACGACGGAGTGGGTGAAGATGTTGAACCTCCGCGGGACGAAGGTCACCTCCTCGGTGATGCCCGCCTCCCGCTCGTAGCGGAACTCGGCCTCCGCGTATCCGCCGATCACGGTCCGTCCGCCGAGGCGGGTGATGAAGGGCTTGTCGGCGTAGCCGCCCAGGACGAAGGGTTTCCCGCGCCGGGAGGCGTCGACGGAGTCGGGGGGCGCAGGAGGAGACTTCACCGGGACCGCGACGGAGTCGGAGGGCGCGGGGGGGGCCTCCTGGGCTGCGATGGCATCGCCGGCCCTGACGAGGGCGGCAGCGATGCCGCACAAGAGGGTCGCTCTGAGAACTCTGAGGATCATTGAGAAACGGGCTCCTTATCAAAAGATAAAGCTGAACTCCGCCGTCGTCAGGTTGTTTTTGCTCTGGATCCGCCGCTCCACCGCCAGGCGTAACGTGAGGTCGCTCGCCGGGAATTGGAGGTTAAGATGGGGATAGAACGCCGGCTTGGAACCCCTCCCCTCTTCCTTTCGCTGGTCATAGCGCACTCCGATAGCGACCCACTGAACCGGCACGACCTCGTTGTCCCAACTGATGCGGAACTCCTCGTTCTTCGCCTTGCCCGCTCCCCCGACGCCGAGCGTGGAGAAGAAGGCACGGTAGTTGTAGGCACCGACCAGTTGGGCCAGCCAGCGGTCATTATCCCCTAAAAAGCCGTGGGCCCCGATGGAGCTCAGGCCAGAACGGTAATATGCCTCGACGAAGGCTCCCTTCGGGCGACTCTCCAGCTCGAGAGTGGCCTCCGTGCGGGCCTCCCGGGTCAGGGGGAAGGAAAATTCCCCCCCGAAAGGGATTGTGACGCCCACATACCAGCCGTCGATCGCCTCAGAGCCGCTCGGCCGGAAGTAGGAGGCCCGCACAGAAGGGGAGCGCCCGGCGGGGGAGAAGGCGCGCAGGCCGGTGGTGCGTGAGTCCCTGGCCCTCTTCCCGGCCAAGCCCGCGCTGAAGGCGACCGGCTCCGAGTTGGCCAGCCTCCGGGACACATCCACCTGGGATAAGGGCCTGAATTGCCCGGCGGTGAAGGCCCAGTTTCGAGCGGAATAGGTTATAAAGAGGTCCTCAAAGCGCCCGCTCCGGTCCCGGATGGAGCCGTCGGACCGCAGCTCCTGGCTGATGGCCCGCCATTCGATGAAGTAGGAGAGATTGCTCTGGCGAACCGGTCCCCCTGCGATGAGTTCGATGCGGTTGAGGAACCCCTCGCCCCTGATGGTGTCCGAATCCTCCAAGCGCCCGGTGGCCCAGACGGCGAAGGGGAACGTATCCTTGACTCGTCCATCCTGGAAGGTATACCCCCGGGCGACGAATGCCTCACCTGTTCGGTTTAGCTTGGGCGGGATGACGTGACAGGCGCTGCAGGGGTTGCCCGTGCGCCGGGCAAAATAGGGCACGGCATGGGCTGAGGGGACCCCACAAGCCAGATATGCCAGATATATAACAAACGGACTGGCTACAAGATACAGGAGGCGACGCACCGGAAGAACCATAACCTCTCCTTGTTGGTTTCGATGAGACAGTCGACAGCAGCCGGTGTCAGAGGCTTTCTCGTGAGCCCTCAGCCTGAGCACGGTCACCCTCTGAGCAAGACGGCGACCCCGCCCTCGACGACCTCTGTGCGGAAGCGCGTCAGGGGCCTTTGCGCAGGCCCCCGGAGGACATTCCCCTCGAGGTCGTAGGTGGAGCCGTGACAAGGGCAGCGAAGGGCGTGCTGTAGCTTCCGCACCTGACAGCCGAGGTGGGTGCAGACGGAGGAGAGGGCGATGTAGCGGCCTTCGTCCACCCGGACGAGAAAGACCGGGTTCTCTCTCCCCTCGATCTGCAGCTTGATCGCCCCCCCGACGACCGCCAGCTCCGGGAAGTCGGCGACGGAGATGAAGGCCCTGCCCTCCCGGGTCGGGACACGGTGCGTAGCGATCCCGGCGGTGGCGCACCCGGCGACCACGGGAAGCGCCATCACTCCGGCCTGTTTCAGAAAAGATCGGCGATCCATAACCATTTTTTTACAGGGATAGACAGGATAAACAGGATGAAAAACTGAGGGGAGGGGATGAGAGCATCCTGTCTATCCTGTGCATCCCTGTTCATTATCTCCTTACAGCGAGTTCAAGAAGGCTATGACGGCCCCCCGGTCGGCGTCGCTCAGGCCCACGAAGGCGTTGCGTGCCTTTTCGGCCTCCCCGCCGTGCAGCCGGACGGCCTCGGACAGGTCGGAGGTCCTTCCGTCGTGCAGGTAGAACGGCGTCCCGCCCAGGTTCTGGGAGACGAGCCTGAGGCCCCACAGGGGGGTCGTGCGCCACTCGAGGCCGTTGGCCTGTCCGTCGGGCCGGTTGTCGGCCAGCGCAGGCCCCATGTCGTGGAGCAGGAGGTCCGAGTAGAGGCGCGCCTCGACGTTGTTGAGCTGGGGGACGGGGTTCGGGCCCGTGCGCAGGGAGGGGACGTGACACTTGGCGCACCCGAGGCTCGCAAACAGGGTCTCGCCCTTCCGGACCTCCTCCGTGACCTCCCCCCTCCGGGGCGGGGCCAGGAGCCGGACGTAGGTCACGGTCTCCAGCACGACGCGGGCCGGGATCTCGGGGTCGGGGACCTGGTCTCCGGGGGCGAGGGCCCCGCCCGCCTGGGGATGGGGGTTCTCGACGGGGAGGAAGTCGCTGGTGATCCCCATGTCCTGGTGATAGGCCTCGGAGATCTGCTGGAGGAGGGAGGTGACCTGGGCCTTCCGGCTGAAGCGTCCGAGCCGGGGGCCGGGGCCGCTGCCGACCTCGGTGGGAGGGACAAACTCCGCAGGCTCCACCATGTTGGGCCGGCCGGAGATGCCGTCTCCGTCCAGGTCGTCGGGGTCGGCGAGTTTCAGGATGGTCTCCTCCGGGATGGCCTCGATCAGCCCGACGCCGAAGACGGGTGGCGGCAGACGGGGGGAGGTGTTCACGCCGGGGGGCAGGGCCTCCGGCATCACGCCGGGGATGGCGCGGTCCTGGAGTTGAGGACCTCCGAGGAGGGGGATCAGGTCTGAGCCCCGGCTGAACCGGACCAGGAGGCCGGCGTCGGGTTTGCCCCGCCCGTCTCCGGGATGACAGGCGGCGCAGGCGGGCTGGTTAAAGATGGGGCCAAGCCCCTCTCTGACCGTGAAGACGTGGTCGAAGTTCTCATCCCCCCTGACAAAGGTGGTGTTCAGGGTGTTTGTCAGACCTGAAAATGGGGACTCCAGGGTGTCTGGGCCCAGGGGGGCTTTGGTGAGTACGGCATCGCATCCCCAGAGGGAGAAAACCACACCGGCACAGAGAAATAGAAACTTTATTGAAAGGGATTTCTGCATCGCGCCTCCTTATCAGCTGGTTTATTTTAAGTAAAACCAAAAGAAAAACTTGAAGAAAACTAATCAAAAAATTAAATATTTTCAAGATTAATTTTTCGATAAATCTAAAAATAAAGGAAAGGTGTTTATATGTCAAGAAAAATTATTGTTCTGGCGGCGGCCCTCCTGGTCTCTCCGGCGGCCCTGGGGCAGGTCGTCCCCGCGCTCTGGGAGGCCATCGAGGTGGCGCACGTGGAGGTGAACGGGGAGGTCGACCCCACCGGGGCGCTCTACAGCAGCCCGGATCGCCGGATGACGCTGGTGGTGTCCGGGAGGATCGGGGACCTGATCGTGTTCGACCTGAAGGAGCAGGGGCTTCTCCGTGTGGCCGGGGGTGGGGTGCAGTTCGGGGAGGGCGTTGCGCGGGTGGGGGAGGACCTGCGCCTGGAGCGGATCGGGGTGTATGCCGTTCAGGACTCTATGCCGGTTTTCCGGGTGGACAGTCTGTCGGTCCGGATGGTCCCCAGGACGCCGCTGGTCGGGGAGGTGACGCCGGACAGCCTGCTCCGGCACAGCCCGGAGTGGGGGCCGGAGATGCGGTTCTACGAGCCCTACCGGCAGGCCGTGGAGGCCCTGAGGGCGCAGGGGCAGGGTGTGGAGGTCGTGGCGGTCTTCTCGGTCTTCTGCGGGCGCTGTCGCGTCCAGGTCCCCAGGCTGATGCGGGTGGCGGCGGAGGCTCAGAACCTGAAGGCGCGCTACCTGGCCGTGCCGGGGGTGATCGACTCCACGATGGAGAGATACCGCGTGCGCTTCCTGCCGACGTTCATCGTCCTGCGGGATGGGAGAGAGATCGGCCGGATCACCGAGCGGCCCCGCGCGTCCATCGAGGAGGACCTGGTGGCGATCTTGAGGGGGAGGTATTGAAGGCACAAGGAGCAGGGCAAGCCTCTGCCTCTATACGTCTCTTGACATCTCCCCGGCAGAAGGGTATATTACAGACTGTTTTGGACGTTCCGGGTCGCGTTTTGGGCGTGACCCGGTTTTTGTGCGCGGGAACGCGACAGGAGACGGAACTTCATGAGATATATTCGCGTCCTATGTCTGTTGACCGGGCTGGTCGGCCTGGCGTGCAGCCAGAACTTTGAAAAGGGGGACGTGAACCCTCCGGCGCAGCAGGCGGCGAGGCCCGCAAATCCGCACGTCGCGGCCGCTCCTCAGGCGCCCCAGAAGGGGATGACGACGATGAGCGAGCGGACCTACGCAACGGATAAGAGGCCAATAACGGATGAAAAATCCGTCGCTGGGACGATCACGATTGCCCCGGAGCTGGCGGGTCGCATCCCGGCGGGGGCCACGCTGTTTGTCATGGCGAAGGAGCGCGC
Source organism: uncultured Gemmatimonas sp. (assembly GCA_964428665.1). GTDB lineage: Bacteria > Latescibacterota > UBA2968 > SICM01 > SICM01 > SICM01. The sequence continues at coordinate 29,168 of CAYRZX010000035.1, forward strand.
CCAGGGGGGGGCGCCCTACGCGGTGCTGCGCCTGCTCGCGCCGGCGTTTCCGTTCTCCTACAGCCTGAGCCAGGCGGACGTGCTGCCGATGTTCGGGGAGGGGCTGGAGTTCGCGCAGATCGACGAGATGTACGTCGTGGCCCGGATCGACCAGGACGGGCGCGTGGGGCAGCCGGACCCCGGAGACATGGAGGGGGGGACGAAGACGCCCGTGAAGCCGGGGCAGAGGGATGTGAATATCGTGATAGACAAGGTCTACTGAAGTAGGCGGGAGGTAGTAGGCAGCAGGTAGGACCACAGGACCACAGGACCACAGGACCAATGCAAAAGCCTTATGGTCTTGTG
>CAYRZX010000036.1:0-11868 GCA_964428665.1 uncultured Gemmatimonas sp.
GTCTCTGTCGCACGAGCCGGCCTGGAAGGGGGTGCCCAAGAGCTTCCGCCTGCCCGTCCGCGACGTGCGCGCCTCGGTGGGCGCGGGCTTCATCTATCCCCTGTGTGGGGAGATGCGGACGATGCCCGGCCTCTCCAGCGAACCCGGATTCACAAGGGTGGACATCGACGCGGAGGGGAAGGTCGTGGGACTATCTTAAGCGGGGGAGAACCTCTATGGCGGCAAAAATTCTGGACGGCAAAGAGGTCGCCGGGGCGATGCGCGCCGAGATGCGCGCCGAGATCGCCCGGCTCAAAAAGGAGCACAACGTCGTGCCGGGCCTGGACACGGTCCTGGTCGGGGACGACCCGGCGTCCATGACCTACATAAACATGAAACAGAAGGCCTGCCAGGCGCTCGGCATCCGCTCCGTGGAGCACCGGTTCGACGCCGGCCTGCCCGAGGCCGACCTGCTCCGGCTCATCGCCCGGCTGAACGCGGACCCGGAGGTGCACGGCATCCTCGTTCAGATACCGTTGCCCCCCCAGATCGACGAGCAGAAGGTCCTGATGGCCGTCCACCCCGACAAGGACGTCGACGGGTTCCACCCGGTCAACGTGGGGAAGATGCTCGTCGGGGCGGAGTGCTACCTCCCCTGCACTCCCTACGGCATCCAGCAGCTCCTCCTGCGCAGCGGCGTCCAGATCGAGGGGAGACACGTCGTGATGGTGGGTCGCAGCAACATCGTGGGCAAGCCCGTCGCCAGCATTCTCCTTCAAAAGAAGAAGGGGGCCAACGCCACGGTGACGGTCTGCCACACCGGCACGAAGGACCTGGCCTACTTCACGAAACAGGCGGACATCCTGATCGTGGCCGCCGGGAGGCCCAACACGATCACTTCGGACATGGTGCGCGAGGGAGTCGTGGTCGTGGACGTGGGGGTGAACCGGGTCCCGGACGCATCCAGGAAGAGCGGGCTCCGGCTGGTGGGGGACGTGGACTTCGAGGGTGTCAGCAAGAAGGCCAGCGCCATCACGCCCGTGCCGGGGGGCGTGGGGCCGATGACGATCACCATGCTGCTCCACAACACGATCCAGTCGGCCAGGCGGCATCGCGGGCTGCTATGAGTCGCTGATTTTCAGTGAGGTCCCCATGAAACGCGTCGCCAAGTTCGACGGCCCCTGCAACGTCGGGGTCGAGGAGGTCGAGGTCCCTCAGATCTCCGGCACGCAGGTCCTCATCCGGGCCGTCGTCTCCCTGATCAGCCGGGGGTCCGAGGTCTGGAGGCGCTACATCCTCCCCGGCCCTGTGGACCACGCCATCATGGGCTACTCCCTCTCCGGCGTCGTGGAGGCCGTCGGGAGCCAGGTCACGGAGTTCTCTGCGGGCGACCGCGTGGCGGCCCTGGCCCCCCACGCGGAATTCGTGGCCGTGGAGGTCGTGAACAGCCCCCATAAGCCCCCGGTCGTGCGCCTGCCCGACGCCGTCTCGTTCGAGGCCGGGACCTTCTGGCCGCTAACCACCAGCTCCGTCCTCTGGGTGCAGGAGACCGGGGCACGGAAGGGGGACACGACGGTCATCCTGGGCCAGGGCCTCGTCGGCAGCGGCTGCCTCCAGGTCGCCAAAGCCGACGGCCTCGCCCGCCTCATCGCCGTGGACGCCCTCCCCCTCCGCTGCGACCTGGCCCGCCGCCTCGGCGCGGACGAGGTCGTGGACGCCTCATCCGAAGACCCCGTGGCCGCCGTGAAACGCCTGACCAGCGGAGACGGGGCGGACATCGTCGTGGAGGCCGTGGGCGGGCGGGCCGGCGCAAAGGCATTCGCGCAGGCCCAGGACATGGTCCGCCGGGGGGGCCTCCTCCAGGTCATCGGCCTCTACGAGAACGAGCCCCTCCCCCTCGACTCCGGCAAGATTCAGGGCCGCCGCCTCATCGGCGGCTACCTCCGGGGGGACCTCCGGCCCCAGGCGTCCGACCGGGCCCTCTCCCTCCTCGCGGAACGCAAGATCCGCGTCGAAGAGATGATCACCCACCGCTTCCCCTTCGACCGCGCCACCGATGCCTTTGACCTCCTCTACAACCGCCTCGGCGAGACAATGGCCGTGATGCTGGTCTGGAGGTAGTGCTCTGTCAAGGTAGAAGTGAATAGTAGCCCAGGCGTCTCGCCTGGGCATGGCAGGCGGATTTGGACAGGCCGGAGGCCTGTCCCACCAGAAGAACCAGTCAAACTAATCTTGACAGAGCAGTAGAGAATATGGGCGAGGAAGGCGATATGGCGGAGACGATTTCGGCGCGGCGTATGTTGATCGACATGGCCCTGAGGAGGAGCCGTCCTGGAGCAGGGAGCGTCCTCGGCTTTTTGAGGAGGAGGACCACAGATATGAATTGGCCCGACCTGACTGCTATACTCCATCCTCTTCCGTGGGCCGTGGCGGGCGCTGTGGCGACCCGTCTCTACATGCCCGAAAGGGCGACCCGTGACCTGGACATCGTCGTCCTGGCCTCCGACATGCCGGAGGTCCGGCGCAGGCTCAGCGCCGCCGGCCTCGTCGAACAGGGCATCCTGACCATCGGCGGCGCATCGTGGCGGACGCCGGACGGGGAATCCATCGACGTGATCGAGGGTCGCGACCCCTGGTGGGCCAATGCCCTTGCAGAGGCGCAGGCGAACCGGGACACACAGGGGTTACCCATTCTCCCCCTTCACTATCTCGCGCTGATGAAAGTCCGGGCCGGACGGGTGCAGGACCTCGCCGATGTCGCCCGGATGCTCGGACAGGCGGATGAGCTGGCCCTCGAACGCACCCGCGCCGTCTTCGCCCAGTGGACCCCTGATGACGTGGAAGACCTGGAGAGCCTGATCAAACTCGGTCGTCTGGAGATGGAGGGCGGGGCAGAGGGCAGATGAGAGAAGACGGATTGAAACTTGACAATGCAGCGTAGTCGCGCTTCTCCTGCGCACTTTCCCCCCTGACCATCTGCCCTGATCCTTACCGTCCCCCTTCCAGGACCAACGACCTCAAAACCCCGCACCCTGTCCGCCAGCGGACACCATGTGTATCACCAGCGGACACTTTTTAAGGCGCCCCCTTTGTCAGTTCTCTCGTAAATCTTTAAAAAACAACGTTGGCACGGATGTTGCAAGGTAAACATTAAACTCACCCCTCATCCCCCTTGCCAACGGAGGTCATAATGCTCAGGAACTACCTCACTGTCGCCATCCGGAACCTGCTCCGGCATAAAGGCTATTCCGCGATCAACATCGCGGGCCTGGCCGTCGGGATGGCGTGCTGCATTCTGATCATGCTGTTTGTGCAATACGAACTGAGTTATGACCGATACCATACAAACGCGAATCGCATCTACCGCATGGTTGTCGAGCGACAGTTCCCCAACAGCACTGTTGCTTCGGCGAAAACGCCCCGGTCATTGGCGCAGGCACTGGCGAATGATTGCCTCGAGGTGCTGCACGCCACCCGACTCAGCCGAGAGCACGCGGCGAGGGTGCTCGTGCGCCACGGCGCGGCGCAATTTTACGAAGACGGCGTCGTTTTCGCAGATCCGAACGTCTTCGACGTGTTCACGCTGCCGCTCGCCACAGGCGATCCACAAACCGCGTTGCAAGCCCCGTTCTCCATCGTCATCACGAAAATGATGGCACAAAAGTATTTCGGCGATGCCGACCCTATTGGACGGATGCTAACGCTTCGTTTGCTGGGGGATGGTGATCTGTTCGATTATACAGTCACAGCCGTCGCCCAGGGCGTGCCTTCAAATTCGCACTTCACTTTCGATTTCCTCGCCGCGTATCAACGGCACCCCTTCACGACAACCGACGGGAAAGAGCGAAAAAGCTTCGAGAGCCTCGATGTTTACACCTATCTTACCCTTCGCCCCAACGCCGATCCGGCCATACTGGAGGCTAAATTCCCCCACCTGGTGCGGACGTACCTCGGGCCACGTGCCGCTGGCAATCGCTACCGCTACTTCCTTCAGCCGCTCACGGCCATTCATCTCCACTCTCATCTCAGCGACGAACTCCGTCCCACCAGCGATATAACCTACGTGTCTCTCTTTGCCGCCATCGCCTTTTTCATTCTGATTCTGGCCTGCATCAACTTCGCCAACCTGGCCACAGCGCGATCGGCTATGCGTGCCCGCGAGGTAGGAGTGCGCAAGGTGTTCGGCTCCCACCGGAGTCAACTCATCTGGCAGTTTTTGGCGGAATCGACGCTGCTCAGCCTGGTCGCACTGGTGCTGGCCGTCGGACTGGTGGAGCTACTGCTACCCGCCTTCAATCAGCTTGCTGGAAAATCGTTTGAATTCAGTTATTTGATCCCGTGGTATATACTCCCTATTCTGATCGGACTGGCCCTCTTTGTGGGTGTGCTGGCAGGAATATATCCGGCGTTTTTCCTCTCGGCATTTCGTCCGGCGGTGGTGTTGAAAGGATTATCCAACAAGGCGGGGCGGTCGTTTTTGCGAAGCGGTCTGATCGTGTTCCAGTTCGCAGTGGCCATAGGGCTAATGGTTGGAACCGTGATAATCCTTAACCAGATGCACTACATCAGCATTAAAAAGCTGGGCTTTGAGGCGGAGCAGGTGCTCGTTGTGGAAGGGACGGAGGTACTGAAACATCAGCCCGATGCGTTCCGGCAGGCGGTACGGGGGTTGCCGGGCATCGTCGAGGTGGCTCATGCGGAAAGCATGCCGGGGCGAACCATCGAGAAATCGATGGTCAGGCCGGAGGGCACCTCGGAGGGGGCCCAGCTAGCCTGGATGTTTACCGGCTTCGATTACGTGGAGACGCTGGGGATGAAAGTGGTCGATGGCCGCAGCCTCTCCCGCGCCTTTCCTGCCGACTCGATGGGGGTCTTGCTCAACGAACAGGCCGTCGCGGACCTGAGATTGGACGACCCGGTTGGACGGCGCGTGGTATGGGGGAATCGTACCTACACGGTTGTCGGGGTGGTGGAGAATTTCCACTTCGCCTCACTGCACCAGGCGATCGGACCGATGATGCTGATAGGACCGGACCCGGAGTTCGAAAACCGCCCGTGCCAGCTGTTCGCTGTCCGCCTTAGCACAGACGACCTGCCGGCTACCCTCGCCGCTCTCCGCACTACCTGGAGCGTCTTCGTCCCTCAGCAACCTTTCACCTATACCTTCCTCGACGCCGACCTCGACGCCCTCTATCATGCCGAGCAGACGACCAGCACACTTTTCAGCGCCTTTGCTGCCCTCGCCATCTTCATTGCGTGCCTGGGCCTGTTCGGCCTGGCCTCCTTCACGGCGGAACAGCGCACGAAGGAGATCGGCATCCGCAAAGTCCTCGGTGCGTCCGTCGCCGACGTCGTCCTCCTGCTCTCGAAGGACTTCCTGAAGCTCGTCGCCCTGGCCAACCTGATCGCCTGGCCCGTCGCCTACGTCGTCGCGCAAAAGTGGTTGCAGAACTTCGCCTACCGCATCGACGTGGGCGCGGGCGTCTTTGCGCTGGCCGGGGGCCTGGCCCTCGGCATCGCCCTCCTCACGGTGAGCGCCCAGGCGGTCCAGGCCGCCCTGGCAAACCCGGTGGAGGCGTTGCGAAACGAATAAAAACCCCGCAGCAAGCCGCGGGATTTTTATTTCTCGCCCATAGCGCGGGAATGAAGTTCCCGCGCTACCCTATATGCGCCCGATAAATCGGGCTTTTTCAGCCCGGCGTAGCCGGGCGCGTCTCAGGTAGCTCGGAGATTTATGATACTGTTGGTTTATTCGGGGTGATGGTGTATAATAGGCCCGTTACAGGATGCTCCGAGGTATACACCGTTTTGTTCCGGAGGAAGGCCATGTCACTTCCCGCCTTTCAGGATGAATCGGATCGTCCGGGCGAAGCGCTCGGCGGCCCGGCCGCTGATCAGGAAGTCGTCCTGACGCCGCGCCATCGCGCGCAGGGCCCAGAGGACCCGGTATCTGGACTCTCTGGGCGCGGCCTCCACGGCGGCGGCAGGGGTGGCCTCGGGCATCGGAGAGGGGATGGGAGAGGGCCTGGCCGCCGGACCCGCGCCGGGCCAGAGCCGGACGAACAGGTAGAGCGTGACGGTGATGAGGCAGACGGCGATCAGGATGGAGGCGACGGCGATCAGACCCAGGTAGAGCGTCGCGGCGAGGACGACCATCAGGGCCGCGACGATGCCCACGAGCACAGCCCGCACCTTCTGGGCCACCCGGCCCATCCGGGCGTCGGCCTCGGCGGCGATCTGCGCAAGGTCCTCCCGTGTCAGCGGGGCAGGCGATTTTTTATCTTTGGAATCTTTCATTCTTCTTTTGGGGGCACGGAGACGCCCCGGTCCTTCTCGGACTCTGCGGCCATTGTCCGGGCCAGCTTCTCCGTCGCCGTGCCGGTCCGTCCGATGATCGCATACCGCTTCCGGCGCAGCATCAACAGCTCGTCGGCGATGTCCATGGCCACCAGGACCGCCAGCTTGGACTGGTCCAGCACCCGGCTCTGCTGGGCGATCTCCCTCATCTTTTTATCCACATACTCCGCCACCCGGCGGGTGTAGGCCGGATCCTCCGGGCTGCTGATGGGGTATTCGATCCCGAACACCTTGACCGTTGTCGTTCGGGTCTCCTTCTCGGCGCCCTCCGGTCTCCCCTTCTTTCTCTCCATGAAGATCGTCTCCGAATATCGTCTCCTGAACGTCAAAATACAGCGCAAAGGAAAGCCTGCAAGAGGTCCCCTCCCCCATGTTAAGACATCCGGGGGGCGAAGTCAACGGCTTTAAGCGATCAGCCATCAGCTATCAGCTATCAGTGAACCCCAACACGTTTTTCCTTTTTGTCTTTTGCTGATCGCTGATCGCTGACGGCTGTTGGCTGGCCTCTGGCCGGGCGCTCCGACTGATGAGGAGGCACCCCGTGAGGAGGACGGCGCTGAAGGCCATCTGAAGGGGGGTCAGACGCTCGCCGAGGATGAGGTAGGCCAGGACGCCCGCCACCAGGGGGGTGGAGAGCAGGAAGTTCGTCGAGATGGAGGTCCCCACCCGCTGGATGGCGACATAGTAGAGCGTGTTGCCCATCCCGATGACGAAGATGCCGGACCCGAGCACGATCAGGACGGACCGGGCCGGGGCCACAAAGATGCGCCCCAGGTCCCCAAAAGAGACCCAGACCGGGAAGAAGAGGACGCAGGAGAGCAGGGGGACGATGCCGGTGATGGCCAGGGGGTCCACGCGCCCCGTTACCTGCTTGATGAGCACGGAGTAGAAGCTCCAGAGAAACGCGCTCAGGATCAGGAGCGCCGGCCCCGCCAGACCCTCCCCCATCATCATGCCCCCTCTGGCCAGCACCAGCCCCATCACCCCCGCCAGCGCCAGGCCCGTTCCGGCCAGGAATTTGGGACCTCGGATGATGGCCCGCTCCTCCGGGAAGAGGAGGAACGAGAGCGCCGGGACAAACAGGGCGCTCGTCTTGGAGACGACGCTCGCCGCGATGGCCGACGTGAGGTAGACGCCGATCATGTAGGTGATCTGATGCGCGGTCACGACCGCCGTGGGGAGGAGCAGATGGGGGAGGTTCCGGAGACCCTCCCGGTAGGCCGCCCGCCAGAAGACCAGGCAGACCGCCGCCGTGGTCCCGCTGGCCGCCAGGTAGCGGAAGAAGCTCTGCGTCAGGGCGTCGAAGTCGTGGCTGACGAGCTTGATCAGGATGTTGGGCCATCCCCAGATAAACGCCGTGGCCAGCAGCGGAAACAGCCCTGATTTGACGGACCTCTGCGGCATGGCCTACGACGCCAGGAACGTGTCGCGCGCCCTGAGCCTGTCGTCGTCGTTTCCGAACGCAAAACAGAACGGCCCCGAATAGCCCATCTCCCGGAGCCTGGCCAGCGTGGATCGGAAGTCGATGTTCCCCTCGCCGGGGACGAGGTGCTCCTCCCGGACCCCCCGGTTGTCGTTGACCCGCACCTGCCCGATGTTCCCCACGCCGAAGGCGTCCAGGAAACCGCCGATGCCCTCCGGCTCCAGGTGGGCGTGGGCGATGTTGAAAGACCACTTGAGGAGGGGGGACCGGAGTTCGTCGAAGAACCGGCGACATTCGGAGACCGTGTGGGGCATGTAGTGGATCTCCGCGTCGTCAGGCTCCCGGTTGTGGTTCTCCAGGTAGAGCGGCAGGTCGAGGGACTCGGCCCAGGAGATGGCCCGTCGCAGCCGCTGAATGGCCGCCTCCATCCGGCGGCCCGCGTCGGCGCTGAAGTGGTAGCCCCCGTGGACGACCACGTAGGCGCAGCCGAGGCGCTTCGCCAGGTCGAGGTTGGAGCGCAGGTAATCGTCCGAGGCGCGGGCCATGATCGGCGTGACCTCTGCGCAGTTGACCGCGGAGGAGGGGTGGATGGCGAGCCGGAGGCCGCCCCGCCCGCAGAGGTCCCGGACCCCGGCGACGCGCGCGCCGTCAAACGTCTCCAGGGCGTTCAACGGCGTGTCGGCATTGAAGTCCACCCACCGGAAGCCGCTGGCGGCCGCCCACGCCAGGCTCTCCTCGATCCGTCTCGTGGGCGGGGCGTCAAATCCGAGTCGATCTTTCATGATAACCTTTCAGGTTGGGCCTTTGGGGGGTTTCGCGTCCTTTCGCGCTTCTTCGCGTCTTTCGCGTTCCTGCTCCCAAAATAACCTCGCCCCGCGCAAATGTCAACAGGGATTGTCGCAGAATCATCCGGGGGGATCTTGCTGCGGGCGTCACTCGTACCGCAAGGCATCCACGGGATTCGCCCGCGCCGCCTTCACCGCCTGAAGACTGACTGTCAACAGGGCAATGCCCAGCGCCAGCATCCCGCCCAGCACAAACACCCCCGGCCCCAGCTCGATCCGATACGCGAAATCCTGAAGCCACCGTCTCATGGCGTAGTAGGCCGCCGGCCAGGCGATCAGGTTCGCGACCGCGATCAGGATGATGAACTCTCTGGATAACAGAACCACAATGCTGGAGACGGAAGCGCCCAGCACCTTACGAATACCGATCTCCTTGGTGCGCCGCTCCACGGTGAAGGAGGCCAGGCCAAGCAGGCCGAGGCAGGCCACAAAGATGGCCAGCGCGGAGAAGACCCCCGTTATCTGACCCCGTTGCTTCTCTGCGCGGTACAACTGATCCAGACGATCATTGAGAAAATAGAAGGAAAAAGGGCGATCGGGGACAAACTCCTCCCACTCCTTCCTGAGAAAATCGATCGTATCAGGGAGATGGTCTGAGCGCACCCTGACCGCCAGTTTGCTGTACCAGCGCGGGGAGAGGATGAATGCAACGGGGGATATTTGATGATACAAGGACTCAAAATTAAAATCCTTCACGACACCGATGACGCGACCACGTTTCTGAAAGTAAGGGATGTCAAACCTTTTCCCCACAGGAGACGCCCATCCAAGCTCCTTCGCAGCCTCCTCGTTGAGGATGACCGCCTCTCCTGAGTCCGTCGGCCAGTTCCCGGAGAAATCCCGCCCGGCTTTCAACTCAATCCCGAGCGTCCTCATAAAATCGTGGTCCACCATGATGATCTTCATGTCTCTGCGTCCAACCCCCTCCAGATCGACGACATAACTGCGCACAGAGGGGTCCGGGGGCACATTCTTGGACGCCGAGACACTCATCACATCGACGCTTTTCAACAACTCGCTTTTGAACGATTCTAACCTCTGTATCGCGTGAGCCCACTCAATGATGACGACATTCTCCTTATCAAAGCCCAGTTGCCTGTTCTTGAGGTAAGAGAGTTGACCGTACATAACACCCGTGCAAATGATCAACCCAATAGAGATCGAAAACTGGATCACGACCAGCGCCCTTCTGAGGATAAAGCTTCTGGGAGAGGTCTTCAAAACGCCTTTCAACACGCTCACAGGTTGGAGAGCGGAGAGAAAGAAGGCCGGATAACTCCCGGCGACGACGCCAGTGAACAGGGCTATCCCGAGCATGATGAAAACATGGCCAAAGAGTTCTACGGTCAGTTGCTTGTTCAGGAGGCCGTTGAGCAGAGGGAGAGATACCTCAACCATACCGACGGCCAGCAGAAGAGCAACGCAGGACAGGAGCATCGACTCGCCCAAAAACTGGCTGGCGACCTGAAGTCGATGCGCGCCGACTACCTTCCTCACCCCCACCTCTCTCGCCCGGATGGTAGACCGGGCGGTCGACAGGTTCATAAAATTGATGCACGCGATGAAAAGAACCAAAACAGCCATCCCGGAGATGGCCCAGATGAACGTGATGCTATTGTTGGGCGCCATCTCCTCCCGGAGGTTCGAGTGGAGATGGATGTCCGTCAAAGGCTGAAGGTGGAGCTTCGAGAAAGTCGCCCCCTCCCGTCTGCATTTCTCAACAAACCCGGGAAGTTTTCTCTCCAGCGCCGAAGGAGGGTGATCCCTTGACAGAAGCAGATAGGTGTACTGGGAACGCCTCCAATCTGAAACGACCCTCGAAGACAGGAGCTTTAAGGTCTCCATAGAAGCGAGGAGGTCGAACCTGAAGTGCGAATTCTGGGGCATCTTCTGAAACACGCCGGTGACCTCAAGGTCCGGGACCTCCCCGTTGGAGGCAAGGACCTTTCCGACAGGGTCTTCATCTCCAAAGTACTTGCGCGCCACCTCTTCTGAGATGACCACCGAGTTCGGCCGCTTCAGCGCCACCTCCGGATCGCCCTTGATGAGAGGAAAAGAAAAAACCTTAAAAACGGCTGCATCCGTGAGTGCGAACCCCGGTTCAAGGAACTGCTTCCCTTTGTAACGGGCCAACAGGGTGCCACGGTAAAACCGGGTGGCGTGGACGATCTCGGGGAAGTCGCTCAGGAGCGCCGGAGCCAGTCGAAATGCGGTCTGCGCATTCTGCACGGCCTCACCGGTGAGGTCATTTTTGTATTCCTCCGTGACCCTGAAGATCTGTTCGGCGTTCTGATGATGCCGATCATAACTCAGCTCGTGGCGAACAAGGAGGGCGATCAGAAAACAGCACGCCATCCCCACGGCCAGCCCCGCAATATTGATCGCGGAATACCCCTTGTGCCGGAGCAGGTTCCGCACCGCGACAGTCAGGTAATTCTTGAACATGGCGCCCCCTCCCTGAAAGGGAACAGGTTTTTACGCCTCATGTCTGCCGGGTCAGGTCTGCCTCTCCTCCCGATCCACCCACCCGTCCAGCAGATGGATGATCCGGCGGCTATATGAGGCGTTCCTCTCCGAGTGCGTCGCCTGGAGGATCGTCGTCCCCTCCTGATTCAGCTTCTTGAACAACTCCATGATCTCCTCCCCCTGAGCGGAGTTCAGGTTCCCCGTCGGCTCGTCCGCTAAGATCAGCCTGGGATTCGTCATCACCGCCCGCGCCACGGCCACCAGTTGCTGCTGCCCCCCCGAAAGCTGATTGGGAAACAGGTCCTTCTTGGCCACGATGTGGAATCGGTCCAGCGCCTCCGCCACCAGCCCCTTCCGCTCTGACGCCTTCACCTTCTTGTAGAGCAGAGGCGTCTCCAGGTTCTCGTAGACCGTCAGTTCGTCGATCAGGTGATAGCTCTGGAACACGAACCCGATGTTCAGCTTGTGGAGCTCCGTCCGCTGCCGCTCGTTCAGGCTGTGCACCGGCTGGTCAAGAAAAAAGTACTCGCCGCCCGAGGGCGTGTCGAGCATCCCCAGGATGTGGAGCAGCGTGGACTTCCCCGCGCCGGACGGCCCCATGAGGGAGACGAACTCCCCCTCCTCGACCTCCAGGTCGATGTCCCGCAGTACGAAGGTCTTCACGAAGCCGGTCGAGTAGTATTTCTCAATCCCCTTGAGACGAATCATCGTTGACCTCCATGAGACCCCTCCCCCCCCTCTCCCCGAAACGGAGAGGGGGGAATCGGGGAATCGGAGAATCCCCTCTCCGTTTCTCCG
>CAYRZX010000036.1:11968-17077 GCA_964428665.1 uncultured Gemmatimonas sp.
CCGGCCTCGTTCAGCTCCGTCAGCATCTTCATCACCTCATCGCCGTGTACGGAGTCCAGGTTCCCCGTCGGCTCGTCCGCCAGGATGAGCCTGGGCCGTCCGATCACCGCCCTGGCCACGGCCACGCGCTGCTGCTGCCCGCCGGACAACTGCTGCGGGAAGTGGTTCTTGCGGGGCGTAATCTGCATCTGCTCCAGCGCCTCATCCACTCGCTGCTTGCGTTCCGTGGCCGGGACGCCGAGATACAGGAGCGGCAATTCGATGTTTTCGCCCACCGTCAGCTCGTCGATCAGGTTGAAACTCTGGAACACGAACCCGATGTTCGCCTTGCGCAGATTGGCCCGCTGCCGCTCGGAGTACTTCGACACCTCCTGATCCAGAAAGTAGAACTCCCCCTCAGACGGGTTGTCGAGCAGACCGAGCAGGTTCAGGAGGGTCGATTTCCCACACCCCGAAGGCCCCATGATGGCCACGAATTCACCCGGCTGGACCTGAAGGTTCACGTTGTTCAGGGCCGTGGTCTCCACCTCCTCTGTGGTGTAGACCTTCTTGAGACTGTTTGTCTTGATCATGGTCGTTCTCCTTTCTAGACCTCACCCCCGGCCCCTCTCCTACGGGGAGAGGGGAGGTCTCTTCGCCTTTCCCCATACCGCAAGGACAACCTGTCCCCCCTTTCCTTCAGGAAAGGGGGTTAGGGGGATAGGTCACTTTCTCAGAATCAGCTTATCTATATCCCCAAAATTGTCATAGCTCGACGTGATGACCCGTTCCCCCGGCTCCAGCCCTTCCAGCACCTCAAAGACCTGGGGATTCTGCCTGCCCAGCCTGATCTGTCGCTTCGTGGCCACCTCCCCGGCCTTATCCAGGATGAAGACCCAGTTGCCCCCGGTCTTCTGGTAGAACCCGCCCCGGGGCAGCAGCACCGCCTCCGAAAGGTCCCCCAGCTCCAGCCGGACCTGAAGCGTCTGCCCGCGCCGGATGTCCTTTGGCTCTGCGCCGTTGAACTCCAGGTCCACCTCGAAACTCCCCTGACGGACCTCGGGGTAGACCTTCCGGGTGACCAGTCTGTAGGACTTTCCGGCCAGGTCGAACTCCCCGGCCAGGCCGGGGTGAATGCGCGTGATGTAGTGCTCGTCGATCTGCGCCCGCACCTTGAACCCCTCCAGCACGTCGATCTGTCCGATGGACTCCCTGGGCGACTTCGACTGCCCGATCTCCGCGTTGAGCGACGTGAGCTGGCCGGAGATGGGGGCCTTGACCACCAGGTTCTCCACGTTCTGTTTGACCATGTCCAGGTTGGTCTGCATGTGTTTTACGGCAGCCTCCAGTTTTTCGACCTGGACCTGCCTGAGAAGGGAGTCCTGCTTCTGAGTCTCGATCATAAGATCCTTCCGCCTGCACAGATACTCGTATTCATCCTTCTCCTTTTCATACTCCTCGCGGGAGATCAACTCCCTTTTCGCCAACTCCGCCTTCCGTTCATAGGTGCGTTTTTGGCGCTGTACCTGATACTCCAGCTCCACAAGCTGCGTGCTCAGGTTGAGGCGGTTCTGCTCCATCGCCAGGCGGGTGTTGCGCAGGTTGTTCATCTGGTCGAACAACTGGGCCTCCCGGTTCATGGCGTCTAATTGCAGATAGGCGTTGGACAACTTCAGGATGGGGTCGCCCTGGTTGACAACGTTCCCGGCCTCCACGAAGATCGTCTCCACCTTCCCGCCTTCCACGGCGTCCAGAAAAAACGTCTTGAGCGGCAGCACCGTCCCGTTCACCGGGATGAACTCCTGGAACGGTCCTTTCTCTACTGTGGAGATCGTGATCCGCTCCGAATCCACGTTGAGCCTGGAGCTGTGATCGCCAAACAGGAAATTATAGATCACGGCGGCAAAAAAGAGGCCCGCCGCCGACATCCACGCGATCCGCTTCGGGGTCCACCGCTTCTTCTTTATTCGGCGGTCCATCCCAAAGGTCTGCGTCGGCGCTGGGTCAGCCCCTTCGGGCGGGAGGCTTCCGGCCTCGCGACGCCACTGGACAAGGCGGTCCACCCACCTGTCTCTTGTCTTTTGAATCGCCACTGTTAAGACCTCTCCCCGACCCCTCCCCTAAAGTGAAGGGGTGATCCTTTCCTGAGAGCTTTGAGCCTGAGATCGTTTCGTAATCTCATCAGTAATGCGATCTAAAACACTCGAAAGACTCTGCTTTATCTCTTCGTTGTGAATCCGAAGAACGTGCAATCCTCGCGCTGCAAGCACACGATCCCGCTCCGCATCATATTCCGCCTGTTCCTGGTGAACTTCGCCGTCCACTTCTACCACCAGCCCAGCGGCATGGCAGTAAAAATCTACGATGAATCCGTCGATGACCTGTTGACACCGGAAATGAAAACCATGCAGTCGGTTAGCGCGAAGACGCTCCCAAAGCATACGCTCTGATTCTGTCATCTGCTCACGCATCCTTTGGGCAAGCTTCAACTTGTCCGGGTTTACCTTCTGTCCTGTGATGATGTTTTTCACCGCCATCCTCTACTTCCTCCTGACAAAAGGCAAAGCTTTCTCCCCCTTTCCTTTAGGAAAGGGGGCTGGGGGGATAGGTCACTCATACCGCAACGCCTCCACCGGGTTCGCCCGCGCCGCTCTCACGGCCTGGTAGCTCACCGTCAACAGGGCGATCACCAGAGCCACTGTCCCACCCAGCACGAACACCCCCGGCCCCAGCTCGATCCGATACGCGAAGTCCTGAAGCCACCTGTTCATGGCGTAATACGCTACCGGCCACGCGATCAGGTTCGCCACCCCTACCAGGATCACGAACTCCTTCGACAGCAGCGCCACGATGCTCCCCACCGATGCCCCCAGCACCTTCCGGATGCCGATCTCCTTCGTCCGCCGCACGGTCGCAAAGGACGCCAGGCCGAACAGGCCGAGGCAGGCCACGAAAATGGCGAGGAGGGCGAACGTCCCGAAAATCTGCCCCTGTTTCTCTTCTGCGCGGTACAGCTGGTCAAACCGTTCATCGAGAAAAGAATACTCAAATGGATGGTTCGGGTTGACCCCCTGCCATTTCTGCTTCAGAAAGTGGAGCGTTCCTGGAATGTCGTCGGGCCGGACCCGAACGAGGAAATTCCCGGCCATGTTCGGCTGAATGAAGAAGACCATCGGCACGATTCTTTCGCGCATGGATTCAAAATGGACATCCTTCACCACTCCGATCACGCGGCCATCCTTCCACACCCACTGCCCCCGCTGCCAGTCCTCGATGAACTGGCTTCCGAACCGCTTGCCGATCGCGTTCTCCGGCGTCCACCCCAGCCTCCGCACCGCCGCCTCGTTCAGGACGAACGCCGCCTTCTCGTCGGAGGGCGCCGCCTTTGAGAAGCTCCGTCCGGCGACGAACGGCATCCTCAGCGTCTCAAAAAAATCGTACCCCACCCAGACCGTCTGCATGGAGGGACTCTCTTCTTCTGGAAAGTCCTCTGCCCGGGTGCTGATGTTGCTGCCCAACCGCCCTGACGGAATCCGGGAGGTCCCGGCGGCGCTGACCACACGGGGGTTCTGCAACAACTCCTGCTTGAACGCCTCATATTTCTGCTGCAAAGAGCCAGGCACGCCGGAGATCACAACCACGTGCTCCTTGTCATATCCCAGCTTGATGTTCCGGCAATGCTTTAGCTGGCCGTAAATAATCCCGGTGACCACGATCAAAAAGATGGAAATGGCGAACTGGAAGGCCACCAGAACCTTCCGGAACCCTGCCCCTTTTGGCCCGCCTTTGAGCGTGCCTTTCAGCACCTCCACGGGCTCAAAGGCGGACATGAAAAAGGCCGGATAACTCCCGGCGATGACACCCGCGAACAGGGCGATCCCGATCAGCCCGAAGACCGCCGTCAGATTCCCGCCATAGTCCATATCCAGCGCCTTCCCCACAAACCCGTTAAATGCCGGCAGAGAGAGTTCCACAAGCGCCACGGCCAGCAGAAGGGCCAGAAACGACAGGAAGACCGACTCCCCCAGAAACTGCCACACGAGTTGAGACCGGTCCGCCCCCACCACCTTCCGCATCCCCACCTCCCGCGCCCGGCTGGCCGACCGGGCCGTTGAGAGATTCATAAAATTGATGCAGGCGATCAGCAGAATGAAGACGGCGATGGCCGAAAAGGCGTAGATGTAAACGATATCTCCGTTCGGCTCGATCTCCCCCCCCGCGTGGGAGTGGAGATGGATATCGGTCAGCGGCTGCAGGAAATACCTCGCTCCCTGCGCCCACTGGGGGGCGTGTTTCCGGATCAAATCGGGGAACCGCCGTTCGATCTCGGCAGGGGATACACCCGGAGGAAGGAGGAGATAGGTATAGACGGAGTTCTCTCCCCAGTTCTCCAGCGCGATCCGGTTGAACAGCACATTCGCGACCGTTATTGAAGAGAGAAAATCGAACCGGAAGTGGGAATGGCGCGGAATCTCCCCCAGAATGCCCGTCACCTTCAGCTCCCGGTCGTCCCCGTAGCGCAGGACCTTGCCCATCGGGTCCTCGTCCCCGAAATACTTCCGCGCCATCTCCTGCGTGATCACCACCGTAAAAGGCTCCCGGAGCGCCGTCCTGGGGTCTCCATGGATCAGAGGAAATGAAAACACCTCGAACACCCCGGGATCGACGAAAAAGAACCGCCCCTCGGGAAAGCGCTTGTCCCCGTACCCGATCAACGGCCGCTTGCAGCTGAACCGGATGATATGGGGGACCTCCGGGAAATCGGTCCGCAGGGTCTCGGCCAGCCGATACGGCCCGCTGACAAGCTGGGCTGTCTCGCCGGTTTTGGGATTCCGCCACTCGACGGCAAATCGGTAGATCCGATCCGCCCTTTCATGGTACCAGTCATAGCTCAGTTCGTCCTGCACGAACAGCAGGATGAGAATGCAGCACGTCATCCCGATGGCCAATCCTGCGATGTTGATCGCGGAATAGCCCCTGTGCCGGAGCAGATTCCGAACAGCGACGATGAGGTAGTTTCTTAACATGACCCCTCCCTCGGTCCCTCCTCAACACGGGGAGGGAAGAAGTTTATCTTGTGTTTCGCGTAGGCAGAACGAACAACCTGTTCCCCCTTCCCGCGTCGGGAAG
>CAYRZX010000036.1:17177-29229 GCA_964428665.1 uncultured Gemmatimonas sp.
TTGTGTTTCGCGTAGGCAGAACGAACAACCTGTTCCCCCTTCCCGCGTCGGGAAGAGGGTGGTGGGTCGCGACCTCATGGGAGCGACAGGCTGCGGGGTTAGGGGGTTGGGTCTAATATATGCAACAACTGTGCCAATATTGTTTTTAAAAGATTTACGAAAATTTAGTCTGGCCCCCCCTCCGAAAAGTGTCCGCTAACGTTACACATGGTGTCCGCTGGCGTACACCCCCGTGCCGCCTTTCTGCTTGACAGCCCTGTGCATCGTGATTATGATTGGCGCAAGACCTCTCCCCCGCCACCCAACCTGTCGCTCCCATGAGGTCGCGACCCCTGCCCTCCTCTCCTGAAGGAGAGGGGAGGTCTCTTCCCGACGCGCAGGGTATAGAAGAGGTCTGCCCCCCCTTTCCTTTAGGAAAGGGGGATGGGGGGATAGGTCTCACCCGCAAAAGGACCTGCTCCATGAACAGGAAACTCGGCCGAATCCTTGTCGTGGACGACAACGAAGACATCCTCCTGGCGGCCCGTCTGCTGCTCAAGCCCCACGTGGAGCAGGTGCGCACGGAGAAGGACCCGCAGGCGATCTCCTCCCTGCTCAAGAACGAGCGCTACGACGTCATCCTGCTGGACATGAACTTCACCCAGGACGCCACCAGCGGCGCTGAGGGGTTCCACTATCTCAGCCGGATTCTGGAGATCGACCCCTCGGCGGTGGTCATCCTGATCACGGCCTACGGGGACGTGGAGACGGCCGTGCGGGCGATCAAGGAGGGCGCGACGGACTTCGTGCTCAAGCCCTGGCAGAACGAGAAACTGCTGGCCACCCTCTCGGCGGCCCTGAATCTGAGGGCGTCCCGGTTGGAGGCGGACCACCTCCGGTCGCAGCAGAGGGCGTTGAGCGCGGACATCGACCGCCCCTTTCACGACCTCATCGGCGCATCGCCGGTCATGCAGGAGGTCTTCACGACCATTCAGAAGGTCGCTCAGACCGACGCCAATGTGTTGATCCTGGGGGAAAACGGGACGGGGAAGGAGCTGGTGGCGCGGGCGCTGCACCGGCAGTCTCAGCGGGCGGAGAAGGTGTTCATCAGCGTGGACATGGGGGCCTTGAGCGAGACCCTGTTCGAGAGCGAGTTATTCGGCCACGTGAAGGGCGCGTTCACGGACGCGAAGGAGGACCGGGCCGGCCGGTTCGAGATCGCCTCCGGCGGGACCCTCTTCCTGGACGAGATCGGCAACCTCCCCCTCCCCCTCCAGGCCAAGCTCCTCACCGCCCTGGAGAGCCGGCAGGTCACGCGCCTGGGGTCCAACGTCCCGCAGCCCATCGACGTGCGCCTGATCTGCGCGACCAACACCCCCATTCACGACGTGGTGGCGCAGAAACAGTTCCGGCAGGACCTCCTCTACCGGGTCAACACCGTGGAGATCCGCCTGCCGCCCCTGCGCGAGCGCGTCGAGGACATCCCCCTGCTGGTGGACCACTTCCTGAGGGTCCATTCGAAGAAGTATCAGAAACCCCTGAAGCGCGTCCACGCCACGGCCCTGAAGAAGCTGGAGCGCTACCCCTGGCCCGGCAACGTCCGGGAGCTGGGGCACGCCGTCGAGCGGGCCGTGATCCTGAGCGACGGCCACGTCCTTCAACCCCCGGACTTTCTCCTCTTCACCCCGGAGACCGGGGAGGAGGGGCTGGCGTTTGACCGCTACAACCTCGAAGAAGTGGAAAAGGCCGTGATCCGGAAGGCCATCCGCAAGCACGAGGGGAACCTCAGTCAGGTGGCCGGAGAACTGGGGCTGACGCGCACGTCCCTGTATCGCAGGCTGAAAAAGTATGGTCTATGAACGCTTTCGCGCCCAGTGCCTCGGTCGCATCCTGCTGCTAAGCGCCACGATTGCCCTCTGGGTCTACCTGTTCTTCCAGACGACCTACTACGCCACCCTCCTGATCGTGGCCGGCGTCGTCGCCTACCAGGTCTACGCCCTGGTCCATGACGTCGAGAAGGCCAACCGGGACCTGACCCGCTTCCTGCAGGCCGTCCAGAGCTCGGACTTTTCACAGACGTTCACGGGAAAGGGGCTGGGCGCCTCGTTCGACGCGCTGAAGACGGCGTTCAACGAGGTCCTGAACGAGTTCAGGCGGGCGCGGGCGGAGAAGGAGGAGCACTCCCGCTATCTCCAGACCGTCGTGCAGCACGTGGGCATCGGCCTGATCGCCTTTCAGCCGGACGGCGCAGTGGAGCTGATGAACAACGCCGCCCGCCGGCTGTTGCGGGTGGGGTCCCCCCTGCGAAACATCCAGTCCCTGGAGCCGTTCAGCAAACCCCTCATCGACGCGCTCCTCCGCCTGAAGCCGGGGGAGAAGGCCCTGGTCAGGGTCGAAGATCACGGAGAATTGCTGCACCTGGCGATCTACGCGACCGAGTTCAGGCTGCGGGAGCGGAATTTCATCCTGGTCTCCATCCAGAACATTCAGAGCGAACTGGAGGAGAAGGAGATGGAGGCCTGGCAGAACCTGATCCGGGTGCTCACCCACGAGATCATGAACTCCGTCACCCCCATCGCCTCCCTGGCCTCCACGGCCAACGGCCTGCTATCGGCTCAAAAAGAGGATCATCCCCAGGAGGAGACGCTAAACGACGTTCGAGACGCCGTCCGGACGATCCAGAGACGGAGCCAGGGACTGCTGCATTTTGTGGACGCCTACCGGAGGCTCACCCGCATCCCCAAGCCCGACTTCCAGATCTTTCCCGTAGCCGAGCTTTTCGGGCGCGTTCAGAACCTCCTGCGCGCCGAGATGGAGAGCAGAGGCATCCATCTTCTCTCTCAGGTGGAACCCAAAACCCTGGAGCTTACGGCCGACCCCGAATTGATCGAGCAGGTCCTGATCAACCTCCTGTTGAACGCCGCACAGGCCCTGGAGGGCCGGCCTGACGCCACGGTCGGGCTAATGGCCCGGATGGACGAGAGGGGCAGGGTCCTTGTCCACGTGACGGACAACGGGCCGGGCATCCTCGATGAGGTTCAGGAGAAGATCTTCATCCCCTTCTTTACGACCCGGCGGGACGGCTCCGGCATCGGCCTCAGCCTGTCCCGGCAGATCATGCGCCTGCACCGGGGGACGATCGGCGTTCAGTCCACGCCGAATGTGGAGACGATTTTTACGTTGAGGTTTTAAAGCGGTTTCATCAGCGCGTATGGAATGTCCTTTTGGGCGTGGCGATGATGCCTGTGGGGGCGATCTGTCTTCTCCTGTCTGTCCTTCTGACGGCGACCGATGTGGCGCGCGGTTACAGATCCACGACCGGTGGAAAGCGGCCGCGACGAACTTAAACTATGCCCTGAACAACTCCCCCATCCGTCGCCCCAGGAACTTCCCGGCCAGGAACAGGCTTACCCCAAGCAGGATCATGCCCAGGATGCCCATGGCGCTGGCGATGTAAGGGCCATCCGGGATGCGGCCCAGCAGGTCGTAGATGGCCTTGGTGATCGGATAGTACTGGCTCTTGAGCGCCAGGATCAGGCTGTCGCTCACCTCCAGCATGGCGAACGCGAAGCAGAGGATGCCCCCGGCCACCAGGTTGGCCAGGATCAGCGGGAAGGTGATCTTGAGCAGGGTGCGCGCCGGGCCGGCCCCCACGTTCTGCGAAGCCTCTTCGAGGGCCACGCTGGTCTGCTGCAGCCCCGCGTAGGCCGACCGGACCATGTAGGGCAGCCGACGCACGGCGTAGCTGATCACCAGCAGGGGCACCGGATAGTTCCGGGCGTCTAAAAACGTCCCGGAGTACCCGGACAGATACCCGAACGCCAGGACCAGGCCGGGGAGGGCCAGCGGAAGCATGGCCAGGGCATCGATGACACCCTTGCCGGGGATGCGCGTCCGGGCGAGGAGATAGGCGATGGCCACCCCCAGGACCACGTCCGCAACCGTGCTCAGGACGCTCAGGAACAGGCTCATCTTCACGCTGGACAGGGCCAGGTCGTGGGTGAAGACCCCGCCGTAGTACTTGAAGGTGACCTCCTCCGGCAAAACGGTCATGAACCACCGGCCTGAGACAGAGGTCAGCAGCACGCTGACGTGGGGCAGGAGGGCCAGGGCGGTCAGGCCGAGCGTGAAGGCATAGATGAGGGCCGTCTTGCGGGGGGACGCCCGCCGGACCGCCGAGACCACGTGTCCCCGCGCGATCATCTCGTAGCGCCGGCCCCCCAGGAATGTCTTGGAGAGGTAGAAGAAGAAGACCGTCATGGCCAGGACCAGCACGACCTCGGCGTAGGCCATGGGGTTCTCGTTGATGTCGGAGATGGCGCGGAAGATGTCCACGGCCACGACGCGGCTGTAGTTGAACACGAGCGGCGTCCCCAGGTCCGTGAACGCCCAGATGAACACGATGACAGCCCCGGCGAAGTACCCGGGCAGCATCAGCGGGAAGGTGATCGTGCGGAACAGCCGGAAGCCCGACGCCCCCATATTCCGGCCGGCCTCTTCCAGCGACGGGTCCACGTTCGCCAGCGCCGCGGCCACGTTCAGATACATGATCGGGTAGAGGTGGAGGACCTCCAGGATGACCACGCCCGCGAACCCTCCCCCGCCGAACCAGTCGATAGGCGTGTCGATCAGGCCCAGCTTCAGCAGCAGGAGGTTGATCGACCCGAACCGGGCGAGCATCTGCTTCATGCCGATGGCCCCCACGAAGGGCGGGAGGACCATCGGGACGAGCATCAGGCCGTTCAGAACCCCCTTTCCGCGGAACTCGTTGCGGACCAGCAGGAAGGCCAGCGGGAGGGCCAACAGCGTCGTGGCCAGGGTGGTCACCACCCCCAGCCGGAGGCTGTTCAGGATCGCCTCTCGCTTCGCCGGGTCGGTGACCATCAGCCGGAAAAAGACCGTCGAGAACTCCCCCTTGACCACGAACGCGCTGGTGAAGGCGTACCAGAGCGGGTAGATCAGAAAGGCGATGAAGAACGCGACCAGGCCGATCAGGAAGGCCAGGCGCGCGGGCGTGAGGTCGTACTGGCGCACGAGATCAGTCCTTGAGCACGATCACCTTGGCGGGGCTGAACGACACCCTGGCGCGCTCGCCCACTCTGGCCTTCGGGGCGTCAGGGCTGGGCTCCACCACCTTGACTGAGGAACCGTCGTCCAGCTTCAGAAAGTACTGTTCGATCTCTCCGAGATACATCACGTCCTCAACCCGACCTGAGAGGACATTGTCCCCGGCCGGGGAGGCGTCCGACGCCACGCTGAGGGCCTCGGGCCGGATGGAGCAGGTCACCCGGTCGCCGGCGCGGAGGCCATCCGCGCAGCTCGTCGAAACGATTTTTCCCACCGCTGTTTCCACTTCCACTCGTGGTTCGTGACTCGTGGTTCGTGACTCGTTTTCTCGATCCCCTATCCACGATCCACGATCCACGTTTATCACCTGCCCCTCGATGAAGTTCGTCTCCCCGATGAACCCGGCCACAAACCGGCTCGCGGGCCGGGTGTAGAGCGCGCGAGGCTCTCCCACCTGGGCCACGCGGCCCGCGTCCAGAACGGCCATCCGGTCGGCCATCGACAGGGCCTCCTTCTGGTCGTGGGTGACGTAGATCATCGTGACGCCCAGGCCGCAGTGGAGCCTCCGGATCTGCTCCCGCATCTCCAGGCGGAGCTTGGCGTCCAGGTTGGAGAGCGGCTCATCCAGCAGGACGGCGTCCGGCTCGATCACCAGGGCGCGGGCGAGGGCCACGCGCTGCTGCTGTCCCCCGGAGAGCTGATTGGGGGAGCGTTCGGCGTAGGCCTCCATCTGCACCATCTCCAGCGCCCGCCTCACGCGCCCGTCGCGCTCACCCGCCTGAAGGTCCCGCACGGTCAGGCCGTACTCCACGTTTTTGTAGACGCTCATGTGCGGCCAGAGGGCGTAGTTCTGAAAGACCATGCCCGTGTTCCGCCGGTGGGGCGGCACGCCACTCACGTCCCGGTCGTCGAACAGGATGCGGCCGCCGTCGGGCAGGTAGAACCCGGCGATCAGGCGGAGGAGGGTGGTCTTCCCGCAGCCGGAGGGGCCCAGGAGAAAAAAGAGCTCTCCCTTTTCGACCCGGAGGGAGACGCCGTCCACCGCGGCCACGGCGCCGAACCGCTTCGTCACGTTGTCCAGGGTCACGCTGACCATGAGAAATCCTTATGAGCTTTGACGATCAAAACCGGCAATGACCACCTTGGAGTGCGGGAGCCATGCTCCCGCTTTCTTCCGGCAAAGCCATGCTTTGCCGGACACTCGCCGGAAGCACGGCTTCCGGCTGGGAAGGCGCAAGCATGGCTTGCGCACTCCAAGCAATTACCGATCTTGTTTGTCAAAATTCATTAGAACCACTTCCTCCTCTTGAACACACCCAGCATGGCGATCACCAGGACGGCCATGACGCCCAGGACGATGAAGTAGCCATATTCCGTGCGCAGCTCCGGCATGTGCTCAAAGTTCATCCCGTAGACGCCCGTGATCACGCCCAGGGGCATCAGGATCGTCGCGATGATCGTCAGGGTCTTCATCACCGTGTTGAGGCGGTTGGAGGTCAGGAGGAGGTAGGCGTCCAGGATGCCGGTGAGGATGTCCCGGTAGATGTCGGCGGTCTCCGAGATGCGGACCAGGTGGTCGTACACGTCGCGAAAGTAGATAAAATGCTCTCTCTTGATAAATCGCTCGCACTCGTGACTCAGGCGGTTCAGGATGTCCCGCTGCGGCACGATGATGCGGCGAAGGTGCAGGATCTCCCGCTTGAGGGTTATGATCTCATTGAGCGCCCGGTCCGCGTCGTGGCCGAACACGTCGGCCTCCACCCCGTTGACCCGCTCGTCGAACTGCTCCATCGCCGGGGAATAGTTGTCCACCATAGCGTCCAGGATGCTGTAGAGGAGCCAGTCCGGGGAGCGCAGGAGGTGGTCGGGGTTCTTGACGACCCTGCCCCGCGTGTCGAACACGCTTTTGTGATGCTGTTTGTGAAAGGTGACGAGAAAATTGTCTCCGAGAAACACGTCCAGTTCGTGGGTGCTGAACCGCTCTTCGAGCTGGCTGAAATCCACCCCGTGAACGGTCATGAAAATATAGTCCCCGTAATCGTCCAGCTTCGGGGAGTGACTGTCCTGGATGCAGTCCTCCACGGCCAGGGGGTGAAAGCCGAGGAGGCCGTTCAGGACGCCGGTCTCCTCGTCCGTCGGCTCCTCCAGGTCCAACCAGAACATCCGGCTCCGGTCCTTCAACAGGTTGGGGATGTCCTGCATGACGGGTGTTTCAAGCCGTCGCGTCTGCTTGGAGACGGCAAAGATGCGGATCATAAGGACCCCCTATGTCCTTCTGTTTTTCCACATGTAGACGACCATGCCGGCTGTGAGCGCCGCCGAGAAAGTGAGCGTCAGCGCATCGGCCCAGCTCGTGCCCCTGTCTTCCTGCGCCCCTCCGTACTTCTCACGGGCAAAGGCCGTCCAGGCGGACAGGGTGCGCCCCCGGAACTCGGCGTCCTTCCAGCGGTCGGCCAGGGCCAGGGCCTCGGCCTCGGAGACAGGCGTTGCGGCGAGGCGCCGGAGGCCTTCGGGAGTTATCCCCTCCCGGATCTGCCTCTTCCAGGCCGCCGTCAGCTGCGCGTGCGAGTCGATCAGCAGGACCCCGATCAGGTCGTTCAACACGTTCCACCGCTTCGCCCCCTTTGCGCTGTCGTAGCGGAGGCCGGTCTCCCAGAGGAAGGGGTTGTCGGCCACGTCGGACAGCCCGGCCACCTGGGCGTAAAGGTCGGGAATCACGCAGAAGCGCCGGAGTTCATAGCGCGTCGGCCCCCCCGGCGCGCCGACGCGGAGCATCAGCAACTTCTGCCCGGCCTCGGACATGACGAACTTCACAAACGCCTCGGCCACGCTGAGATGCGGCGCCCCCTTGAGGATACCGATGGCGTCGGGATTGATGGCGGTCTGCCCTTTGGGGGACACATAGCCGATCTTGTCCGCCCCGGCCTCCGCGATCTGGATGGCGGCGTAGAAGTCCAGGCTCATCCCGTAGGCCACCTCCCCCACGGTCACGTCCTTCGGGGTCTGGCCGCTGCCCGCCACGAAGTTCCTGACGTTGCCCCCCATCCTCGTCAGGGCCTCCCACCCCTTCTCCCAGCCGTAGGCCTGCAGGACGATCTCGTAGGCCATGTGGACCGCGCCGCTGCCGCGGGGGTCCCCGGACCCCACCCAGGAGAACAGCCTCGGGTCCCCCAGGTCCGCCCAGGCCTTCGGTTCGGGCAGGTGGAGGAGGCGGAGAACGACGCGGTTATACAGGATGCCGAACCCGGACAGGGCCGCGCCGTACCATCGGTATTCGGGGTCGTAAATGGGCAGGCCGCCGATCTCTCTGGCGACCCGGCTCAGGGCGTCGTCCGGCAGTTTGTAGGGGCGCAGGAGGTTGAGTCCGGCGAGCTGGAGATAGGGGTCCATGCCGCCGCCGAAGAACACGTCGATGCCGATGCCCTCAGGGCGCCTGCCGTACTCCGACCGGACGTAGCGGAGGATGTCGCTCGTCCCCCCGATGGACAGCCACTCCACGTCCACGTCGCGGCCCGTCTGCGCCCGGTAGTGGCGCTGGAAGGCGCGCTCGTACTCGTAGCGGATGCCCTCCCAGTGGGGGGACACCAGGACAAGCCGGTCGTTCTCAGCTCGGGCGACGGTCGTGAAGGAGAGGAATGAGAGGACGGAAAAGGCCAAAATGGCTCTCGTGGGCATGGCCGTATAGTAGCAAAGAGCAATGCGAAAGTCAACACGATTCTGCGACAATTCCTGCTCTCTTAAACACGTTAGTTCGCTTGCTTCGATGGGCACTGTATGGCGCCGATAAAAAAGAGGCCACGACAAAAATCGTCGTAACCTCTTGTATTTTAGGTGGTGGGCGATGATGGACTCGAACCATCGACCTCTTGCATGTCAACCCCTCCGGGCGTTCGTTTCGGTTCATCCTCTTTCGGTCTGTATGGGGCGTATCTTCCTGCCGGTCGAACAGATACGAACCCCGACAAGACAAACCGAAGAAAAACGCAAAAGGCCGATTTTGGCCTCTTTCGGCCTCTCCCGTTAGCAGGCTGTTAGCAGGATTACCCGGCGCTCTGCTCTGCCTTTTGGCCCTGCGCCCCGAACAGCGTCGCGTCCAGCCTCCGCGCTGCCTCCCGGTTAGCATCGGGGAAAAGATGCCCGTAGCGGTCGAAAGTGATCTCGATGCTGGCATGCCTCATCTGCCGCTGCACATACTTGGGACTCTCCCCCTGGTTGATCAGCAGAGACGCGCACGTGTGCCGCAGATCGTGAAACCGGATGCGCCTCAGCCCGGCCTTCTTCAGCGCCGGATGAAAGACGCGCTCTGTGACGTTCCGGTCGTTCAGGGGCGTCCCTCCCGGCGTCGCAAAGATCAGGTCCAGGTCCCGGTAGTGCTCCCCGGCCTGCAACTTCTCCTCCGCCTGCCGTGCCTTGTGCGCTTGCAGGGCGTCCAGACACGCCGGAGTCAGATCGACCGACTGAGATGAACCCTCCGTCTTCGTCTGCGCGAACCCTACCCCCTGAGTCTCCGTCTTGCGGGTCAACGTCTCCTTGACGAAATACTGACCCCGGTTCAAATCCAGGTTACTCCACTTCGCCGCCAGCAGTTCCCCGAACCTCAGCCCGGTTGTGATCGCCGTCAGAAAGAAAGCATACCACCTGCCCGGCACGTTGTCAAGAAAAATTCTGACCTCCTCCGGCGTCAGGCAATCCATCTCGTGCTTTGGGACACGCGGGTCTTTGACCTTCTTCGCCGGGTTGTGCCTCAGATACCCCCAATCGACGGCGTGACCGAACATCTGCCGGACCAGACGCATGGCGTGTCTGACGGTTTGCGGGGAAAGCTCCGCTGCCAGCATGGACGACCTGAACCCCTGCACGTCTTCAACGCCGATCTTCGCAAGCTCCATCCCTCCGAACGTCGGTATGACGTGCATCCTGAACAGGGAAAGGTATTGCGCCAGCGTAGACGGCCTAACCTGCCCCTCTGCATACTTCGTCAGCCAAACGTCCTTGAACGCCCCAAAGGTCATGGTTGACGGCTCAACCCATTCCCCTCTGTCGATCTGGTTCAACTTGTCCCTCAACAGCTTTTGGGCGTGCTTCAGGGTGTCCGGGTGTGTGACCTTCTCCCACTTCTGATTTCTCACCCATCGGCCTTTCTTCTCATCCCACTTCATCCCGGCGTCATAGACAACGGTGTAACCGTTCGCCCTCTTGACGATTGAACCCCTTGCCATGCTACACCCTCCTTTTTGCAGACGCAGAAGGGCCGGGGCCTGTCCCCGCAACCCCGGCCCTCTGGTGATCGTCGCCTCTTGCCCCGTCAGCGTTCGCCGGGGGCCGCTCGTGAGCAAGCCCCCAGTGTGGCCGTCAGGCCGTCGCCCCCTCCGCGCGCTCGGCCTTGCCGCTGTAAATCGCTTCAACCCTCTTGGCTTTCCCCCGCAGATCGCCCACCAGACGCCGGAATGTCCAGGCGGTATCGGAAATCTCATCCCGGTTCGTCGGGAAAAACTCGGTCTCCGTCGCGCTGCAAAACAGGACTGCGAACGCCTCCAGGTTTTGGAGTTCTCCGCCGATCCCCTCGTCGGAAATGTCCGTCAGGGGGACGAACGCCCTCGCCTTCTCGTTTGCCTGCCCCATACCGCTACCCTCCTTTTGGAAATAACGCCACTTCTGGTGGGGCCGTCCCCCGATCCGGCCCCGTTGTCGATCCCCCGACGTTACGCCGTTACCGCCTGTCCGTGCCGATGTGCCCGGCGCTCCGCCTTCACCGCGTCAAAGGCTTTGGCGTGCCCGCAGACGGGGCACTCAAAGCGCCTCGCCGTCTCACCGAAGGCCGTCTTGAACTCTCCAAGCGCCATTGTCCCGCCGCACAGGTCGCAGGGGCGCAACTGAGCAACCCAAAGGCTATGCTTGCAGTGCCCGGCATACGTCCCGCCCCTACGCCTCTGAGCGTCCGGGCAATCACAGGCGAAGTTCCGAACGTGGTAGGCCGTGCCGTCCGGCTTGACGATCTCCGCGCAACCGTCCTCGTCCAGCGTCAGCTTGTAGCCCTCGCGCATGGCGTGTGCGACGGACAGCCGGTCCTCCGCGTCTCCCACTGCGAACGTCGCCGCCTTCATCCTCATCGCCTCCGTTCGGGGATAGGGGCCGGGTTGCCCCGGCCCTGTCCGTTACCGCGTCTCGCCTTCCAGGAATCGCATCTCGATTTCCAGGAACCTCGCCCGTCGCCTCAACTCCATCGCCCGTTTCAGATCGCCCTTGCGCTCCGCTTTCAGGGCCAACGTCTCCAGGCGGAAGATCGCTTTTTCTCTTGCGTCCGCCGCTATGATCGCCGTATCTTCCATGACTCGCAACCTCCGTAATAGGTTGTGGGGTTGTCGCCCCGTTCGGCCTGCCAGCCGTTCGGGGCTTTTCCTTGCCTCCCTGCCCGGCCTTCGGGTTGCCGGGGATCGTGCCGTCAACCCTGCCGTGCTATCCTTCGACCGAAGGGCTGAGGTCTGCGCCCTGTCCTCCCTTCGGCCTGCCGTGTCAAAGATCGTTTATCGCTTGCACCCATAATATAAATCTTTCCTTGAAATAAGTCAAGATAAAAACGATCTCCGAAATAAAAATATTCCTTGATTTTTTTCAAGCGATGTTTTATTTTATCCTTTACGGATGATCGCGCTTTGTCGTATAACCTTAAGGTGATAAAGGGGGCGATTCGGATGCTGACAACTGCTGAAGTTGCGAAGGTCAAGAGATGTTCGATCCAGGCCGTCATAGACGCCATATCTCAGGGCAAGATTGACGGCGAAAAATTCGGCAACAAAATGTGGGCAATCAAACAGAATCGGAAGCTTGAGGAGTGGACGCCAATGAAGGTTAGGCAGGAGTCCGGTCGTGCAAGGTGGGCCTCCGCGCCGAAGAAGAAGGCCGTCCGCAAGTAGTCCCGCCGATTCCGCTTGACACGGCCCTCCCGGTTGCGTATCCTATGGCCGGGGGTTGCTGGTCCAGGTCTGACACTGAGGGGTTGACATGG
>CAYRZX010000037.1:0-28862 GCA_964428665.1 uncultured Gemmatimonas sp.
TCCTGAGTCCTGAGTCCTGAGTCCTGAGTCCTGAGTCCTGAGTCCTGAGTAAAGGCAAAACCCTGTTCTTGGCTTTTACTCAGCACTCAGCACTCAGCACTGTTTTCAAGGGGGAGTCTACGACTTTCGGCGGGATTTGTCAAGCAATAACTACAGGGAAGGATGAGGGGGGTGGAACACCAAAAAGAGCGAGGCATGCCTTGCCGTGCTCTGCGTGAAAGGGTATGAAGGGCGGGTTGTGAACCGCATCCCACCCTGAGCCCCCCTCGCCGTGCTCTCAAGAGAGATCAGAGAGTTCTGGAGGGCTCAGGACTACTGGAGGAGCGTGAGGGCGTTCTGCGGGATGGCGTTCGCCTGGGCCAGGAGCGCCGTGCTCGACTGAACCAGGATCTGCGCCCGCGTGAAGGCGGAGACCTCTTCGGCGATGTCCGCGTCCCGGATGGAGGACTCCGACGCCTGGACGTTTTCGATGGTGTTGTTGATCGACCGGATGGTGAAGCCGAGCCGGTTCTGGAACGCGCCCAGGTCGCCGCGCTGCTGCGACACGGTGGAGACGGCCAGGTCGAGGACGGCGAGGGCGGACCGGGCGCTGGTGATGGAGTTCACCGCGACGCCCGCCAGGTTGAGGTTGGGGCCGGTGGCGCGCAGGTCGCCGATGCTCAGTTCGATCCGGTCCGTGGACCTGTCGTTCGGGCCGATCTGGAAGGACCCCCCGGTCCCCTCCGAGATGAGCAGCGTCAGCCCATCCAGGTCGCCGTCGGTGTAGGCGTCGTCCAGGTTCAGGACGATTCCGAGGCGGTCGAAGTTGGCCAGGGCGGTGGTCCCCGTGGCCACCGTGTCGCCGTCCAGGATGGTGCCGATGTTGATGGTCTGCGTCACCGTGCCGTTGCCCAGCGTGAGGTCGTTGTCGCTGCCGGTGTCCACGAAGGTGTAGGTCCCGGCCTGCGCCCCCGAGATCTGGGTGCTCGTCAGGCCGGTGGTGGTCGAGTCCAGGGCCGTCGATATGGCCAGGGTTGTGCAGACCGTGTTCCCGAACCCGGTCAGGAGCGCCGTATTGTTGTAGCTCGTCGAGCTGGCAATCCTGTCGATTTCCGACACGAGCTGCGTGACCTCGGAGTTCAGGGCCAGGCGGTTTGTGTCGTTGATCGTGGAGGAGGCCGACTGCACGGCCAGCTCCCGCATCCGGATGAGGATGGCGCTGACCTCGTTGAGCGCGCCCTCTGCGGTCTGGATCAGGTTGACGCCGTGCTCCGCGTTCCGGACCGCCTGTTTCAGGCCGGAGATCTGGGCGCGCATGCTTTCTGAGACGGACAGCCCGGCGGCGTCATCCGCAGCCCGGTTGATCCGGAGGCCCGACGACAGGCGTTCGATCCGTTTACCTAACTCACCGTTGTTGATGAGCAACTGCCGCCGGGTATTCAGGGCCGTAATATTGGTGTTTACCCGAAGTGGCATTTCAGAACCTCCTTGTTATTCCCGCTTCAGCGTGCATTCAGCTTCCTTACCGAATGCATGGTGCAAGATCAAGGTACATACTTATACGGGCATAAGGGTCTCCTGGGGCAAGGGGTGCGGATCGTCTCGATGGTTTCTATATGTAATATAAATTGATATAAAATTAAATTAAGAAATATAATTTAGTATTATGTGTTATCCATAATATCGGCACGGTCTTTCATTGCCTTTAGCCTTTTTTGCAAGGACCTGCCCGGCATCAGGGCGTGCATCTATGGAAAACACCCTCCATCCCATCCGTCCTCAGGGCGCTGAGACGCTGGCGCGGCTCATCTCCGGCCTCCTGAATCCGATCTCCACCTCCACGCTCGTGTTCTGGGCGTTCGTGTCCCGCGCCTCTGCCCCTACAGGGTCCTGGACGGTCTGGCTCCTCCTGGCGTTCATCTTCAGCACGGCCCTCCCCCTGGCCTGTCTGTTCATCCTCCGCCGGAGGGGGGAGGTCTCCGCCCTGTTCATCCCGGACCGGCGGCAGCGCACACGCCCTCTCTTAGTGGGGGTCGGGAGCTATCTGCTGGGCGTGGTCGCCCTCTCCTTCGCCGAGGCCCCCGGCCTGCTCGTGGCCCTGATGGGGTGCTATGCGGCCAGCACGGCCGCGGCGGCGTTGATCAGCCTGCGGTGGAAGATCAGCCTCCACGCCGTGGGCGCCTGGGGGACCCTCGTGGCCCTCTGCTACGCGCTGGGGTACCGGGCGCTCTACATCAGCCCCCTGGCCTTCGGCGTGGTCTGGGCGAGGTTCAGGCTGGGCGCACACACCCCGGCACAGCTCATAGCGGGCGGCAGCCTGGGGGCGTGTATGACTTTTGTTCTGTTAAAATTATGGACTTAAACGAAGTTTCGCCTTCGCTTTCCCGTCGTGGGGCGCGCCTCCAGGTGGGCTTCCTGGCCCTTGGACACGCCGTCACGGACGCCTACGCCGCCTTTCTCTCCCCTCTCTGGCCGATCCTGGCGGCCAAACTGGGGATCTCCATGAGCCTGGTGGGGCTCTCCACCTCTGTGATGAATGTCTCCGCCTCTTTTATGCAGCCCCTGTACGGCTACTGGGCGGACCGGACCCGGCGGCGCATCTTCGTGGTGGCTGGGCCGGGGATCTCCGCCTTCTTCATGTGCCTGATCGGGGTTGTCCCCTCCTATGCCGCGCTCCTGGCCGCCATCGCCCTGGCCGGCGTGGGGGTGGCGGCCTTCCATCCTCAGGCCGCAGCTTCCGTAGGAACAGGGGGTTACAGGCGAAAGGGGCTTGCCCTTTCGGTGTTTATCACGGGCGGGGCCGTGGGCTACGCCGCCGGGCCCCTCATCGCCTCCTCCTTCTCGGCAAGATACGGCCTGGAGAATCTCTATCTTCTTGCTTTTCCCGGTGTTTTAACGTCTCTCACGCTCTATCTGTGCGTGGCTGCCCCGACCCCGCGTCCCGCGCCGGCCGGCCTGGCCGGGGTGTTTCGGGACCTCCGCCCCCGACTCAAGCCCCTGAGCGCCCTCTACGCCGTGTCCGCCCTGCGCTCCGCCTCCACCATCGGGCTGGTCACCTTCCTGCCCTTTCTGCTCCGGGAGCGGGGGCTGTCTCTGGTGGAGGGGGGGAGCATGGTGTCCCTCTTTCTCCTGGCCGGCTCCGTGGGGGGGATGGTGGGGGGGGCCCTGTCCGACCGCATCGACCGCCGGACGCTCCTCTCCGGCTCCCTGGCCGCGGCCACCCCCCTGCTGATGGCCATGAACGCCATAGACCACGTGGGGGTCTCCTTTGCGGTCTTCCTGGCCCTCGCCAGTTTCACGCTCGCCTTCTCCAACCCGGTCAACGTGATCCTGGCCCAGGAGCTCATCCCGAACAGCATCAACACGGCGTCCGCCCTGATGATCGGGTCCTCGTGGGGCACCGGAGGGCTCATCGCCGCCACGTTCGGGCTCTTCGCCGACGCCTACGGGGTCCCTGCCCTGTTGAGAGGGATCGCCTTCGTCCCCGCAGGGGCAGCCCTGCTGGGCCTGATCCTCTTCCGGCGGCAGGTGGCGCAGACGGTGGACAGCCAGACCTTCAAACGGGCGTGAAACCCGATGGCACAGGAATCGCGATGGAGGCGGTGGTTTGGGAGAGGGGAGGCTCCCCCGCCACCCGAGGACCCTTCCCCGCCGTCGGGGGAGATGGACCTGGTCTCCCTGCAGCAGGCCTATCTCAGCCAGCGCCGGCGGTGGGACTACGCCGTGGCCTTCTGTGCCCTGCTCACCGCGGCCGCGGCCATTCTGAGGCCCTGGGTGGCCCTTCTGCCCGGCGTGGCCACGGTCTTCGCCATTCTTCAGTATCGCAAATGCAACCGGCTCGTCCGGATGGTCTGGGAGGCGGATGCGCTTCAGCGATGGGTGGCCCGGTTGCAGGCCGAGGCCCAGCAGGAGGAGGAGGAGCGCCAGCGGGGGGAGGAGTAAAACAGTCGCGGGTCGTGAGTCCCGCGTCACGGGTCGCAGCTAACAGGAAAGGAGAAAATGAAGATACTCATCCCTGCCATGCGCGACGAGGCGCTCCGGCGTCTCCGTCGGGTTGCGCCCGGCGTTGAGTTTCTGACCGCCCGCAACGAGCAGGAGGCCCTGGGCCTGGCCGCAGAGGCCGACGCCGCGTACGCCTTCTGCACCCCGGCCGTCATCCAGGCCGCCCCCCGCCTCCGCTGGGTGCAGGTGGGGAGCGCGGGCGTGGAGCGCTATCCGTTCCGGGAGTTGAGGGAGAGGGGCATCACCTTCACGAACGCCAAGGAGATTTACGGCATCCAACTGGCCGATCATACGATGGCCCTCATCCTGGCCTTCAGCCGGCAGCTCCCGTTCCTGTTCCGGGCGCAGCAGAGGGGGGTCTGGGAGAGCCGGAAGAACTACCCTCCCGGCGAGCTGGCCGGAGAGACGCTCCTGGTCGTCGGCCTGGGCGGCACGGGGCTGGAGACCGCCCGCCGCGCGGCCGGGTTCGGGATGCGCATCACGGCCACGCGCCGGCGCACGGACCTCCCCAGGCCGGACTTCGTGGAGGCCGTGCATCCGCCGGAGCGCCTCCAC
The DNA here is from genome assembly GCA_964428665.1 of uncultured Gemmatimonas sp. Classification (GTDB taxonomy): domain Bacteria; phylum Latescibacterota; class UBA2968; order SICM01; family SICM01; genus SICM01. The sequence goes on from CAYRZX010000037.1 coordinate 4,537, forward strand.
GACCTGCTGCCGGAGGCGGACTGGGTCGCGGTCTGCCTGCCGCTGACGGTCCACACCCGCGACACGTTCCACGACGCCGAGTTCGACCTCATGAAGCGGACGGCCTACATCGTCTGCGTGACGCGCGGGGGGATCATCAACACGGAGGCGCTGGCGCGGGCGCTGGACGCGGGGAAGATCGCGGGCGCGGGCCTGGACGTGACCGACCCGGAGCCCCTGCCCGCCGGCCACACGCTCTGGACGAGGGAGAACGTCATCATCACCCCCCACGCCTCCGGCCACTCCCCGCACTCCGGGACGCGGATGTTCGACCTCTTCTGCGAGAACGTCCGGCGCTTCGCCGCCGGGGAGCCGCTGCTGAACGTGGTGGATATGGAGTTGCAGTACTGACCTCACCCACCCCCATTCCCCCTCCCTCTCCGTATACGGAGAGGGAGGGGGCACCAAGTGCCTTTCCGCCAGACTTGGGGGAGGGTGAGGTCTCTTTCAAGAGGTCTCCCATGCCCGCACGCCGACCCAACATCCTTGTCTTCATGACGGACCAGGAGCAGGCGGACGTGGTCCACCCGGATCACCCCTGCCTCACGCCAAATGCGGCGCGTTTCGCCAGGGAGGGGGTCCTGTTCCGTCGGGCGTTTTGTCCGACCGCGCACTGCTGCCCGTCGCGGGCCACGTTTCTGACCGGCGTGTACCCCAGCCGGCACGGCATCTACAACAACGTGAGCAACCCCACGGCCATTCACCACGCGCTCTACGAGGGGGTGGGGACGTTCTCCGAGGCGCTGAGACAGGCGGGCTACGCCCTGGCCTACGCGGGCAAGTGGCACGTCACGGACGCGGAGAATCCCTCGGACCGGGGGTGGGAGGAGTTGCTCGTCACCGCGGGCAAGGGGAGCACCATGCACCGCTCCCTCGACCAGTGGCGCAGGCAGGCGGAGACGCCGGAGCCGGAAGGACCCAGGCAGCGCGGTCAGGTCCTCCGCCCCGGCTGGGGGCACTACCAGCTCTATCGGTCCTACCCGACGGAGGGGCCGAAGGGCTACGAGGAGCACCGGGACTACAAGGTCGTCCAGTCCGCGATAGATGCCCTGCCCAGATTGGCAAATCAGGGCGCGCCCTGGTTCCTCTACGTGGGGCCGGTGGGGCCGCACGACCCCTTCGTAGTGCCCGAGCGCTTCGTGAGGATGTACGACCTTGAGAAGATCCCCCTGCCGGCCAGCTTCCGGGACACGCTGGAGGACAAGCCGCGCGTGTACCAGCGGATGCGCCGGCAGTACTGGGGGCAGCTCTCGGAGGAGGAGGTGCGGGAGTCCATCCAGCACTACTGGGCCTACTGCACGATGGAGGACGCCCTGTTCGGGGAGGTGCTAAAGGCCCTGGAGGCCACCGGGCAGGCGGAGGACACGCTGGTGCTGCGCCTGTCCGACCACGGGGACTACTGCGGGGCGCACGGGCTGTATCTCAAGGGAGTGCCTGCCTTTCGGGAGGCGTATCACATCGCGTGCATCGCGCGCTGGCCCGGCGGCATCCCGAAACCTGACCGGGAGGTGGACGAGTTCGTGACGCTGGCGGACTTCGCGCCGACGTTCATGGAGCTGGCCGGAGCGCCCGTGCCGGAGGGGCTGACCGGGCGAAGTATGGTCCCGTTCCTGCGCGGGGAGACACCCGCCGACTGGCCGGACGCCTTCCACAGCCAGTTCAACGGCGTGGAACTCTATTACACGCAACGGATCGTATCCACGAAGGACTTCAAGTACGTTTATAACGGATTTGACTTCGACGAGCTCTACGATCTGAGGAACGACCCCCACGAGATGGTCAACCTGAGCGAGCAGGAGGACTATCGAGAGGTCAAGCGGGACCTGGTGCGGAGGATGTGGCGGTTTGCGGGCGCGCAGGACGACATCATCTTCAACCCCTACGCCACCACGGCCCTGGCCCCCTGGGGGCCGGCGGAGGGGTGGAGGGAGTGAGGTGGAAATCCATGAAAATCGAATATGACCCTGCGAGGGATTTGCTCTACGTCTGGTTCGCCCCGGAGGGGACCAGAGCGGCGCAGACGGTCACGGTCGTTCCGGGGGTTCACGCCGATCTCGATGCGAACAACAAACTGATCGGTCTGGAGGTGCTGGACGCGACCGAGGTTTTAGGGGGTAAGGTGGAGTTTAAAGTGGCCCTACCTTCCGCAGAAGTGATCAAAGTCGCGTAAAAAGGTTGAGCCTCCGGTCACAAAAAGCGAAGGGGCATCCTATCCTATGACGGACGCCCCTTTTGTATAAACTCCGATAAATCTGACCCTCAAGCCTTCTCGGCATCCTTCAGGAAGAGCCCGTTGTAGAGCAGCGCGGCGATGGCCCCGCCCAGGAGCGGGCCGATCCAGTAGACGATGTGGTGGCCGGCCAGCGGCCCCCGGAACCCGCACGCCAGGGCCGGGCCGAAGGTGCGGGCGGGGTTCATCGAGGCCCCGGTCAGCGGCCCGCCCGCCAGGATGTCCACGCAGATGGTCAGGCCGATGCCGAACCCGCCGATGGTCTTGAACAGTCCCCTCGGATCGGCGGCGGTGGAGAACACGGCCCAGACCAGGAAGAAGGTCAGGATGGCCTCCAGCAGGATGCCGGTCCCGACGGTGACGTCAGGCGCCAGGTCGGGCGTGCCCAGGAGCACGGGACCCCAGGCCGATTCGGGGTACACGAGGCGCAGGGCCACCCCGGACAGGGTCCCGCCGACCAACTGGGCGATGATGTAGGCAATCCCCGTGCCGACCTTCATCTTCCCTGTCACCAGGAACCCGAAGGTGACGGCGGGGTTGACGTGTCCGCCGGAGATGTGTCCGATCTCGGAGACAACGATGGAGAGGATCAGCCCGTGCGCTATGGCGATCCCCACCAGTCCCACCTTCCCCCCGGAGTAGCTGTCGGCCACGATGGCCCCGGCCCCGATGAAGAAGAAGATAAACGTACCGATCAACTCTGCCAGTACCGGCTTCATACCTCCGTTCATCGCGTATCCCTCCCTGAATGCTGAGTTCGGACCCCTGTGAGACGGAATTGAATTGCAGGAAAATAGGACGTTTGGCCGGTTTTGTCAAGTCCAAAACGGCCCGGATGGGCATAAAAAGGCCTGCGCTGGAAGGCGCAGGCCGGGTCTCGACCCGCCAGAGCGGATGAAAGGGGAGACAGGTCGGCTCTACTTCGCGCTGTGGACGTACTTAAAGACATGCACGTCCTGCACCGTGACCAGCCCCTCCGTCACCATCTCGTCCAGGATGGGGAGGAGGCGCTCGATCCGCTCTTTGATGTCCACGATCTCGACCTTGACGGGGAGGTCCTCCGACAGCCGCAGGATGTGCGTGGTATGGATGCGGGAGTTCGCCCCGAACCCCTCGATGCCCCGCGTGACGGTGACGCCGGCCATGCCCTCCTGCTTGCAGCGGTGGACGATGGCCTCGTAGAGCGGCTGATGATGCCACTGGTCTGACTCCCCGATGAACACCTGCACCAGCTTCGCCTCGCCTTCGATCTTCATCGGATACCCCCTCTCATAAGAACCGTCCCAGACGCGCGCCCAGCCACACGGCGACGAACCCCGCGACCACGCTCAGGACGATGTTGAGCAGCGCCCTGAGCAGGCTGCCCGAACTCGCCAGGGCGAGGGTCTCGTACTCGAACGTGGAGAACGTGGTGTAGGCCCCCACGAACCCGATGGCCACGATCAGCCGCAGGCCTGGGGGCGCGATGTATCGCTCGGTGGTCAGCGCCATGAACAGGCCCAGGATGAATGACCCGGTGACGTTGATCACGAGTGTGGCGTAAGGAAAGGCTGCGCCATAGCGGTCGCTGATCCATCCCCCCAGCCAGTAGCGGGCGTTGGCCCCGGCGAATCCCCCGACGCCGACGTAGAAGACTTTCTCAATCAGAGAACGGCCCTCCTCTCCATCTTTGCAGAACACAAAAAAACTCCCACCCGCAATCGAGTAGGAGTCATCAACGGTCGCCGCCGTGTTTGATAGCGAACTCCATCGCTATGTTACGGTGAAAATATAAAATCTCGCCCGATGCATGTCAAACGGAAAATCTCGCGCCCGGACTCTGCTTAAAAAATCGCCTTGATTTCGGGCCGGGATCGCTTAGATTCAGTGAAAATCAGGTTTTGAAATCAGCGTTTGCGCGGTCCTTCAGAGAAAGGCCCTCCTCCAATGGACTCGACCCCTCGACGAAGCCATTGGATCATCGCGCCCGCCCTCGACCTCGCCTGCTTCACGGCCGGGTGGGCGGCCCTCTTCTTCATCCCCTATCTGTCTCCGCAGCACACGGACCCCATCCGCACCTTCGCCCTCGCCTTCTTCACGGCCCACCGCTACTTCACGTTCCTGCTCGTCTACCTCGACCGGGCGGAGTTCAACCGGCGGCGGGGGACGTACATCCTGACGCCGGTCGTCACCTTCTCCGGCGTGGGGCTCTGCTACTATTTCCGCGTGGACGAGCCGGAGATGTTCGCGTTCTGGTACCTGTTCAACTATTTTCACTTCGTGACGCAGAAGTACGGCATCCTGCGCATCTACTCGCGAAAGTCCGGGCGGGACCGTCGCACGCTGGAGCGATGGGCGGTCTACGCCTGGGGTCTGGCGGGCCTGCTCTACATGTTTTGCTACCGGGCCGAGGAGGGGACGCTCATGCACTACCTGGGGACCCTCCTGGACGGTCTGAGGCCCTCTCCCCTCGTGGCGCAGGGGACCTTCGCAGGGGCGGCGGTCCTGACCGGCATCTGGCTGGTCCGCACGGTGGAGCGTCCGGTATCCGTTCATTTGCCCAGGCTCCTCTTCTTCGGGTCCGTGCTCTTCATGTACGGGGTCTGCCCGGTCCTCTCCACGGAGGCGACGGCCATCGCGACGAGCTTCAGCCACGCGGTCGAGTACATCGCCCTCGTGAACCTGGCGGTGAAGAACAAGGTCAGGAACAGGGCCCTCGACTCCGCGATCCTGCGCAGGGCGGCGGACCGCGCGGTCCTCAACACCTGCCTGTTCATCGCCGTTGTGAGCGCCGCGCTGTACGGGGTCAGGGCCGTCTCCGCGACGGCGTTTTACGTCGTCGTCTACGGGTCCTCGTTCGCGCACTTCGTGTTCGACGGGATGATCTGGAAGCTGCGCCGGCCCGAGGTGGCGCGAGGGGTGGGCGCCGTGCCCGCAGGGTGAGGACGTTGAGATCGGGTTCCGGCTAAATGAGATTCTTCGCTCCCTTCGGTCGCTCAGAATGACAACGGTGTAGGTGTCACCCTGAGCGTAGCGAAGGGTCTCTGCGGGGTGAGGGGATTGAAACCTGGAAATTCGCAATTCGCAATTGGCGTGCTCTGCTGCCTGCTGGCCCTCCTGTCCTGGGGCTGCACGGAGCGCGAGGTACGCCAGCGCTTCGAGAGGGCGGAGGCCTACCGGCAGAAGGGCCTGGTGGACGAGGCCATCGCCGAATACCGGGCCATCCTGGCCCTGCGACCGAAGGCCGTCGACGCCCGCAACAACCTCGGCTTCCTCTACGCGCGGAAAGGGGAGTTCGACCGGGCCATCGCTGAGTACAAGGAGGCCCTACGGGTCAAGCCCGACTTTGCCGAGGCCCACTACAACCTGGGCGTGGCCTATGCCGTTAGAGGACTGCCCGACAGCGCCGTCGCCGCCTACAGACGGGCCGTTCGGATCCAACCGGGTCACGCGGAGGCGCGCAACAACCTGGGCGCCCTCCACGCGGCGCAGGGCCGCCTTCAGGAGGCCCTGGCGGAATATGAGCAGGCCGTGCGCCTGAAGCCCGACTTCGCCGAGGCGCGCAACAACCTGGGTCTCCTGTATGCGGCGCAGGGCCGCTTTCAGGAGGCCGTCGCAGCCTACGAGCAGGCCGTGCGCCTGAGGCCCGGCGACGCCGAGGTCCGGAACAACCTGGGGAGCGCCTGCGCCGAGATGGACCGGCTCGACGAGGCCATCCGGCACTACGAGGAGGCGCTCCGCCTCAGGCCCGACTACCCCCTGGCCCGGCAGAACCTGGCCAGGGCCAGGGCGATGCTGGAGGCGTCCCGGAGGGCGCGCGCGGCCGGGGAGATGCGGGCGAGACACATCCTGGTCAGGACGGAGGCGGAGGCCAGGGCCCTCCTGCGGGAGATCGAGGCGGGGGCGTCCTTCGAGGACCTGGCGCGGCGGCGGTCCCTCGACCCGTCCGCGCAGGCCGGGGGAGACCTGGGGGGGTTCCGGCCGGGGGACCTGCTTCCGGAGTTCGAGCAGGAGGTCCGGAGGCTGGCCCCCGGCCAGGTGGGCGGGCCGGTCAGGACGCGGGCCGGGTACCACGTCGTCAAGCGCGTCTACTGATTTGTAACCTAAATTTACGAAGAAAGTAGAAAAGAATTGACAATTCTCTGACTTTATATTATTTTGGGTATGCGATTATCTTATTGTAAGGGTTATGGGCACGGTCAGTGGAGTGGAGTTCTTCCTTGAGGCTCAGGTGTTGGCTTTCTGATCACGATCACACATAAGACGGGGTGATGCGGGGGAGGGCTTTCGCCGGGGAAGGGGATGGCCCATGCGATCCTGGATAGGACCTCCAAGTTCGAGCGGCTGACGAGTTCGAGCGGTTCATGAGGACCTGCCCAGGATTTTTTGTCTTTTTGTCTTCTTTGAGGAGATCGAACGTGAGCGCAGAGGATGTCATCGACCGGATCTTCGAGGCGTTTCAGCGGCGCGGCGGCCAGATGTACGGAGAGCAGGTCACTCAGACGGAGCACGCCCTGCAAGCGGCATTCGCCGCCGAGCAGGACGGCGCCAGCGAGACGCTGATCGCCGCCGCCCTGCTGCACGACTACGGCCACCTGATCCACGACCTGCCTGACGATGCCGCAGGGATAGACGCCCTTCACGAAAAGGTCGGCGCCGCGTTTTTAGAGCCTTTCTTCGTGGCGGGGGTCACGGAGCCGGCCCGCCTCCACGTGGCCGCCAAGCGCTATCTCTGCGCGGTGGACCCGGCCTACTTCCATGCTCTGTCCCCCGCCTCGGTTCGCAGCCTCCAACTGCAGGGCGGGCCTTTCAACCACGCAGAGGTCAAGGCGTTCGAGGCGTCGCCTTACTTCATCGATGCGGTCCGGCTGCGCCGGTACGACGAGATGGGCAAGGTCCCCGGCGCTCAGACGCCGGACCTGGAGCACTATCGCCCCTGCCTAAAAGCGGGGCTTAAAAGATAAGGAGGAGACCTATGCGCATATTGCTTCGTCTTTGGGTCATCGGATGGGTCCTCGTTGGCATCGCCCTGCTGGCCTGGCCGGCTGACCTCCCGGCCCAGGCCATCACGGGGAAGATCGCCGGCCGGGTGACGGACGCGCGAACCGGCGACCCCCTGCCGGGGGCCAACGTCGCTCTCACAGGCACCCCTCGCGGGGCCACGTCCGACGTGAACGGCGAGTACTTCATTCTCAATGTGACGCCGGGGGTCTACGCGCTGCGCGTCTCCATAGTAGGCTATCAGGCCGTGTCCAAGACCGGCGTGGCGGTGAGCGTGGACCGGACCACGTCAGTGGACTTCGCCCTGAAGGAGACGGCCGTGGAGCTGGCGGAGATCAAGGTGGTGGCCGAGCGCCCGCCGGTGGAGATGGACGTCTCCAACACGCAGACCATCCTGTCCGCCCAGAACGTGCAGGAGGCGCCGGTGGGGCCCCGGCTGCGGGACGCCTTTGCCACGCGGGTGGGCCTGGACACGGACGACTGGGGCCTCACCATCCGGGGCGGAAACGAGGAGGAGATCCTTTACATGGTGGACGGGGTGGGGCTGAAGGACAACCGGCACAACCGGCCCTACTCCTCCTACAGCAAGACGGCCCTGCAGGAGGTGCAGGTCCTGACCGGGGGGTTCAACGCCGAGTACGGCGATGTCCGGTCGGGCGTGGTGAACGTCGTGAATCGGGAGCCGCGCAAGTGGACGATCTCTGCTGAGGCGCGCTACGGCGGGCCGGGCAACAAGCACTTCGGGCCTGCGATCTACAGCCCGGACAACTGGTGGGACGTGGGCCGCTTCCAGTCGATGGGCCCGGCGGAGGATCGGGACCGGGACGGCAAGCCCGACTTCGACGGGTGGCAGAAGACCTGGGAGAGCCGGGGGGGGCCTGCCAAGCGGTTCAAGGCGGGGATCTTCGAGGACCCGATCACCACCCCGCAGCAGGCCAAGGCCATCTGGGACTGGCAGCATCGGACGATCCCGGAGAACTTCCAGCAGAACCTCAACCCGAAGGAGCGGGACTCCGACTACACCTACGATGTGACCGCGGGCGGGCCGCTGATAGGGGACAAGATCTCGTTTCTTCTCTCCAACCGGAGGGAGCGGACCGCCTACACCTGGGGCCTGGCCGTGCCCAACTACCGGGACGACACGGTGCAGGGCAGGCTGATCTACGCCCCCACGTCCACGGCCAAGCTGACCCTCGGCTACCTCCGGGGGTGGTCCCAGGGGGCCAAGTTCGACAATTTCCTGGGGGAGTTCGCCCGCTCCCCGCAGGCGGAGGCGAATAACCTCCGGACTCGAAACATCTTCGCGATGGGGTCCGGCAGCAACATCGAGACGATCACCCGGAACTACGGGACCCTGACCTGGACGCACACGCTCAGCCCGAAGACCTTCTACAACATCACGGCCCGGTCGGGCAAGGTGGACTGGACGGCCTCGTGGCAGCCGCCTCAAAAGCGAGGGGTGGCCGCCGCGGCGGTCTTCCCCGACGGCAGGACCGAGAAGATCACCGAGGGCCAGGCGGCCGCGGCGCGGGCGCAGGGCGCGGTCATCCTGGATGAGGCGCCCCTCGGCTTTGTCTACAGGCCGCCCGCGCGGGACATCCTGGGTCTCTACAATGTGCGCGGCAGCGACGGCAACCTCTCCCGGTCGTCGGACTGGTCCTACATCTACGAGAACGACTTCACCGCCGACGTCACCAGCCAGGTCACTCGCAACCACCAGCTCAAGGGGGGTGTGCAGGTCCACCACTTCTACCTCCGGGAGTTCCGGGGCTTCGTCTCGACCATCGAGGACCCGACGAAGGCGGCGTCCGGGTATAGACCGGAAGGCCTGGAGGACGACCCGGCCAAAGTGGGCTACACGGACGCGGCGGACGTGCACAATTACTGGGTGAAGACGCCCCTCTACGGCGGGGCCTTCCTCCAGGACCGGATGGAGTACCGGCAGATCGTGGTCAACGCGGGCGTGCGGGTGGACTTCCACCGGCCGGACAAGTACTTTGACATCCCCAGCGAGCAGCACGCGGACTGGATGGGGAGCAACGCGGCGCTGCTCTACCAGAAGACGCGCGCGGTCCGGCCGCCCACCAAGTGGGCGGTCAGCCCCCGGTTCGGCGTGTCTCACCCGATCACGGCGGAGAGCAAGCTCTTCTTCAACTACGGGCACTTCGCGCAGCTCCCCACCTCGGACCAGCTCTACCGGACGCAGAGCGGGCTGGGGGAGCCCTTAGAGACCTTCGGCAACCCCTGGATGGACCTGCCGCGCACGGTCGCCTACGAGCTGGGCTACGAGCGGAACCTCGGGAGGAGCTACCTCTTCAACGGCACGGCCTACTTCAAGGACATCGACAGGGAGGTGGATGAGGACACCCGACTCTACCTCCACGACGCCACCGACAGGAGCACCCGATTCAGCACCAACGGCGTGGTCAAGGACGTGCGGGGGGTGGAGGTGAGCGTGCGGAAGGCGCAGGGCAGGTTTATCACCGGGTTCGCCTCCTACGAGTTCCGGCAGGAGCGGAGGCGGCGGGTGGGGTGGGACCAGCTCTTCGACGCGAAGACGGTGACGGCGGCGCCCACCCGGTTGATCGAGAACAACCCGAGCGCGGCCAACCCCCGGTTCAGGGCCAGGCCGCTCTGGAAGGCCGGGCTGAACCTCCGCACGCCCATAGACTACGGGGGGGACGCGCGCCTCTTGAAGGGGGGGTGGGAGGTCAACGTCTTCTACCGCCGCCAGGCCGGGAACTGGTTCAACTACAACCCGGCCAACGACCTGTCGCTGCGGGACATCGACAACGTGCAGTGGATGGACGATAACCGGTTGGACTTACGGCTCTCCAAGACCTTTCACGTGGCCGCCTCTCCCACGTTCTACCTGGAGGTCGCCAACCTCTTCAACTTCAAGAACCCCAACACGAACACCACCCGCGTGTTCGAGCACCTGGGCGACAACACGACCGCCAACTTCAGGAGATACATGGAGGCCCTGGGCTGGAAGCTGGACACCGGGGGCAAGCTCCAGAAGGGGGACCGGCCCGGCAAGGAGCTGGGCCCCGACGTGATGCCCAAACGGGACTATCTCTTCTACGTCGGCAGACGGGACATCACCTTCGGGCTGCGGTTTGCGTATTAGACCCCTCCCCCGGCCCCTCCCCGACACGGGGAGGGGAAAAGCCTGCTCCCCCTTCCCCTGTGGGGAAGGGGGGTGGGGGGTTGGGTCGTTTGACGGAGGAGAAACATGACAAGAAAATGGATACCGCTAATTGTCCTGGGGCTGCTGGTCTGCGCCGGGGACGCCTCCGCGCAGCGGCCGGGCCACTTCATCGGAAGCCTCTGGTACGGCACGGACTCCGACGGCATTCAGCTCTACTGGCCGGGGGGGCTGAATGAGACCCGCACGAACCCGGACATCAGCTACCACGCCGGGCGCAGTGAGATGGACCCTGTCACCGCCTTCAGCAACTTCAATGTCCCCTCCTACTTTGCCAAGCCGGGGATGGCCAACACCACCATCCCGAAGTGGGTCAACGACCGGACGGACGACCTGGCGGACTTTTCGAGCTCCTTCTTCCTGGGGGCGCCCGACATCCCCTCTCCGAAGACCTTCCGCGTTCCTCCCCCCCAGCTCATCCAGGACGGGAGGGTGGTGCTGCGCGACAAGTGGCGGATATTCCAGCAGGCCAATGTCAAAGACCAGGTCCGGCCCGACCTGACCGCCGACCTGATGGTCGAGGGCCAGTCCACGGACTCCGGAGGCATCCTGGTGCGGACGCAGACCTTCTCCTACGCCACCCCGGCCTACGACGACTTTGTGTTCGAGGTCCTGACCATCACCTACCCCAAGACCCCCTTCGTGCCCGACCTGCGGGTGGGGGAGCGGGGGTCCGCGCCCAACCCCGAGACAGCGCAGAAGAACCCGGCGCTGAAGGACTTCTACTTCGGGCTGCACTGGTTCATGCAGAACGCGGCCCGCGGGCCTGCGGGGGGGGCGCACATCACCGTGGTCCCCGGCGATCCCTCGCGGTCCTTCACGGCGGGGCTGGCCGCGCTGGGCATCTTTGACGAGGTCAACTACTGGGACGACAAGCAGAAGATCATGTACTCGCACGACGGGGACGCCTCGGACAGGGCCGGCTACCGGCCGGATGGGGACGACCGGGGGGAGCCTGCGCCGGGGCCGGGCGCGGCCCTGGACCGGGTGCGGGAGGCGCTGGTCGACCCCGGGGAGTTCCTGGAGTCCTACTACAAGGGGCGGATCTTTCTGCACGTGGACAAGACGCCCGTGACCGACCTGAACACCCTGAGCGCGAACTGGCTGGAGGACGCCAACGAGCCCGACCCGGAGCGGAGGCAGCCCCGCCTGGCGCGGTGGGTGCTGGACGCCAACTGGACCAGCACGGCGAACTCGGACCGGGCGCGGGTCTACGACTTCTACACGCAACTGGGGACGAGCCGGGCGGAGCGCATCGAGGTCTCGGACCCGCTCAAGCCGGGCTTCACCAAGCCGAAGGAGCAGTTCTACGAGTGGCTGACCGTGTGGGGGCCGTGGGACCTCAAGCTGGGGGAGAGCATCCACATCGTCTCGGCGCTGGCGGTGAACGGCCCTTCGCTCGACGAGAACAAGCGGGTGGGAAAGCTCTATCTGGAGGGGAAGATCTCGGCTGCGGAGAAGGAGAAGTTCCTGGACAGCGGGTTCGATTCGATGATGGTGTCCATCAACGCGGCCAGGCAGGCGTGGGCGAACCGCAAGGTTCTGACCGGCATCGGCCTGGCGCCCAGCCTGCCCCTGGGGCCGGCCTATCCGGCCAGGTTCGAGGTGAAGTCGGGGCCGGATCAGAACGAGCTGAGCTGGGACGCGGTCACGGGAGCGGTCAAGTACCGGGTCTACCGGACGCTCGGTTTTGAGACCCGGCCGCGCGGCCAGGTCGCGGAGGTGACGACGACCAGCTACACCGACAAGACCGTTATCCGGGGGACGCGGTATTTCTACGCGGTGACGGCCGTGGACAAAGACGGCCGGGAGAGCAGTTTCTTCGCCACCCGCACGGAGGGGGGGGGGATCAGCCCCTTCCGGTCGCCCGCCAAGCGCATCTCGGACGTGCGGGTGGTGCCCAACCCCTTCCAGATCCGGGGCGGGGAGGTCACCACGGGCGGGTTCAACTTCCCCGGCCAGCCCAACAAGCTGCTGTTCGTGAACCTGCCGGCAAAGGCGATCATCCGGGTCTTCACGATCGGGGGGGACCTGGTGCAGGAGATCCAGCACACGTCCGGGTCGGGGGACGAGTCGTGGAACCTGATGGTCAGCGACAACAACCAGTTCCTCGTCAGCGGGATCTACTTCGCCCACATCCAGAGCCTGGACCCCAGCGTGCCGGGGACGCACGTCGAGAGGTTCATTGTGGTCAGATAAGAAAAGAGCAGTCAGCGGTCAGCTTTCAGCGGTCAGCAAAGAGAACTACAAAGCTGATCGCTGACGGCTGAGTGCTGATCGCTTAGGATGAGGAGGACAACCGTGAGACGATATCACCTGACTGCGTGGCTCTGCCTGCTGTGCGCGGGGCTGATGTCTTCGGAGGCCGGGGCGCAGGAGGACTTCAACTTCCCGGGGAAGGAGCGGAAGCTGGACCCGGTGGTGCCGAAGTTTGAGGAGCCGGCGCCCACGTTCATCAAGTCGGCGCAGGCGGGGTTCGCCTTCCTGGCGCTGCCGACCGACGCGCGCTCCGCGGCCCTGTCGGGCGCGGGCGTGGGGATGACCGGGAGCGCGTCGGGGATCTTCACGAACCCGGCCACGCTCGCCTTTTTCACCGGGCGGGAGGCGTTCTTCACCCACGTGAGCTGGATCGTGGAGACGAAGAACGACGCGGGGGGGGTGGCGCTGAAGATCCCGGGGCACGGGACCGTCGGCGTGGGGTTCCAGACCTTTGACGCGGGGACCTTCAACCGGACGGCGGTCGACCCGAACCCGGCCAGCCCCGGCTACAGGGACCTGGGGACGTTCAAGACGAGCAACTATGCGCTGTCGTTCGCCTACGGGTTCAAGATCACGGACCGGTTTGCAGTGGGGGGCGTGGCCAAGCTGGCCCATCAGGACCTGGGGGCAGGGGATGTGTTCGTCGGGGGGCAGAAGCAGACGGTGAACAACCGCAAGAACGCGCTGGGGGTGGACCTGGGGACGTATTTCAACACGGGCTTCCGGAACACGGTGATGGCCATGAGCGTGCAGAACTTCAGCGCGGAGTTGCGCTACCAGCAGGAGCAGTTCGAGCTGCCCCGGAACATCCGGCTGGGGATTCTGTTCGACCTGGTGTCGCTGTGGGGGCGCACGCCAGCGCCGCACCACCTGGACCTGGCCGTGGACGTGAGCAATCCGATCGACTTTGACGAGCGGGCGCTGCTGGGTCTGGAGTACACCTTTCAGAGGGCCGGAAGTCCGTTCGGGGTCTCGCTGCGGGGCGGCTACAAGACCAACCACGACACGGAGGATTTTTCCGGCGGGGGCGGGATCAGGTTCCGCACGGAGTCGGGGAAGGGCGTGAAGCTGGACTATGCCTTCAAGCACTTCGACCGCAAGTTCTTCGACTCCGTGCACGTCCTCACCGGGGCGGTCGATTTCTGAATACGAGTTGCGCATGTGGCCGCTTATGGCCCAGAATCAGGCGATGTGCCCATGTTGTAGGGCGCGATCGGTGATCGCGCCTCGGTCCTATGTGACGAGATCGCCGGGGGGATCACCGATCCCCCCTACAACGCATGTTCAAACCGACCTGTCCTGGGCCTTCAGGGGCCATCTGCGTAACTCGTATCTGAATGAGGAGAAGGTCATGGAGAACAGGTACGTGATGTCCGATGACGAGAAGTATTTCTTCGACCTGACAGGATACTTAGTCGTGCGGGGGGCGCTGACGCCCTCGGAGGTGGCCGAGTGCAACGAGGCCATCGACCACTTTGCGGGCCAGATCGCCGCTCGAGAAAAGGACAGTCTGTCGCGCGGCTCGTCCGCGCTCCAGGGGAACATCGGCCGGCTGGAGCTGAAGGGGATGCTCGGCTGGCCCTCCCCCTACCGGGAGCCGTTTCGCAGACTCCTGGTCCACCCGGTGGTGGTGTCCCGCCTGAACGAGATGTGCGGAAAGGGGTTTCGCCTGGACCACGGGCCGCTGCTGATCGGCGCGGAGGTGGGGACGGAGGGGCATCGGCTGCACGGGGGCGGGGAGCCACTCAACCCCGCGAACTGGTACCACCAGCAGAACGGCAAGATCTCCTGCCGGGGGGTGACGGTGGCTTGGCAGTTTTACGACGTCCACGCGGGCGACGGGGGCTTCGCCATTGTGCCTGGGAGCCACAAGAGCCGGTTCCGCACACCGGAGGGCGTGAGGACTGTGGAAGAAGATATGGGCCTGGTGGCGCAGCCCGCGATGAAGGCCGGGGACGTCCTCTTTTTTGCGGAGGCGGCCACGCACGGCGCCCTGCCGTGGAAGGGGAAGGGCCGGCGGCGGTCTGTCCTCTACAAGTATGCCTCTCGCGCCGCGGCGCGCGCGGTCGGGCGGCTTTACACCCCTGAGGAGCGCTACGGGGAATGGACGAAGGAGCTGACGCCCGAGCAGCACTCCCTCCTCTACGGCCCGGGCTACCATACCGGAGACAAAAAGCGACTCAACCTGGAGTCGGACGGAGAGAAGGTCTGGGTCGTGGAGTAAAAGGAGACGGAGATGGACGAACGTGAGCTCTATTTCTGGGACCTGACGGGTCACCTGATCGTCAGGGATGTGCTGACGCCCGACGAGGTCGCGGCGGCCAACGAGGCCATCGACTATTGTCAGAGTAAGATTCCGGAAAGGGAGGCGGGCCTGGGCGCGAAGGGCTCCAGGGCCCTGGCGGGCACGGGCAGGCTGGAGGTTCACGGGTTGATGGAGCTCCCCCGGCCCTTCTGTGAGCCGTTTCGGAAGATGCTGACGCACCCGGCCGTGGTCTCGCGCCTGAACGTGATGTGCGGAAAGGGGTTCCGCCTGGACCACGGCCCGCTGCTGATCGCGGGCGTGAAGGGCACCGAAGGGCTGACCCTGCACGGGGCCGGTGAGCCACATCGGTCGCACGTGGCGTATCATCACCAGAACGGCGTGCCTTACTGCGGAGGGGTGACGGTGACCTGGCAGTTGACCGACGTGAACGAGGGGGACGGGGGGTTTGTCTGCGTGCCGGGGAGCCACAAGTCGAGCCGTGCGATGCCGGACGGGGTGCGCACGTGCGACGAGGATATGGGGGTGGTGACGCAGCCTGCGATGAAGGCGGGGGATGTGCTCTTTTTCATGGACGGGGCGCAGACGCACGGGACACACCCCTGGAGGAGCGAACGACCTCGTCGTTCCATCCTGTTCAAGTACGCGGCCAGGAGCTGCGTGCGCGGCGTGCCCACTCAGGACCTGTTTCTCCCCCAGGTCTGGTGGGGGGAGGAGACCGTGGAGGGGATGACCGAGGAACAGCGCGCCGTGATGTTCGGCCCCGGCATCCACCACGGCGGGGCCGTCAAGGCCCTGGCCCTGGATGAGAGAGGGACTGTCCAGGTAGATGGGCTGCAGGCAGGGTTCCCCAGAGACGCCCAGGAGGCCGGGAGGGGCCGGAAGAAGAGGACGGGGATGGATGAACGGGAACTCTACTTCTGGGACCTGACGGGTCACCTGATCGTCAGGAATGTGCTGACGCCCGAAGACATCGCCGCCGCCAACCGGGCCATAGACGACCATTCGGGTCAAATTCAGGTGGGCGAGGACAACAGGGGGGCGAGGGGCTCCAGCGCGCTGCGGGGCACCGGAAGGCCCACGCTGCACGGTCTGCTGGAGCTCCCCCGGCCCTTCTGTGAGCCGTTTCGGAAGATGCTGGCGCACCCGGCCGTGGTCTCGCGCCTGAACGTGATGTGCGGAAAGGGGTTCCGCCTGGACCACGGCCCGCTGCTGATCGCGGGCGTGAAGGGCACCGAAGGGCTGACCCTGCACGGGGCCGGTGAGCCACATCGGTCGCACGTGGCGTATCATCACCAGAACGGCGTGCCTTACTGCGGAGGGGTGACGGTGACCTGGCAGTTGACCGACGTGAACGAGGGGGACGGGGGGTTTGTCTGCGTGCCGGGGAGCCACAAGTCGAGCCGTGCGATGCCGGACGGGGTGCGCACGTGCGACGAGGATATGGGGGTGGTGACGCAGCCTGCGATGAAGGCGGGGGATGTGCTCTTTTTCATGGACGGGGCGCAGACGCACGGGACACACCCCTGGAGGAGCGAACGACCTCGTCGTTCCATCCTGTTCAAGTACGCCGCCAGAGACTCCGTGCGCGGCGGCCCGGCAAAGGACCTGTCCCCCCCTGAGGTCTGGTGGGGGGAGGAGACCGTGGATGGGATGACCGAGGAACAGCGCGCCGTGATGTTCGGCCCCTACTCCAACCACTACGGGGCGGTGCCGGCCCTGGGCGTGGACGAAGACGGGACCGTTCAAGTAGAGAGATAAGAGCGTCTAACAAAAAGATTTTACCGCAGAGAACGGGGTTCTAAGAGGTGTGTTCCGCATGAAGAGATGTGCGCTCTCCGGGACGATCCTCGCGGCCCTCTGGGCCCTTTCCGTTGCGGGCGCAGGCGAGGTTGAGCTGCCTTCGCGCGGGGAGGGGGCGCTGGCGTTTGAAGTGGATGCGTGCAGCTTCCGGTGGCAGGGGGGCGGAGGCTACGAGGAGGTTTCGTTCCGGTTTCCGGTCGGCCATCTCAAGTTTTTACGGGAGGCGTCCGGGGCCTATCTGGCGCGCTACCGCCCTGCGCTGCGGGTGCTGAACGAGGCGGGGGAGGTGGTGCAGCAGGTGGAGGCGGAGAGCCGGATGGAGGCCGATTCCCCGGTCGCGCTCCTCCAGCGGACGTTTACGGATATGGTGCAGGTGCGCCTTTCGCCGGGCCGCTACCGGGGGGAGCTGAGGTTGAGCGACCTCCAGGGGACGGGGTCGGGGCTGGCGACCTTTCCGATCGAGGTCCCCGCCTACGACGCAGGTCGGCTGGGGATGAGCGACCTCTACCTGGCGTCGGAGGTCGTCCCGGAGGGGGCCGGAAAGGGGCTCCAGGTTTTTCAGAAGGGCGATCATCTCCTTCTGCCCAATCCCTCCCGGACCTACCGCCAGGAGACGCCTCTCCTTTTCTACTTTGAGATTTACCACCTGGGACGCCAGGCCCACCGGGCGCAATTTCAGGTCCTGGACAGGTACGGCCATGCCGTGTGGCAGGATCGGCGGGCCTTTCCGGGCTACCGGGAGGATGCCCGGTTTGTCGAAGGGGCGCCGTTGAGAGGGCTGCTGCCGGGGACCTATACGCTGCGCGCGGAGGTGACGGCCGGGTCGGAGCGCGTTGTCTCGGAGCGGAAGTTTGAGGTGCTGGGCGAGGCCCTGCGACCGGCGGAGGCGTTTGATCGGGCGCGCATGGAGGCGGGGTGCCGGCTGCTGAAGCGATGCGACCCGGCCGCGGCGGCGGTCTACGAGTCGCTGGATCGGGCGGACCGGGGCCGTTTTCTCCACGGGTTCTGGACGGCCCGGAATGCCCTGGTGGCGCGGGCCTACTATGGCCCGCTGCTCGGATATGGGGGACACGAGGTCTCCGGGGCGCTGCTGCGGGCACTGGGGCTTTCGAGGGAGGTGGCGAAACGGGTGGACCAGGCGTATGCCGACCGGCTGGCCCACCCCGATACGGCGCAGGCCCAGGAGGCCCTGGGGATTGTGAAGGAACTTCTCAAGGAGGACGAAGGCGACCCGCTTGCCCGCGTTGCGCTGGGGTATGTCCGCCTGGAGCAGGGGGCGCTGGCGGAGGCGGAGCGGGCGTTTGAGGAGGCGGTGCAGGGGGGGACGCCGGAGGCCCACAACGGGATGGGGCTGGCGAAGATGGGGCGGAGGGACTGGGCGCGCGCGGCAGCGTCCTTCGAGCGGGCGCTGGCGCTCCGGCCGGGGTGGAGAACGGCCAGGGTGAATCTAACCCTCTGCCGTTTTTTGGCGGGACAGGGGGACCTGAAGGAGGCGGCCGGGGCAGACCCGGACCATCCGGAGGTCTTTTACATCCAGGGCCGGATTCACGAACGCCGGGGGGAGCTGAAGGACGCCGGCGCGGCCTATGCCAGGCAGGTGGCCGTGGACCCGACGCACGTGCGGGCGCGACACGACCTGGGGCGGGTCTGTCTGAAACAGGGGCAGCGCGACGCGGCCGTGAGGGCGTGGCGCGAGCTGATGGAGGCCCGGCCCGATTTCAGGGAGGTCTGTCTGCTCCCCCTCCTGGAGGTGTATCAGCGGATGGGGGAGGCCGGGGCGGCGCAGGGGTTGATCTCCGAACATCTGCGGACGCTGGACGAGGAGACGCGGGCGCTGGTGGAGGACGTGCGTCTGGTGGCGACGCCGGAGGAGGCGCAGGCTTATGGGGCGTTGTCTCCCGAGGCGCGGCCGGGGTTTGTGCGGGCCTTCTGGCAGGGGCGAGACCCCACGCCGGCCACGCCGGGCAACGAGCGGCTGGTGGAGCACTACCGGCGCGTGCTGTATGCGATGCAGCACTTCTCCGGGGGGCGGAGGCCCTGGGACCGGAGGGGAGAGGTCTACATCCGCTACGGGGAGCCTGCGCACAGGAGCCGGGCCGGCGACGTGCGGTATGAGACCGACCCGGCGGCGGTGCGGGTGAAGGAGCGGCTCTGGATGTCCATCCCCCAGGACGGGCGGAAGGAGGTCGTGGCGCGAATGAACCGGCTGCGGGCGTCGTTCCGGGACGTGGAGGTCCGGGACGAGCGGGGGGGGGAGGTGGATGTCTCTGACTTCGAGTCGGTCGAGTTTGAGCTCAACCCCAACCGGCCCTTTTTCGGGGCGACTTCGGAGAACGAAGGCGGCGTCTATTACAGGACTGCCGAGGTCAGTCACCTGGACCGGGGGCTGGGGACGGAGTCGATCCGCGGCTATCCGCTGTTCCCTGTGGATGGGAGCACGCGATGGGAGTACTGGATCTACCCCGACGTGGCCGGAGGCGTCGAGGTGGTATTCGTCGCCCTGTCTGCCAAAGGGGAGTTTGACTACCCGGACCTCCCTCAGGGGCGGGCGCTGTCCGACTTCAACGCGGGGCTCTGGGCCGCTCGCCGGCCGGATCGCGTGGTGGACTCGGCGGTCCGGCGGCAGGGGGACGCTTACCGGCCTTCTACGAGGCCGCTGAACTTCCATTTTGATGCGGCGGATTTCCGGGGGGAAGGGGGAAGGAGTCGCCTGGAGGTCTATTACGGCGTGCCGCTGGCGGAGTTGCCCGACAGCGAGCGGGCGAGGGGACGGCTGGAGCGGGGGGTTGCGCTGTTCGACAGCCTCTGGACGCCCATTTTCCGGAAGGTGGAGCCCATGCCCTATGCGGTGGGGCCGAAGGTGGAGCGAGAGGCGGGCACGCTGCTGATCGATCAGGCGGCGCTGAACCTGCCGCCGGGCCGGTATCGGCTCGGCGTGCAGGTGCGGGACCCGGAGGGGGGGCTGGAGGGGGCGTATACGCGGGAGCTGGAGGTGGAGGCTTATGCTGGCCCCACGTTGATGCTGAGCGACGTCGAGCTGGCCGGAGAGGTGGTGGAGGACCCGGCGGTCCGGGAGAAGGGGGGATGGAGGGTGACTCCCATGCCGTCGGCCACCTACCGGCCGGGACAGTCTGTGATGATCTACTATGAGGTCTATGGCCTGACGCCGGACGCATCCGGCCGGACCCGATACCGGATGGACTACCGGATCTCCCCTCAGGAGGGGAGGCCTGTGGCGGTGCGGGTGCTGCGGGCGGTGGGCCGGCTGCTGGGCATCGAGCAACGGATAGACAATTCGTTGCAGGAGAAGGTGGTGACGATCTCCTACGAGCAGGTGGGGGAGGCTGCGACGGAGTTCAACTATCTGGAGATCGATGTGAGCGGCTCAAAGGGGGGGAGGTATGAGCTAGGGGTGACTGTGACCGACCTGAACAGTCGGGCGCAGGCGGCCAAAAAGACGATATTTCAGGTTGGGGATTAGGAGGTCGTTGTTCCCATTTCGGCTCCGAAAGCGGGTCTCGTGAAGCGGGAGCGGTTTTATCCCTGGGCCGTGGCGGGGGGCGCGCTCCTGCTGCGGGCGCTTTACCTGAGGGACTTCTGGCAAGGGAGCCCGTTCGCCAGGGTCTCTGTCTCGGACGCGCGGGTCTTCGACGACTGGGCCCTGCGGATTGCGGGGGGGGACTGGCTTGGAGGGGCGGAGGTCTTCGCGCTGCCGCCGCTCTATCCGTATCTGCTGGGGCTGTTTTATTTTCTGTTCGGCCACGCGCCGGGGGGCGTTCAGGTCCTGCAGGCGCTGGTCGGATGCGGCAGCGCGCTGCTGGTCTACCGGCTGGGACGCCGGCATTTCGGGGCGGGGGCAGGGCTGGCCGGAGGGCTGCTGTTCGCCTGCTACGGGCCGGAGGTGTTTGAGGAGGGGGTGCTGCTGGGGACCCCCTGGGCGGTCTTTTTCTGTCTGGCGGGGCTGACGCTGCTGGACCTCGCCTTTCCTCCCTTCCCCGAAGGGGAGAAAGGGGGAATGGGGGAAAGGAGGAAAAAACAAAAAACGAATGGGGGAAAGGGGGAAAAAACAAAAAACGAATGGGGGAAAGAACCTTCTCCCACTCTCCCACTCTCTCGCTCTCCCTTTCGCTTTTTTCTTCTCCCACTCTCCCACTCTCCCACTCTCCGTTTCCGGGAGGGGGGATGGCGGTGGGGGCTGGCCGGGCTGGCGTTCGGCCTGGCGGCGCTGCTGAGGCCGAATGTCCTTTCGGCAGCGCCCTTAATTTTAGTCTGGGTCTGGTGGGAGGGTCGGCGACGGTCCGTCTCTGACCGGGCTGCGCTCCGGGCCGCCGGGCTGGCGCTGGCCGGGCTTCTGGTCCCCCTGGCGCTGTGCATGCTGCGCAACGGGCTGGCCGCCGGGGAGTGGGGGGCGGTGACGGCGCACGGGGGGATCAATTTCTACATGGGCAACCACGCGGGGGCGCCGGGCTGGTTCTCGTCTCCGTCGGGGGTGGAGGCCCATGTCACGCCGGAGGGGCCGAAGGGCAACCTGGAGGGACCGAGGCGCGCGGCCGAGGCGGCGCTGGGCCGGGCGCTCACGGCCTCGGAGGTGTCGGGCTACTGGTTCAGGAAGGGGCTGGCGTTTGTGGCGGATCACCCCGGAGAGGCGCTGGGGGTGACGCTGCGAAAGGCCCGCCTCTTTTTTTCGGGGTATGAGGTCCCGCTCAACACCAATTTCTACTATCAGCGCCGCTACTCCCCTCTGCTGCGGCTGCCCTGGGGAGGGCTCTGGGCGCTCTTTCCGCTGGCGCTGGTGGGGATGTGCCTGGCGGCCCGGCAGGCCGGGCGGCACGCCCTTCTGTATCTTTTTCTGATGGGCTATGCGGCCGGGGTGGTGCTCTTTCACGTCTCGTCCCGGTACCGGATGCCGGCCGTGCCGGTCCTGGCCCTCTTTGCAGGTCACGCCGTGAGCGCGCTGATGGCCTGGGGGCGAGGTCGGGACCTCCGGAGGCTCGCGGCGGGGCTGGCGGCGCTGGCGCTGCTGACGGGGGCCTACCGGCTGGACCTGGCGCACTGGATGAGGCAGAACGACCTGAGTCTGGACCCTTTTAATCTGGGGACCTCTTACCTCTATCTGGGGGAGAACGGGGCGGCGGCGGCCTGCCTGGAGGAGGCGCGCGGCCTCGGAGGGGATCATCCGTCCCTGCACTACCACCTGGGGCTGGCCTACGGGCGGCTGGGCCGCCCGGAAGAGGCGATGGACGCCTACAGGCGGGCGATCGCACAGAGCCCCGACATGGCTGTCTCATACATCAACCTGGGGAATCTCTACTTTCGGCAGGGCCGCTATTTAGAGGCAGCCAGGACCTATGGAGATGCGCTGGCGCGGGACCCGACGAAGGTGAACGCCTGGGCGAATCTGGGGTGGGCCTGCCTGAGTCTGGGGGACCCGGAGCGGGCGCGCAGGGCCTGGGAGGAGGCGCTGCGGCTGGACCCGGCGCACCCCTCGGCGCAGGAGGGGATGGCGCGATTGAGACAGGAGTCAGCGGTCAAGGGTCGGGGGGCGGTTGTCGAGTGAGCGATATGGCCATTCCATCCGTTTCACGAGAAGGGCAGGAGGCGATCCCCGGCGCACAGGCGGCGCCGGCCCGGCATGCGGTCACGTACCGGGCGATTGCCATAGGCGTCCTCTGCGCCGGGTTTATGGCCTGGGCCGGCCACTACACCCGGCACATCGGCCATACCACCAAGACGGCGCAGGATCACTTTCCGTGGGAGGTGGTGGTCTGCTTCATCCTGATCGCCGTGGTCTTCAACAAGCTGATGGAGAGGCTCCGGCCTCAGGCCGCCCTGACCCGGCCCGAACTGCTGGTGATCTTCGGCATGGGGCTGATCGCCTCGGCCCTACCCAGCTACTTTATGGGGCATCTGATCGCCAACATCGCCGCGCCTTACTATTTTGCGAACGCTGAAAACCGGTGGGCCGAGGACCTCCATCCCTACCTGCCGACCTGGGCGGTGGTGGCCGACCGGACCGCCGTGCGGTGGTTTTTCGAGGGCCTTCCGGCAGGGGGGGAGATCCCGTGGGGCGTCTGGGTCGTCCCCTTTTTCTGGCGTCTCAGCCTGGTCGGCGCGACCGGGTTCTTCAGCCTCTGCGCGGTCTCCATCCTCCGGAAGCAGTGGGTGGAGCACGAACGCCTCTCCTTTCCTCTGATGAGTCTGCCGATGGCGATGGTGGAGCGGCAGCCGGAGGGGTTCTTTCCGGTCGGGTTTATGAACCGGCCGATCTTCTGGGTCGGGTTCGCCCTGGCCTCCTTTCCCATCTACTGGAACATGGTGGGCTACTTCGTCCCCCTCTTTCCGCAGATGCCGGGGAACTTCGGCCTGCTCTATTTCGGCCGGGACTTCCCGCCCATTCACACCTGGTTGTATTCGGTGATCGTGGGGGTCTCCTATTTTGTCGATCTGGACGTGATGTCCAGCATTCTCGTTTTTCATCTGCTGCTCACGCTGGAGATGGGGGTTTTGAACCGCCTCGGGGCCGACGTGGGGGCTCACGACTGGGACGGGTCGAGCTTTGAGAACTGGCAGGGTTTTGGCGCCCTCTGCGTGATCGTGCTCTGGGGTCTCTGGACCGCCCGGGGGCACCTGCGGAACGTCTTCGAGAGGGCATTCTGGAACACCCCTTCGGTGGACGAGGGCGGGGAGATCCTCTCCTATCGGGCGGCTGTCTTCGGGCTGATGGGCAGCGGGCTTTTCATCGGCGGCTGGTGCGTGGCCTCGGGCATATCGGTCTTTGCGACCGCCGTCTTTCTGCTCCTGGTGGTCCTCATCTGGCTCGGCATCACCCGCATGGCGGTGGAGGGGGGGATGATCAGCACCCGCACCGTTCAGGCGCAGTTCGTGACCTATTATCTGGTGGGCCTGACGAGCCTCTCTCCCGCCGGTCTGGCCGGTTTTGCGCTGACGGAGACGTGGCACCACGACATCAAGACGATCCTGATGGCCGACCTGGGGAACGCCCTGCGGCTCTTCGAGGGCTTTCGGGCCGAGCGTCGGCGTCTCCTGCTGGCCATCTCCCTGGCCATGGGGGTGGTGGTGCTCGGCAGCGCCTACTACCAGGTCGCCTCCAGCTACGAGACGGGGGCGTTCAACTACGGCGGGATCTACGGGCCCTACGTGCAGGCGACCTTCGACACGGCCGCGGGTCATATCCGAGACCCTTTCGCCCTGAAACGGGAGCAGGTCTTCTGGTCCCTGCTGGGCGTGGGCGTCACGGCGCTGACGATGGGGCTGCGGTATGCGTTGCCCTGGTGGCCGCTCCACCCTCTGGGCTTCGCCGCCGCGACGGCCTACCCTGTCAACCGGATCGTGTTGTCCATCTTCGTGGCGTGGTTCGCCAAGCTGTCCATCCTCCGAACAGGGGGCATCCTCCTCTACCGCCGCGCCGCGCCGCTTTTTTACGGGCTGATGATGGGCTACTTTGTGGGCGTGGGTGTCTCTTTCGTGGTGGACTGCATCTGGTTCCCCGGACAGGGGCACTCCCTGGCGCTCTATTAGCCACA
>CAYRZX010000038.1:0-2259 GCA_964428665.1 uncultured Gemmatimonas sp.
ATGGTCAAGGTCACGATCTACTCCAGGCCGGACTGTCATCTGTGCGACATCGCCAAGGAGCGGGTCGAGAAGGTCCGGCGGGAGGCGGCGTTCGAGGTGGAGGAGGTGGACATCGCATCTGATTCCGTCCTGTGCGAGCGCTACGGGGAGCGCATCCCCGTGGTGGCCGTGGAGGGGGAGGAGGTCTGCGTCTACAGGGTCAGTGAGAAGTTGCTGAAGCGCCGGGTGCTGGAGGCTCACGACCGAAAAGGGAGGGTTGACATGGAGGATCAGGGTCAGGCTCAGGGGCAGCCTCGCACGGGGGTGGTCGGGCGCATCATCGGGACGTTCGTCTCGCCGGGAGAGACCTTCGCGTCGGTCCGGGCGTCGTCGTCGCGGGCAGAGTGGGTGGTTCCCTGGGTTATCGCCGCCGTGATCGCGACGGCGCTCGCGCAGTGGATTGCGCCCATCTCCATGCGCATGGGGCTGGAGAAGCAGCGGGAGCGGATCGAGCAGAATTCCAGTCTGACAAAGGAGCAGAAGGAGGCGCAAATCGAGAGCATCGAAAAGGCCATGTCGAAGGGGGCGGCCGTCGCTCGCATCTCGACGATGCTTGTGGTGCCCCTTGCATCCCTCGCCGTGCTGGCCGCCCTTTCTCTGATCTACCTCGGCATCGCCAACTTTCTGTTCGGAGGGACGGGGACCTATCTTAAGGTGATGACGGCAGCGGCCTACGGCGAACTGATCGGGGCGCTCAAGGGGCTTGTGGTGACGCCGCTGATGGCGACGAAGGACTCTCTCCACGTGTCGATGGGTCCAGCGCTGTTTTTTTCGCCGGACATGGAGCATACGTGGGCCTACCGTCTGGCCGCCGGGATCGACATCTTTACCATCTGGTACCTCGTCGTCATATCCATCGGCGTGGGTATCGTGTCCGGGGTCGCTTCAAAGAAGGTGGGGGCCGTGCTTTTTCCGCTCTGGCTGGTTCTGGTCGTGGGGGGAGGGGCGTTCGTAAGAAACATGTTTGGCATGTAAAAGGTTGAGCCATGAATCTGAAGAGGGTGGGGCGGTGGAAGAAGGTCGTCATCGGCGTGGTCCTGCTGGCCGTCATCGGGGGCGCGGTCTATCTCAACCTGAAGCAGGAGAAGAAGAAGGACACGACGGAGACGGTCAGGGTCAAACGGGGGGCGGTGGTGGACAAGCTGACGGAGGTGGGGACGATCCATCTCGTCCGGACCATCACGGTCAAATCCACGGTGTCCGGGGAGGTCGTCTCGCTGGGCGCTGAGGCCGGGGACTTCGTGCGTGCCGGGCACGCGCTGGCGGTGATCGCCCCGGACCCCAACCAGACGCTGCAGCTCTACAACAAGCGGTCCGCCGTGCGGCAGGGGCAGGTGGACCTGGAGCAGGTGTCCCGCGACCTGGCCCGCAAGAAGAAGCTGCTGGAGCGCAACCTGGTTTCGCCCCAGGAGGTGGAGCAGGCGCAGCAGCGGTTCATGCAGGTCCAGAACGCCTACCGGCTGTCCCGGATGGAGCTGGAGATCCTGGAGGCGAAGGCCAACATCACCCACGAGGAGGGGGCGGTCAACGCCGACGGCCAGGTGGACAGCAAGATGGACAACGTCCGCATCCTGTCCCCGGCCTCCGGCATCGTGACCCACCGCGCGGTGGAGGTGGGGGAGATGGTCGTCTCCGGCATCAGCTCCACGCTGGCGGGGACGGAGATGTTCCAGATCGGCGACCCGTCGGAGCTGATCGTGAGGTCGGACATCAGCGAGGTGGACGTGGGGAAGATGCGGGCGGGCCTGCCGGTGAACATCGTGGTGGATGCCTACCCCGACACGACGTTCAAGGGGTCGGTGTTGCGGGTCGCGCCGGTGGGGAGGCAGAGGCAGGGGACCACCATCGTGTCGTTCGAGACGGAGATCCAGGTGCTGGACCGGGACCCCCGGCTGCGGCAGGGGATGTCGTGCGACATCGACGTGGTGTTTTCGGCGCGGGACTCGACGCTGTTCCTGCCGGTGGAGGCGGCGCTGGAGACCTTCGGGCAGGAGGAGGGGAAGGTGAAGGGGAAGCGGGGGCGGTTCTTTGTCTACAAGAAGGAGGGGGACGGCTTCGCGCAGAAGGAGGTGACGGTGGGCCTGGAGACGGGCACGCGGGTGGAGGTCACCTCCGGGATCGACGCCGACGACGAGGTGGCGGCGGACGCGGAGAGGATGCGGAAGAAACTGGAGGATGAGCAGAAGAAGAAGGAGCGGGAGAAGAAGGCGGAGAAGAAGG
>CAYRZX010000038.1:2359-24597 GCA_964428665.1 uncultured Gemmatimonas sp.
CGAGAACCCATCGCCGTCGGCCTGGCGCAGCTGCGGGCCAACAAGCTGCGGTCGCTGCTGACCATCCTGGGCATCCTGATCGGGGTGGGGTCGGTGGTGGGGATCGTGTCCATCGGCGAGGGGCTGCGCCGGACGGTGGTGTCGGAGTTCGACAAGGTGGGGGGGAGCAGCCTGATCTGGGTGGCCCCGCCCCGCGAGTGGGAGCGCAAGGGGGGGCGGTGGGTGCGCCGGTCCTGGGTGGACCGGCTGAAGGAGCAGGACATCGCGGCGATCCAGGCGGAGTGCCCGAACGTCAAGAGCGTCCTGCCTTTCGTGGGAGGGGGGGCGCAGGTCCGGTTCCGGAAGGCGGCGTCCGACGGGCAGCTCCGGGGGACCTCGCCGGGCTACGACGAGGCGATGGACTGGGACGTGGCGCAGGGGCGGTTCATCTCCTACCGGGACATCCAGAGCTGGCGGAAGGTCTGCGTGGTGGGGGCGAAGGTGAAGGACGACCTGTTCGGCAGGGACGACGCGATCGGGCGGGAGGTGAAGATCAACGGCATGCGCTACGTCGTGGTGGGGGTGATGGAGTCGAAGCAGGCGTTCGGGAACGACTGGGGGGACCAGGTCATCGTGCCGATCACGACGATGCAGAAGCGGATGACCGGGAGGGACTATTACGACGTGATGTTCGTCTACGTGGACGGGCCGGAGCACGTGCGGGAGACGGTCCAGACCATCCAGCGGGTGATCCGGCGCAACCACGCGCACGGGGGCGAGTTCATCATCCGGAGCGCGGAGAGCCAGCTGGAGGACATCGAGCGGGTGATCACGATCATGAAGCTGGTGGCCGGGGGGGTGGCGGGCATCTCCCTGCTCGTGGGGGGGATCGGGATCATGAACATCATGCTCGTGTCCGTGACGGAGCGGACGCGGGAGATCGGCATCCGGAAGGCCGTGGGGGCCAAGCGGAGGCACATCCTGGCGCAGTTCATCGTGGAGTCGGTGGTGCTGAGCGTGTTCGGGGGCGTCGTGGGGATCGCGTTCGGCATCGCACTGGGGGTGGGCATCTCGACGTTCATCGCCCAGTACACGGAGTTCCCCTTTCCGAGCGCCGTGTCCTACGAATCGGTGGCCCTGGCCCTGGGCTTTTCCGCCGTCATCGGCATCTTCTTCGGGGTCTATCCGGCGGTGCGGGCGGCGCGGCTGGACCCGGTGGAGGCGCTCAGGTACGAATAACGCGAAACGATGAACGATGAACGATGAACGAAAAGCCAAAACGGTTTATGCTTTTACTTCAGCGTTCAGCGTTCATACTTCATCGTTGCTCTTTTGCCATGCTCATCCGACTTGAGGACATCGAGAAGGTCTATCAGATGGGGGCAGAGGAGGTCCACGCCCTGCGCGGGGTGAGCGTGGGGATCGGGCAGAACGAATACGTGGCGATCATGGGCCCCTCCGGGTCGGGGAAGTCGACGCTGATGAACATCGTGGGCTGCCTGGACAGCCCGACCTCCGGGCTGTATGAGCTGGACGGGACCGCGGTCAGCGGGATGAAGGACGACGCGCTGGCGGAGGTCCGCAACCGGAAGATCGGGTTCGTGTTCCAGACGTTCAACCTGCTCCCGCGCGCCACGGCGCTGCACAACGTGGAGCTGCCCCTGGTCTACGCCGGGGTCTCCTCGCGGGAGCGGCGGAGGCGGGCGGAGGAGGCGCTGACGGCGGTGGGGCTGTCGGACCGGATGCGGCACCGGCCCAACGAACTCTCAGGCGGGCAGCGGCAGCGGGTGGCCATCGCCCGCGCCCTGGTCACCCGCCCGTCCATCATCCTGGCGGACGAGCCGACCGGGAACCTGGACACCAGGACGGGGGAGGAGATCATGGGCATCCTGGCGCACCTCCACGAGTTGGGCAACACGATCATCCTGGTCACCCACGAGGAGACGGTCGCCGCGCACAGCCGGCGGGTCATCCGGCTGCGGGACGGGCAGGTGGAGAGAGACGAAGTGCGAAGTGCGAATGACGAATGACACCATTCGACATTCGACATTCGACAAAGAAAATCCCATGCCCCTTACAGAACTCGAAAAGGTGGCCGTCTTCTTCGTCGCCATCGGGCCGGAGCGGGCGGAGGCGCTCCTGAAGCGGCTGGGGACGGACGCCGTGATGCGGATCGCAGGCGCCATGAAGCGCCTCGGCCCCGTGACGCCGGAGATGAAGCAGGCCGTGCTGAAGGAGATGCTGGAACTCCTGTCGGGGGGGCCGGGGCGTCCGCGAGGGCCGGCGTCCCGGGGGAGGGCAGCGCCCCCTCAGGACGACCTGTTGAGGAAGATGTCCGATCTCTTTGAAAAAGACGTGGACGTGCGGAACCTGAACTGGGAGGCGGCGGGTCTCAATTTCGACGTCGAACCCCCTAAACCGCCCAGGCCGCCGGGCGAGGACGAGGATCCTCCGGGGCGGCGGAGATGATCCGAAGGAGACGCTTTGATTTCAGGCCCTCACCCCGCCTCGCTCCGCTCGGCTTCCCCTCTCCCATAAATGGGAGAGGGGTGGTGAACGCAGTGAACCGGGGTGAGGGCTGATCATTCTCTCTTTTTATTTATGAGCACCATGGATCTTTTCAACACACCTTCGGCGGATCGGAGACCGGCAGGGCCGTCGCCGCTGGCCGACCGGATGCGGCCCCGGACGCTCGACGAGATCGTGGGGCAGGAGGAGTTGCTGGCCCGCGGGAGGGCGCTTCGCGCCCTGATCGAGGAGGACCGGGTCCCGTCCATGATCCTGTGGGGGCCTCCGGGGAGCGGCAAGACGACGCTGGCGCGGGTGATCGCCCGGACGACCGGGGCGCGGTTCGTGAGCTTCAGCGCGGTGGTGTCCGGGGTCAAGGAGATCCGGGAGATCATCGCGCAGGCCAGGCAGGAGCGGCGGTCCGGGCGTCAGACCATCCTGTTCGTGGACGAGATCCACCGGTTCAACAAGGCGCAGCAGGACGCCTTTCTCCCGCACGTGGAGGAGGGGACGATCGTGCTGATCGGCGCGACGACGGAGAACCCGTCTTTTGAGGTGAACGCCGCGCTGCTGTCCCGCTCGCGCGTCTTCGTGCTGAGGCCGCTGACGGAGGAGGGGCTCAAGGCCCTGGTGCGCCGGGCCGTCGAGGACCCGGAGCGGGGCTTCGGGGGGAGGGTGAGGGTCGGGGAGGAGGCCCTGGACCATCTCGTCCGCACGGCGGAGGGGGACGCCCGCAGGGCGCTGACGCACCTGGAGATGGCGGCCGCGGCGGTGAGGCCGGGGCCGGACGGGGGCGTGGAGGTCTCTCTGGACACGGTTCAGAGCGTGGTCGGGCGGAAGGCGCTGCTCTACGACCGGGAGGGGGAGGAGCACTACAACCTGATCTCCGCGCTCCACAAGAGCCTGCGGGGGAGCGACCCGGACGGGGCGCTCTACTGGCTGGCGCGGATGATCGCGGCCGGGGAGGACCCGCTCTACATCGCGAGGCGCATGGTGCGGTTCGCGTCGGAGGACATCGGCAACGCGGACCCGCGCGCCCTGTCGATCTCGCTTGCGGCGGTGGAGGCCTATCATTTTCTGGGAAGCCCGGAGGGGGACCTGGCCCTGGCGCAGGCCGCGGTCTACCTGGCCACGGCCCCCAAGAGCAACGCGGTCTACGCGGCCTACGGCGCGGCGCAGGGAGACGTGATGAACCACCCGAACCTCCCGGTCCCGCTCCACATCCGCAACGCGCCGACGGGGCTGATGAAGGGCCTGGGCTACGGCGCGGGCTACCGCTACGCCCACGACGACCCGGACGGGTATCTCCCGCAGGAGTATCTCCCCGACAATCTGAGGGGGCGGCGCTACTACCGGCCGACGGACCGGGGCTACGAGAAGCGGATTCAGGAGATGATGGCCTGGTGGGAGGGGCTGAAGAAAAAGAAGACGTGAGACCCCTCTCCCCCCGTCCCCCTCTCCCCCAAAGGGAGAGAGGGGGGGAGCGGTGAAGGTGTCTCCCTACCTGGCGCTCTTCGGGGGCGTCTGCGCGTCGTCCTTCGCGGCCACGCTCATCCGCCTGTGCGACGCCCCTCCGCTCGCCGTCGCCGCCTGGCGTCTGTCGTTTGCCGCGCTGATGGTGCTCCCCTTCGCCGTCTCCGGGTCGTGGCGCGAAGTCCGGTCCTGGACGTTTCGCGACGGCCTGCGCATCGGGCTCTCCGGTCTTTTTCTATCCCTCCACTTTGCCCTCTGGATCAGCTCTCTGAGATACACGTCGGTGGCCAGCTCTCTCCTGCTGGTGACGACGACGCCGATCTACGTCTGCATCGCCTCGTGGCTGTTTCTGGGGGAGCGCCCGTCCGCCTGGACGGCCCTCGGCGTGGCGGCCTCCGTCGCAGGGGCGTGGGTCATCGCGACGGGGGACCGGAGTTCAGGGGGGGATTCCCTGTTCGGGGACCTGCTGGCCGTAGGCGGGGCCGTGGCCATCGCCGCTCATCTCCTGATCGGGCGGCGTCTCCGGCAGCGCATGTCCGCCCTGCCCTACGTGGCCGGGGCGGACGTGGCCGCCGCCCTGCTGCTGATCGCAGGGTGCCGGATGACGGGCGTCCCGCTCGCGGGCTATCCCGGCCGGACCTATCTCTTCGCGTTTCTCCTCGCTCTTTTTCCCCAGATTCTGGGCCACGCCACGTTCAACTGGGCGCTCCGCCGCATCTCCCCCTCCTTCGTCTCCGTGTCGCTGCTGGGCGAGCCTGTGCTGGGCTCGTTGATCGCCTACCTCCTCCTCTCGGAGCCTGTCGCGCCGTCCGCGTGGGCGGGCGGCCCGGTCGTGATGGCGGGCATCCTGCTGGCCGCGCGGGGGGAGAGGAGAGCGCAAAGGTGAAGAGTGAAAAGTGAAGAGTGAAGAGTGAAAAACGTGCGAAAAAAGTGCGATAATTTTTAGTTGACAATCTTTTCTTTTTGTGGTACTATGTGTCGCTTGTGGGGAAGAAAATCAAGCGGTCAGCCGTCAGCAATCAGCGGTCAGCAAAAGACAAAGGCATACGCGGTTTTGCTGATAGCTGAACGCTGAAAGCTGAATGCTTACAGAGGGATGTTTTGGGAGGTTTTTGCGCCATGAAAGACGGCAAGCTGAGATTCGGCATCGTGGGGTGCGGGGTGATTGCGCCCTTCCACAGGGACGGCATCCGGGCCAACGCGGGGGAGGCGGAGGTCGTCGCCGTGAGCGACGTGGAGGAGGAGAAGGGGAGGAAGTTTGCGGAGGAGTGCGGCCCCGGCGTGGCGTTCTACCGGGACTATCAGGAGATGATGAGGCGGGACGACATCGACGCGATCTCCGTCTGCACGCCGTCGGGCCTGCACGGGGAGGTGGCGGTGGCCGCGGCGGAGGCGGGGAAGCACGTCCTGTGCGAGAAGCCGCTGGAGATCACGCTCCCGAAGATCGACCGGATGATTCAGACGTGCCGGGACCGGAAGGTGAAGCTGGCGTGCGTCTTCCAGCGGCGGACCAGCCCCGACTCGCAGCGGGTGCGGGAGGCGGTGCAGCGGGGCGACCTGGGGCAGATCACGCTGGGGGACGCGTACCTCAAGTACTACCGCTCTCAGGCCTATTACAACAGCGCCGGGTGGCGGGGGACGTGGGCGCTGGACGGGGGCGGGGCGCTGATGAACCAGGGGGTGCACGGCATCGACCTGCTGCTCTGGATCGTGGGGGACGTGGCCAGCGTCTACGCCAGGGCGAAGGCGATGGTCCGGAAGATCGAGGTGGAGGACACTGCGGTGGCCCTGCTGACCTACCGAAACGGGGCCTACGGGGTGATCGAGGGGACGACCTCGTGCAACCCCGGCGAGACGACGCGGACCGAGGTCCACGGCAAGCTGGGCACGATCGTCCTGACGGACAGGGGCATCCAGCGGTGGGCAGTGGCGAATGGGGAGGACGACCGGGCCGAGGACCAGCCGGTGGAGGAGGTCAAGGCGTCCGGCCCCGGCGCGGTGACGGACCCGAAGGCGATCTCCGGGCGGGGGCACGCGCATCACGTGCAGGACCTGGTCCGGGCGGTCCGGGAGGACCGGAACCCGTTCATCACCGGGGAGAGCGCCCGCAAGGGCGTGGAGCTGATCCTGGCGATCTACGAGTCCTCCAGGACGGGCCGGGAGGTGGAGCTGCCGCTGCGGCGGTGAGGCTATGGACTGGATCACCAACCCTGAAATCTGGGTCGCGCTGGTCACGCTGACGGTCCTGGAGGTCGTCCTCGGGGTCGACAACGTCATCTTCATCTCGATCCTGGTGGACAGGCTCCCCGAACACCAGCAGGGCAGGGTGCGGCGGCTGGGGCTGGCGCTGGCCATGTTCATGCGCATCGGGCTGCTGTTTTCGCTGGCCTGGATCATCCGCCTGACCGCGCCGCTGTTTACCGTCCTGAGACAGGAGATCTCCGGGCGGGATTTGATCCTGATCGTCGGGGGGCTCTTCCTGCTGGGGAAGAGCACGTTTGAGATTCACGAGAAGTTGGAGGGGGAGGAGGGGCACGCCAGCGCCCGCGTCCCGCCGTCGTTCGCCGGGGTGATCGCGCAGATTTTGATGCTGGACGTGGTGTTTTCGCTCGACTCGGTGATCACGGCGGTGGGGATGGTGGAGGAGGTGGGGGTCATGATCGCGGCGGTGGTGATCGCCGTGGGGATCATGATGGTGTCGGCAGGGGCGATCGGCAGCTTCGTCAACCAGCACCCCACGGTAAAGGTCCTGGCGCTGAGTTTTCTGCTGCTGATCGGGGTGTCGCTGATCGCGGAGGGGTTCGACCGGCACATCCCCAAGGGCTACATCTATTTCGCGATGGCCTTCTCGGTGTTCGTGGAGATGGTCAACCTGCGGGTGCGGCACCGCGGGGCGCCGGTGAGGCTGCGCGAGCCGTACGTGAAGGAAGAAAAACAGGTTTCTGAATTATGATCATCGACTGCCACACCCACGTCTGGACCTACCCCGGCCACCTGAGCGAGACGTTCGTGCAGGAGGCCAACCTGATGCGGAAGACGCCGGTGAACATGAACATCGACCTGGCGGATCACTGGAAGGCCATGGGGCCGGTGGACAGGGCGTTCGTGTTCGCGGTCAAGTTCAGGCACACGGGGGCCGTGGTCCCGAACGACTACGTGGCGAACTACGTGAAGCAGCACCCGGAGAAGCTGATCGGCGTGGCCTCGGTGGACCCGACGGAGGAGGGGGCAGTGGAGGAACTCGAACGGGCAGCGCAGGACCTGGGCATGAAGGCGCTGAAGCTGTCGTCCATCTACCAGAACTTCCACCCGTGCGACGAGCGGGCGATGGCGGTCTACGAGAAGGCCTGCCAGCTCCGCATCCCGCTGATCGTGCACCAGGCGACCACGTTCCCCCGCAACGCGCCGCTGAAGTACGCCGACCCGGTGCTGATGGAGGACGTGGCGCTGAGGTTCCCGGACCTGAAGATCGTGCTGGCGCACCTCGGCCATCCGTGGGAGCGGGAGGCCATCGTCCTGGTCCGCAAGCAGCCCAACGTCTTCGCGGACCTGTCGGCGCTGTATTACCGGTCCTGGCAGTTCTACAACTCCATGCTCCTGTGCGTGGAATACGGCGTGACGCACAAGCTGCTGTTCGGGTCGGACTATCCGGTGACGACGCCGCAGGAGTCCATCGACAACCTCCACCGGGTGAACCGGCACGTGATCGACACGCCGCTGCCGAAGGTGCCGAAGGACGTGATCGAGGAGATCATTCACCGGGACACGCTGTCGGTCCTGGAGATCGAGGCGTAAAAGCAGAATTCAGAATTCAGAATTCAGAATCCAGAATAAAGGCAAAAGACCCTTCTTCTGGCTCCTGGATTCTGGATTCTGGATTCTTCTTTCTCACATTCTCTGTGTAGAGACCTATTGCTATGTCTGAGATCAGAGTGGGTATCATCGGCCTGCAACATCTGCACCCTCCCTCCTACCTGCCGCTGTTCCGGGAGACGCCGGGCGTCCGGCTCGTGGCCGCGGCGGACGGGGACGAGGCCCTGCGGTCGAGGTTCTGCGGGGAGGCGGGCATCGAGGCGCACGCCCGCTGGGAGGACCTGGCGCGGCGGGACGACGTGGACGCGGTCCTGATCTTTTTGCCCCACGCGGACTGCCGGCGGGCGGGCATCCGGGCGGCGGAGGCCGGGAAGCACGTGGTGGTGGAGAAGCCGGGGGCGGCGGACGCGGAGAGCGTCCGCTGGATGATCCGGGCGGCGGCGAAGAACGGGGTCGTCCTCTCCATGCCCTACGTCTGGCGCTACAACGCCGTGGCGCGGGAGATGAAGCGGCTGATCGACGCCGGGGCCCTGGGGGAGGTCGTGGCGCTGGAGGGGCGGTGCGCGGCCGGGCCTCCGCAGCGCTATGTGGCCGGAAACTCCCCCTGGATGCTGGAGAGGGCGAAGAGCGGGGGGGGCCCGATGCACAACCTGGGGGTCCACTGGATCGACCTGTTCCGCTGGTTTCTGAGGGACGAGGTGAGGTCGGCGGCGGGGGAGGTCAGCCACAGGGGGCACGGGCTGGAGATCGAGGACAACTCGTTCGCGATCCTGACGTTCGAGGGGGGGGCCGTGGCGACGCTCGACATCAGCTACGGGGTGCCCGCGTCCTACCCGGCGGGGCGGGACCTCTACATCGGCATCCGGGGGACGAAGGGGGTCCTGGTCTGGAGCCCGAACTGGAGCGAGGCGGCTTCGGCGTCGGAGGAGAACGAGCTGATGCTGTGCAGCGAGGCCCCGGGGCACCGGGACCGGCCGGCGCAACGCATCCGGCTGACGGCCCTGAAGGTGGCGGGCTACGGGGGCGCGGCGGGCGCGGCGTACCTGAACGACGTGTTCGAGGCCGTGCGGGAGGGACGGCAGCCGGGGGTCACCGGCGTTGACGGCCTGCGCGCCCTGGAGGTCGTGGAGGCGGTCTACCGGTCGGCGGAGACGGGGAGGCGGGAAGAGGTGCAACGGATAGATGCGGCTAATCGAGGAGAGATGACATGAAAGTCGTCACATTTGAGCATCACGGCTCGCAGAGATTCGGCGCGCTGGAGGGGGATCGGGTCGTGGACCTGTCGCCGCTGTTCGGGTCGGCGCTCCACTTCTTCGAGGCGGGCCCGGTGGCGGTCGAGGCGGCGCGCGGGGCCGTGGCCTACGCCCTGCGTTCGGGGGAGGGGGTTCACGGCCTGAGGGACGTGAGGTTGAAGGCCCCCGTCCCGAACCCGCGCAAGGTCCTCTGCCTGGCCGGGAACTACGCGGACCACATCCGGGAGGGGGGCGGGGAGGCCCCCGAGAAGGCGGTGACCACGCCCCGCGTGTTCATGAAGCCGCCCTCCACGACGGTGATCGGGCCGGAGGAGGCCATCGTGCTTCCCCGCAACGCCAACAAGATCGACTGGGAGTGCGAGATCGCGGCGGTGATCGGGCGACGGGCGCGGTTCGTGTCGGGGGCGAGCGGGCTGGACTACGTGGCGGGCTACACGGTGATGAACGACGTGTCGGAGCGGTCGCTCAAGTTCGACACGAAGCGGAAGGAGCGGGAGGGGGACAGGTGGTTCGACTGGCTGAACGGGAAGTGGTTCGACACCTTTGCGCCGATGGGGCCGTGCGTGGCGCTGAAGGACGAGGTCCCCGACCCGCAGCGGCTCCGGATCACGCTGAGGCTGAACGGGCAGACGCGGCAGGACGGGAACACGGGGCAGATGATCTTCTCGATCGCGGAGCTGGTGGCCTGGGCGTCCACGCTCGTGACGCTGGAGCCGGGGGACCTGATCTCGACGGGGACGCCGGCGGGCGTG
The DNA here is from genome assembly GCA_964428665.1 of uncultured Gemmatimonas sp. Taxonomy (GTDB): domain Bacteria; phylum Latescibacterota; class UBA2968; order SICM01; family SICM01; genus SICM01. The sequence continues at coordinate 12,138 of CAYRZX010000038.1, forward strand.
GGGCACGCGTCCGGGACGTTCCTGAAGCCGGGGGACGTGCTGGAGGCGGAGGTGGAGGGGATCGGGGTGCTGCGGAGTCCGGTGAGGGCGGAGTAGGGAAGCGATCAGCCGTCAGCCGTCAGCCATCAGCGAAAGACAAAAGTCATCTGGTTTAGCTGATAGCTGATAGCTGAACGCTGACAGCTTGAGAATCTCATGAACTGGTTCGACAAGATGAAGAAGGGCATCCGGACCAGGCTGGTCCGGAACCTGGAGCAGGACCTCTGGATGCAGTGCCCTTCCTGTCAGCAGCCGCTCTACAGGCCGCAGGTCGAGCGGAACCTGGAGGTCTGCCCGGAGTGCGACTGCCACTTCCCGATGGGGGGGCGCCGCCGGCTGGACCTGGTGATCGACTCGGGGACGTTCGAGGAGATGGACGAGGGGATGACCTCGCTCGACCCGCTCCGCTTCCCGGAATACCGGGAGAAGCTGGCGCGGGACCAGAAGGGCACGGGGATGCGCTCGGCCCTGGTGGGCGGGACGGGCAGGATGGAGGGGTTAGAGGTGGTCATCGGGGTCACGGACAGGCGGTTTTTGATGGGGAGCATGGGGTCGGTGGTGGGGGAGAAGGTCAAGCGGCTGATCGCCCGGTCTCTGGAGACGGGGTGTCCGCTCATTCTGGTGTCGGGGTCGGGCGGGGGGGCGCGGATGCACGAGGGCATCCTGTCGCTGATGCAGATGGCGAAGGTCTCGGCGATGCTCCGGCGGCTGCACGACGCGGGGGTGCCCTATCTGTCCGTGCTGACCGACCCGACGGGCGGGGGGGTGACGGCCAGCTTCGCGATGCTGGGGGACGTCAACCTGGCGGAGCCGGGGGCGCGGGTCATGTTTTCAGGCCGGCCCGCCATGGAGGCCCTGGGGGGCCACAAGTTCCCGGAGGATTTCCAGACGGCGGAGTTCTGCCTGAATCACGGGACGATCGACCTGATCGTCCACCGGAAAAACCTGAAGAAGACGCTTGCGGGCCTGGTCAGCGCGCTCAACTGAGGGATTGGACATGTCTATTAACGTGGCGGTGATCGGATGCGGGGGGATGGGGCGCAGCCACCTGAACGGCTACAGGGCGGACCCTCGCGCCCGGATCGTGGGGGTGGCGGACCAGTCGGAGGAGGCCGCCCGCAAGGCTGCGACGGATTATAATGTTCCGTTTTACACGACGGATATCGACGCCCTGTTAGACAGGCCGGGGCTTCAGGCGGTGAGCGTGGTGACGCCGAACCACACGCACATCGACGTGACCCCGAAGGTGGCCGCGCGGGGGATTCATACGCTGTGCGAGAAGCCGCTGGCGCTGTCGGTGGAGGACGCCCGGCGCATGATCGACGCGGCGTCGCGGGGGAGGGCGATCCTGGCCGTGGGGCACGTCCTCCGGTTTGCCCCGCCCATCGCGGAGGTCCATCGGATGGCCCGGAGCGGGGAGCTGGGCCGGGTGGTCAACTTTTACGTGCTCCGGATGGGCACGGCGAGCGCCTTTCTGGCCCTGTCGTGGGGGAGGGAGAGGCGCACGCTGGGCGGGCTGGTCCGGACGCTGAACTGCCACGAGATCGACGTGTTGCGCTGGGTCGCCGGGGAGATCACGCACGTGCGGGCGGAGATGGCCCACCTGATGGTGGAGGGGATCGACTACGAGGACGTGGCGTGGATGGCGTTCACGTTTGAGGGCGGGGCGCTCGGCCTGATCGGACAGAACCTGGTCCACTATCTCGGCAACCACTACTACGAGATCATGGGCACGGAGGCCACGGTCCGCTTCCGGACGTCCGGGCCGATCACCGTGGCCGGGAAGGACCGCAAGGCGACGGAGAGGCCCACCTCCGACAGGGTGGCCGTGCACGAGCAGGTCCGGTGCTTCCTGGACTCCGTGGAGGCGGGCCGGGTCGTGGCGCCTCTGGCGGACGGGATGGAGGGGCTGAAGGGGCTGGCGATCATCGACGCGGCCTATCGCTCGGCGGAGACGGGGATGAAGGAGCGGGTCGTCTGGTAGGAGAAAATGAGTCGCGGGGGGGCCAGAAAGGAGTGGCTGATGGCGGTCAGGAGGCGGACGGATGCGAGCCGCGTCGCCCAGATGAGGCGCTACATCGCTCAGAACTGCACCCGAAACATCCGTTTGAAGGACATCAGCGCGCGGTTCCGCATCAGTCCGGGGCATGTCTGTCGGATTTTCAAGGAACAGCTGGGTGTGTCGTTCACCAAGTGTCTGAACGCCGACCGGATCAAGGAGGCCAAACGGCTCCTCAAGCAGACGAAGTGTCCGGCCTATGTCGTCGCCCAGAAGGTCGGCTTCCGGAACAGGGACTATTTTTTCAAGGTCTTCAAGCGCATCGAGGGGAGCACCCCTGACCGCTACCGATACGCGGCGCGAGAGAAGAGGGCGTAGTGGAAGACTTCATCGAACGCTACCAGGCTCATTCCCCCCGGTCCCGCGCCCTGCACGAGCGCGCCCGGTCCGTCCTGCCGGGGGGCACGACGCGGACGAGCGTCTTTTACGCGCCCTACCCGCTCTACATGGAGCGGGGGGAGGGGTGCCGCGTCTGGGACGCGGACGGGAGGGGGCGGATCGACTTCAACGGGAACGCCACGTCGCAGGTTCACGGGCACGGGCATCCCGCGATTGTCGAGGCGGTCCGGCGACAGGCGGAGCGGGGGGTCTCCTTCGGCGCGCCGTCGGAGGCGGAGGTCCGCCTGGCCGAGGTCCTGTGCGAGCGCGTCCCGTCGGTGGAGCAGGTGAGGTTCACGAGCTCGGGGACGGAGGCGGTGATGTACGCCCTGCGCGCGGCGAGGGCGTTCACCGGGCGGAGGAAGATCGCCAAGTGCGAGGGGGGGTTCCACGGGGCGCACGACTCGGTCCACGTGAGCTTCTCCGCAGGGGACCCGGCAGGGCCGGAGGACCGCTTCGAGGCGCAGCCGGAGTCGCGGGGGATGATCGGCTACGAGGACACGGTGATCTTTCCGTTCAACGACATCGCCAGGGCCGGGGAGATCCTCGAACGGCACGGGGGGGACCTGGCCGCGGTCATCCTGGAGCCGGTGCCGGGGTCGCGGGGGTGCCTGCCGCCAGAGCCCGCGTTTCTCAGGATGCTGCGGGAGGCCACGGCGCGGCTGGGGATCGTCCTGATCTTCGACGAGGTGATGTGCCTGCGGGTCTCCTACCGGGGGGCGCAGGGGCGCTACGGGGTGACGCCCGACCTGACGACGATGGGGAAGATCATCGGGGGGGGGCTGCCGCTGGCCGCGTTCGGGGGACGGAGGGACCTCATGGCGCTGCTCGACCCGTCGGGCGGGCCACCTGCCATCCCGCACACGGGGACGTTCAACGGGGCGGCGCTGGCGGCTGCCGCGGGGGCGGCGGCGATGGAGGCGCTGACGCCGGAGGCGTTCGAGCGGTTCGAGCGGCTGGGGGAGCGCCTGCGGGCCGGGCTGGGGCAGGTGTTCCGACGGAGGGAGGTGAAGGCGCAGGTGACGGGCGTGGGGTCGATGTTCAAGGTCCACACGACGGACCGGCGGCTCAGGACGCTGCGGGACACGGCCCACGGCGACCGCCGGATGTCGCAACAGCTCTTCTTCGGCCTGCTCCACCGGGGCATCCTGCCGTTCGCCAGCGGGATGGGGTGTCTCTCCACGCCGATGGGGGAGGCCGAGGTGGACGCCTTCGTGCAGGCGGTGGACGAGACGCTGGTTGAGGACATGGGATATTGAACGCAGAACGCGGAACGATGAAAGGCAACGCGGAACGCGGAACGCGGAACGATGAACGAAAAGCAAAACAGGTTTACGCTTTTACTTCAGCGTTCATCATTCTGACTTCATCGTTGTCTTTGCCCATCGTTCTGACTTCATCGTTTTCTTTATTTGAGGAGGTTATATATGGACCTGACCAAGGGACCGCCGCGAAGCCCGAAGTCCACCGCAGTCCTCGGCTGCGTGGCCGTGGCGAGGATGGCGGACAAGGGGCGCGCGCAGCTAACGGGCAAGATCGGCGAATACAAGTACGGGAAGGATTCGGGGATGGACAAGGCGACGCTGGAGTTCCTGGGGCTGACGGCGGATGAGTTCCTGGGGGCGCTCAAGTCCTGCCCGGACGACGCCTCGCTGTCGGCGTGGCTGCGGTCCCGGCTCAAGCGGACGCCGCAGGAGGTGGAGGCATACAATCAGTCGCGGCTCGCCCCGCCTTCGACACCGGAGCGGATCGCCATGTTCCAGGAGCGCCTGGCGAAGTGGGCGCCGGGCCGGACGGACCTCAAGACGCTGTGGGACCTGACGGAGCTGGACGACAGGAAGTCGTTCGGGCTGGCGTAGGAAGACGAAACGCGAAAGGCGAAAGGCGAAAGGCGGAAAAGGGCTGACTGAACTCATCGGTCAGCCCTTTCTGTTTCCGCGCGTCAGAATTTTTCGAGGAGGAGCCGGGTGATCAGGTTGGGGCGGCTGTAGTACCTCCGGGTGTCCTCGTCCTTGCCCCGCCACAGGCGGCGGGGAAAAATGGTGTGGTTGCTCAGGCCGGCGTCGGTCGAGCGGCCGCAGTAGATGTGGATGGTGCGGCGCTCCGAGGGGGTCCGCCGGACGTTTCCGGCGTGGAGCGTCGCCGCGTTGAACAGGATGGCCGCGCCGGCGGGTCCCACGAGGTGCCTGGCGGCGGAGAGGTCGCAGGCGCTGAGGGGGGGCAGCTCCGGGGACTGCGCCGAGCCGGGCAGGACGCTGAAGGTGTGCGTCGCGTCGTCCACGTCGGTGAGGTAGAACACGACGGAGAGGTAGCGGGTGTAGCAGGGAGGGTCCGGGAGATGGCCGGCGTCCCGGTGCCAGCGGCACTCCGGAGGCCCGTCCGGGTTGGGGGCGCGGATCATCGCGGAGTGCTCCTCCAGGCAGATGTCCTTCCCCAGGATGGCCTCCATCAGCGGCAGCAGCCTCGAAGGGCGCGCGGTGATGTCGAGGGCCGGCTGGGCGAGCAGGGCGTGGACCGACTGGAGGCGGCCGTTCCCGTGGTCCTTCCAGAGGGGCCTGTTCTCGGCGAGGTCCCGGTCGATCGCCTCGTTGACGGCGTGGACCTCCTGGGCGGACAGGGCGTCCGGGACGACGACGTAGCCGTTCTCCCGGTAGAACGCGAGGTACGTCTCCGTCAGGGCGTTCTTTGCAGCGCTCTCCGGCGTCGCGTCCTGCGCGGCGCTCCCCAGCGCCTCCGTCACCGCGAGGTGGAGTTCCCGCATGGTGAAGGGTTTTGACAGGACGTGCTGAGCGCCCAGGTACCTGGCCGCAGGCAGGCGGTTGAAGCTGCCCCTGGCCCCGGTGACGGCGATGATCCTGACGTCCGGGAAGTCGCGCCGGAGCTCCCGGATGGTCTCCACGCCGTCCTTGTGGGGCATCAGGATGTCGGTGATGATCAGGTCGGGCTGCGTCTGGCGGAAGAGGCGCAGGCCCTCCTTGCCGTCGGAGGCCTCGAAGACCTCGTGACCCGCGTTCTCCAGCATGCCCCTGTAGATCTTTCGCACGTCCTCCTCATCTTCGATCACAAGAATGCGTGCCAATGCAGGTCCCTTTCCTTTCATCCTTACAGTTTTTTCGCCTTCGCGATGGGCTCGTGCTCGGGGAGGTAGGGGATGTCCTTCCGGTCCCACCCGGCCCTGCCGTGCACGCAGTGGATGCCCATGATCTGGCGCTTCTGCGGGGTGTCCGCCCAGTCGACGATGAGCCGGGGCGGGGGCTCGCTCACCCACTTCTTGACCCAGAAGGGCATGTAGCCGTAGATGACGATCCGGCGGTCCCTCCGGCTGGTGTTGGCCAGGCCGGTGTGCCAGCAGAGGACGTTCCAGAGAATGGCGCTGCCGGCGCGGGGGGCGATCTTTTTCAGGCCGGGCATGGCCTCCAGGGTCGGGCCTGTATACTGCTCCTTCGGGGGACCGTCGGGGAACCGGTGGGTGCCGGGGACGAGGGTGAAGCAGCCCATGTCCTCGTCCTGGTCGTCCAGGAAGTAGAAGACCTTTGCCTTCAGGATGTACTGGGGATGGGTCCAGGGGGGCCAGTCCCGGTGCCAGCCGGTGTGGGCCTTGGTGCCGGAGTGGTGGCAGTGGCAGACGATCTCCATCACCTGGAGTTCGGGGCCGACGATCTCCTCGAGGAGGGGGATGACTCCGGGGTTGTTGGCCAGGTCGAGGAAGACGGGCTCGTGGGTGTAGGGGTTGGACATGGTGTGGGCGTCGGGGCCGTTGCCGTAGCCCCCCCGGAAGTTGCCGTCCAGGACGGACTGCCGCCAGGCAGGCTCGGTGAGGGCCTGGACGCGCTCGTAGGCCGCGCGCACCCGGTCCAGGCCGATGGGCGCCAGGGCGTCTTCTATGATGAGGTAGCCGTGCGTATCGAAGTGTTCACGCTGTGCGGAAGTGAGCATGGGGACCTCCGGTATATTTGTGACAGCCCTGTTTGGAGCTATCGGTAATAATAGCCGAACATAATGCACATCTCATCCTCCGATGTAAACCCGAAGCGGAGGGGCGCGTCCCGATCCTGGTTGCTGTGCGTGCAGGTGTAGCGGAGGCCGTCGCCGGCCTGGAGGGTGAGCGGCGGGTTGAAGTTCAGGACGTCAGGGTCGTCCCAGTCCGCGCTCTCGTAGATCTGTTTGCCGTCTCTGAGGGTCTGGATGGTGAACCGCTCGCCGTGCCGGTGCATGTGGGAGGAGAGGGAGATCACCTGGATCGCCTGCCTCGCGGTCCAGGTCTGCGAGATGGCCGTCGTCTGGCCGGGCGGGACGTGGATCGCGAAGTTGCTGTCGAACAGGGGCTCGGCGGCCTGGAGGGCGGCCCCGGCTGGGGCCTCGTGGAGGTTGACGTAGACCTCCCCCATCAGGGTCTCCCGGCCGCGCAGGTTGATGAAGTGGGAGTTGAGGTCGAACACGGCGCTCCGGGGGATGCGGAGGCCGACGCCGTCGGGGAAGGCGTAGGCCATCGCGGAGGTCTGCGAGCCGGTGACGAACTGTCTGTTGAAGATGTCCACGATGCCCGTCGGGCTGCGCGGGTCTAAGTCCCGGATGCCCGGCTCCGGCGGAGGGGTCCTGCCGGTCCAGAGGTAGAGGATGAAGTGGTGGCTGCCCTCGGGCATGATGATCTCGATTTTGTTGACAAGGAGGTCGCGGTCGAGGGCCGGCCTCACGACGGAGAAGACCTCCCGCTCCCTGCCCGGCGGGACGCCGAAGGGGCCGAGGCGGAGCTGGATGCCGCGCTCCGGCGGCGCGGGCGGGGTGAAGCGCACGGCGAGGTCCGTCGGGAGGTTCTCCAGACGGGGGGCGTCGGGGACGAGGCCGGCGCGAGGGGCGCCCGCCTGGACCCAGGCCCGGATGGCGTCGATCTCGATTCCGCGAAGGCCGGAGGCGCCCCGGGGCATGAGGTCCCCCTGGCCGGGGCCGGGGCCGGTGAGCTTGGTCAGGAGGAAGCTCCGCTCCGGGTGGCCGGGGTCCACGCGCAACAGGCCGGCAGCGGCAGGGTTGTCGGGCCTGACGCCGACGAGGCTCTCGTAGGAGAGGCCCTCCTCCAGGACGAGGTCGCCGGCCCTCCGCCCGGAGGTGTGGCAGGAGCCGCTCAGGCAGTTCCGGTTGAAGACCCTGGTCTGGAGCTCGCGGAAGGTGTCCAGGGCAGGCGCGTCAGGCGGAGCGCCGAAGCGCTGCGCGAACAGGAAGAAGTCGTCGAAGTCCACTTTTCCGTTGCCGCTGAGGTCGAATCTGGCCGTGGAGGACCCGAAGGCCCCGGCAAACAGGAAGAAGTCGTCGAAGTCGACCCGACCGTCGCCGTTGAAGTCGGGGGACGCCGTCTGCGCGCGGGCCGCGCCGGGGATCAGGAGGTAGATGATAACCAGTACGATAAGCATGGCTACCCTTCCAACCTGAACAGGTCTTCGATGTCCTCTTTCGTCAGGGCCTTGCTCAACGCCTTGTCGACGCCCAGGACGCCCTCGGCCAGGTCCCGCTTCCGCTTCTGCAGCTCGATGATCTTCTCCTCCACGGTCCCCCGCGTGATGAGGCGGTAGACGAAGACGTTTCTGGTCTGTCCGATGCGGTAGGCCCGGTCCGTGGCCTGGTCCTCCACCGCCGGGTTCCACCAGGGGTCGTAGTGGATGACGTAGTCCGCGCCGGTGAGGTTGAGGCCCGTGCCGCCCGCCTTCAGGCTGATCAGGAAGAGGGGGACCTTTTCGTCCTCGTTGAACCGGGTCACGCGGGCCTGCCGGTCGCGGGTCCGCCCGTCCAGGTATTCGTAGACGATCCCCTCCCTGTCCAGCCACTCCCGGACGATCCTGAGCATGCTGACGAACTGGCTGAACAGCAGGATGCGGTGCCCTTCGCTGACGATCTCCTGCACGAGGTCCTTCAGGGCGTCGAACTTGGCCGAGGCGAGGCGTTTCTCGGGGACGGGGAGGCCGAGGAGTTTGGGGTGGCAGCAGACCTGCCGGAGGCGCAGGAGGGCCGACAGGATGGAGATGTGGCTCCGCTGAATGCCCTGGCGCTCGATCCTGTCGAGCACCTCCTGGCGGACGGTCTGCAGGACCTCCCGGTAGAGCGTCCGCTGCTCCGGGAGCAAATCGCAGTAGGTCGTGGTCTCGGTCTTCTCGGGCAGGTCCTTTTCGACGTCCTGCTTCAGGCGTCGCAGGATGAAGGGGTGGATGCGCCGGCGGAGCCGGGCCTCGCACTCCCTGTCCTGGCGCACCTGGATGGGCTTCTCGTACTCCGTCTGGAAGCGGGCGTAGGGGCGCAGGAAGCCGGGCATCAGGAAGTGGAAGATGGACCAGAGCTCCGACAGGCGGTTCTCGATGGGGGTGCCGGTGAGGACGAGCCGGTGCTGCGCGTCGAGCTGGCGGCTGGCCCTGGCGGTGACCGACTCCGGGTTCTTGATGTTCTGCGCCTCGTCCAGGATGGCGTGGCGGAACGGGACGTCCTTCAGGCGGTCGATGTCCCGCCGGAGGAGGGCGTAGTTGGTGACGACGACGTCACTGCCCTCGATCCGGTCGAACCGGTCGTGGCGGTCCAGGCCGACCAGGGGGAGGACGGTCAGGCCCGGCGTGAAGCGGGCGGCCTCCGCCTGCCAGTTGAAGACCACGGAGGCGGGCGCGACCACGAGGGAGGGCGCGGGGCCGTCCGTCTCCTTCGATTTTTGAATGAGCGTGAGGGCCTGGAGGGTCTTGCCGAGGCCCATGTCGTCGGCCAGGATGCCTCCGAGCCGGTAGTCCTTCAGAAAGTGGAGCCACTGGAACCCGGCCACCTGGTAGGGGCGGAGGATCGCCTGGAGGTGGGCGGGGAGGCCGACGGCATCGATGCCTGAAAACGACCGGAGTTTCTCCACGAAACCCCGGAAGGGGTCCTGCACCTGCAACGAATTGTCTATCCGTTGCGCGGTCTCGTCGAGGGCGTCCAGCAGGGCGGGGGCGTGGAACGCGGGCAGGCGGAACCGGTTGTCCTCCGAGGGCTCCGCGTCCAGGTCGGCCACGGCCTTCCAGACCTGCTCCACCCGCTCCTTCGGGATGGCGGCGTAAGCGCCGTCGTTGAGCCGGATGTATTTCTTCCCGGAGGCCAGCAGCCGGGCCAGGGTGGAGACGTCGAAGGTCTCCTCCCCGGCCCTGCACTCCACCTCCACGTCGAACCAGTCGATCCCCTTCCCGAACCCCACGGAGACGCTGAAACTGAGGGCGCGCGGCTGGAGCCTTTTCAGCTTCTCGACGCCGTAGAGGTCCCACGTCTGGGCCAGGTCCGGGAGGTGAAGGGCGACGAAGTCGAGGGCCGCGTCCCCCTCGATGCGCCATTCCTCCGCTGCCTGCGCAAACCTGCAGGCCTTCAGGCGCTCGACGGCGGCCCGCTCCGCCTCCTCGTGGCGCTCCACCCAGACGGCGAACTCCCCCTCCCGGGCCGGGGGGCCGAGGTAGGGGTGGGAGGTCTCCTGGCCGACGCGACGGCCCTCGTAGTCGAAGGAGAGGGTCGCGGCCACCCTCAGGCGTCGGGCGTCCAGCGTGAGGACGGGGCGGGGCGCGAGGCGACGGGCGGCGGTCTTCACGGCCTCCGAGAGGGCGACCTCCACACCGGGGGGAGGGCTCTGGGCGAGCCGGAGGGTGAGGAGGGGGACGTCGTCGCCGGAGACCTCGATCTCCTGCCGGCCCGCGAGGCGGACGGCCAGGCGGGCGGCGTCCCGCCCGACCCGGTAGAAGGCGTCTCCGGTCCACGCCCAGGAGGGCGCGCCGGGGTAGCTGGGGTAAATGAAGACGGCTTCGAGGGGGCGCTCGCCGGAGGGGCTCCGCCAGATGGGGTGGACCAGGAGGGTCTCCGCGTCTTTCCGGTCCACGCTCAGGACGAGGCGGAGGGTCTCGTCGGGGAACCGGATCGGGGTTCTGGCCGCCCAGTCGAGGACGGCGTCGGACCAGCTCAGGAGGTGCAGCAGGGGGCCGACCTTCTCGTATTTGACGAAGTGCCACTCCCGACGGCCCCTCTGCCACTCGTACTCCCGGGTGACGTGCTGGAGCAGGTAGCGGAGGATCATGTCATTGCGGTCGTCCGTCTGGCGCTGGATTCGGTAGCCGTAGCCGTAGGTGTAGTAAGGGCTGTACCAGTCGATGAGCGACTGGAGGTTCTTGAGGGGCCGGGGCCGGCCCGGCGCTGAGCTGAGGACGTAGACGCGCAGGCCCTCCGGGTCCGGCTCCAGGGCGTAGCGGTAGCCCTGTTGCTCCTGGGGGGGGCGCTCCGCAGGGGGCTTTTCGCTGCGCACCAGGGAGAGGAGGTCGAGGGGGGGAGGGGCGTCGGGGATCGGGGGTTGGGGATCGGGGGAGACCCGCCTGGCGCCGACGGCCTTCCCGAATGCCCTGGCCTCAGGGTCGGGAAGGGGAAAGGGGACGATGTTCTGGGCCCTGTTCAGGAGGTTTTTGTTCAGGGGAGAGGCCTTCTGATCCAGATACTTCAGCGCCAGGGCCACGGCGTGTTTGCACCAGAGGTCCCAGTCGTAGGGGCAGTTGCAGTCGGGGGAGATGTCTCCGTTCTCGAAAGTGATCTGGACCCTGTAGGGTCTCCTGGCGCTGCCCTGGACGCGCCCCTCAATGCCGGCCCCGGTCTCCTCGCACGAGAGCACCGCGCCCCGCCGGTAGTATCCCCGACCGCGCCGGAAGATCTCCTCCTGCACGTGATGTTCGAGGTAGTCGAGGGTGAGTCTGGGCATGTCGCGCTTCCTGATTTGTAGCCCGGGATTTATCGCCGTGAGGGATTCGTTGCAAGATAGCAGATTAGGGCGCGGATGTCAAGTGGAGGCAAAACATTTGGACCACAGGACTACGGACCACAAGACCCCGGGTCAGTGGTCCTGTGGTCCTGTGGTCTGTGGTCCGCCCAATCGCGTCACGCCGAGTTCATCTGCCAGCGCGTTCAGTTCCTGGCAGGTCGTCTCTTCGAGGGGGATGCCTTTCTCAAGCCTCTGCCGGCGCGTCCGCGAGGCCCGCTCGCCGGGGATGAGCACCTCGGAGAGGCCGTGGGCGGGCCGGCTGGCCTTGACGTGGCGGATGAAGTCCTCCACCTGGGCCTGAAAGGCGGGCAGGGGCAGGAAGGAGGCCACGTCGATGGCCATCAGGAGGTGCCCCACGTCGCCCGACCGGGGGTCGTCCCCGCGCTCGGCAAGCCCGCACAGCAGGCTGACCATGAACGCCAGCCCGGAGCCTTTGTGCCCGGAGAGCGCCCCCCCCAGCGGCAGGATCGCCCCTTTTCCGCCGGAGACGTCCTGGAAGGGGTCCGTGGCGGGCCGGCCTTGCCCGTCGATCAGCCACCCCTCCGGGCAGGGCTCGTTCTTGGCGCGCTGGACCAGGAGCTTGCCGAATCCCGTGGCGCTGATGGACATGTCCAGCGCCACCGGCGCCTCCCCCGGCGCGGCGATGGACAGGGCGTTCACGTACATCCGGCCGTCGATGCCGCCGTGGGGGGCCACCTTGCCGCGCCGCCCGCCCAGCAGGACGACGCCGATCCGCCCCTGCCGGGCCGCCATCAGCGCGTAGTAGCCGAGCTGCCCGGTGTGCCCGCAGTTGGCCACGGTGGCCAGGCCGATGGGTCCGGCCGCGGACTTTGCGATGGCGGTCTGCATCCCCCTGCACATGACGACCTGCCCGAAGCCGCGTTTTCCGTCCAGCTTGGCGGTGGTGGGGGTCTCGTGGTAGACCCCGATCCGCGCGCCGGGGACCAGGCCGCCCCGGCGGATGCCGCCCACGTAGGAGGGGATGCGCAGGACGCCGTGCGAGTCGTGGCCGGTCAGGTTCGCCTCCACCAGGCAGTCGGAGACGGTGCGGGCCTCGTCTTCGGGGACGCCGGCGGCCAAGAAGACCTCGATGCTGAATTTTTGGAGGGGTTCTGCGTGGACGGTGGGCATGATGGTTCGCCTTATCTGTGAGGTTCGGGGGAAGGGTGACAACTCTCCCCCTTCTCTCTCCCTTTAGG
>CAYRZX010000038.1:24697-28843 GCA_964428665.1 uncultured Gemmatimonas sp.
GAGAAGGGGGACGGGGGGATAAGAGGGGTCTGATCACCCGGCAAAACGGACCGCCAATCCCCTGTCGAGGAGCTGCTGGTTGAGAAAGGTCCCTTTGTCCAGAACGCCCTGGGGGTCAGCCTCGCCGGGGAGGTAGAACAGGTCCGAGAGGTAGCGGTCGTACTTGTCCGGCTTTGTGGTGGTCAGGATCACGAAAGGGACTTCCGACAGGGCCTGCGCGACGAAGTCCCGCGTCCGCTGGCCGGCGAGAGTGGAGGTTTCGGGCGCGTCGATCCCGCGCAGGCGCAGCTTCTGCCGCGTCCAGGCCCGGAACCCGCAGTCCACGCGCGTCCGGAGCGTGTCCCCGTCTATAACCTCCTCCACTACGGCCCGGTAGGTGTAGAGCCGCTCCTGTCCCGCCCGGCTGACCCGGAACCGGTAACGTCCCGGGGCCTTTTTCTCCCGCAGGGACTCGACGATTTTGCCGGAGGCGGGGCTGTCCGTCCCGTCGGTCTCTGGAGCATAGTACAGGTCAAAGCCGAGGTCGAGACAGGTCTCTCCGTCCACGGCAGGGGACTCGACCACGCGGTAGGTGTAGAGCCAGCCCCGCTTGGGCAGGAGGGGGGGACCGGTCTCGGGCCGGGGGGGTGTCTCCTCTGCGGCTGAGACCACCCCTTTCTCAAACGCCCCCGCCCTGATCTGCGCCTCCAGCTCCCGCACGCTCCAGCCCGCCCCGGACGCCTCCTGCTCATAGAACTCCCGCCCGGCCCTCGGCTGGACGCTCAGGAGCGTGCGGTAGTGGGTCCAGGTCAATTTTGCACGCGCGTGCAAAATTGGGAAGGCCCGGTAGAGTTCCAACATCTGGTAGAGCAGCCGCTGGCTCATCCCCACATCTTGCGCCAGCCGCGTCAGGACCTGCTCCCTGTAGTTCGCCCGCTCCCGGTGCGCCAGGAGGTGAGTGCGCAGGACGCGCCCGACCTCCCAGTAGGTCTGCACCTTCTCGTGTTCGACGGCCTGCCGGGCGCGCTCCTTCCCCTCCAGGAGGGTTCGGAGGACCTCCTCACGCAGGGCCGGATAGGTGGAGACGGATGGAACAGGTTGTTTTGACACGGGTAATATCTGTTTTTGGAGTTGGGAGTTTTATATATATTAATTAATATTAAATAGTATTAATATAGTTTTTTGTGTATGATGCGCCGGGTGACGGTCGTTCTGCCTATTTCTCCTGTGCGATGAATCTAATGCGCCCGGCTTGAGAAAGCAAGAGGGAGTTTAGAAGCAACCCCTCGCTGTCCTGCGGATCTACGAATCAGAAGTACAGCAACTTTTTTGACAATTTTCTTGACAAAAACACCCGTTCGTGCTATAATACGGGCGATAAAATTTGGCCGGCGCTAATAAGGACCGGCCACAAAGATACGGAAGACGTCGAGGATGGCTCGATCTCTTGTGTATTTTTGTGGCCGGTCTTTTTCATTTTGGGAAGGTCCCGCGACCTGATCCAAACCGGGAAGGAGGTTTAAACAGATGAGCCTTGTGACGCTTCGCAATGTTTCCAAGAGGTTTGAAGGGAAAATGGTGTTCAGAGAGGCATACTTCCGGGTCGAAAACAGGGACCGGGTGGGACTGGTGGGGAAGAACGGGACCGGGAAGACCACCGTACTGAACCTTATCCTCGGTCGTATGGACCCGACCGAGGGGGAGGTCATTGTCGAGAAGGACATCCGGACAGGCTACTTCTCTCAATTCTCTGAGCTCGGAACCTCGGAGAGCATCCGGGTGATTCTGGAGAAAATGTCAGCGGAGATCGTGGAATTGGAAAAGACTTTGCGCGGCGTCGAGGCCCGACTGAGCGAAGCGACGGACGCCAGGGAGACAGAGGGGCTTCTGGCGAGATACCAGGCGCTGACGGACCGCATGGACCATTTGCAGGGATGGTCTTTCAGGAACAGGATCGAGACGGTCCTGTCCAGGCTCGGGTTCAGTTCTGAGTACGCCGACAGGCCGGTCGGCCAGCTCTCAGGCGGATGGCGGAACAGGGCCGCCCTCGCCAAGATACTCCTGGAGGAACCCGACCTGCTCTTGCTGGACGAGCCGACGAACTTCCTGGACCTCGAAGGCGTCGCCTGGCTGGAGCAGTGGTTGCGGGGGGTCTCCGGGGCGGTGGTAGTGGTCTCCCACGACCGGGATTTTCTGGATAACGTGGTTGACCGTGTCGTCGAGATCGAGAACCACAGGTTTCACGAGTACGAGGGCGGCTTCACGGAGTACATCCGGAAGAAGCGCGTGAGGTCGAAGGTGTTGATCAGGGAGTTCCGGTACGAGGAGGAACTCCTCGTGCTCGAATCGGAGTCCATAGAGGAGAGACGCGAACTGAGGGCGGACCCCGGCAAGACTCTGAGACGCAAGCTCGCCAACATCAAGAAGAGGACGGAGCCTCCGGAGGTGGATCGGATTATCACGGACCTCTACCGCGATCTGCTTGTCCCGGACCGCCTCTGCGAGGTGAAGGGCATCACAAAGGCCTACGGCGGCCAAAACCTTTTTGAGGACCTGTCCCTTGAGATCCACAAGGGGGACAGGATCGCCGTGGTAGGCCCGAATGGCTGCGGCAAGACGACCTTCCTGCGCACGATCACCGGAAAGGTCAGTCCTGACGCCGGGCAGGTGAAGTGGCTTATCGGCGATCCCTTCGCAAACTACAACGAGACCCTGTCGGAACTGGACCTCAACGATACCGTCACTCACGCCGTGAACGTCGTGGGCATAGCCTTTCTGGCCGCCCGAAGGAAGGTGCACGCATTCCTGGGGCTGATGCGCCTCCCGGAGATGGACCTGACCCAGAAGATAGGGACCCTCTCCGGGGGGGAGAAGGCCAGGGTAGCCCTGGCGAAGTGTCTGCTCTCAGGATCGCCCGCGGTCGTCCTGGACGAGCCCACAAACCACCTGGACATTACCAGCACCCAGGTGATGGAGCGCGCCTTGGCGGGTTTTCCCGGCGCGGTGATCGTCGTGAGCCACGACCGCTTCTTCATCGACAAGGTGGCGACGCGCCTTCTTGTGTTTTCGGGGACAGGCTCCGTCTCCCTCATTGAGGGCAACTGGACCACCTGGCAGATGAGCGTCAAAGGTTCGGATGGATCGGGTTGAAAGGAGTTGATACGATATGTCAGGCGAGAGCAGTTCCCCGATGAATGGCCTTGAGCTGGCTCGTAGCTTCTTTGATGGGTGGGGACTACCATATCTGCGGTCGGAATTCCAGCAGATTTCAGAACGTGTCGCAGCCTTCATTTGCGGGGCCTCACAAAGCCTCGGCAATGATGATGAACTCTCCCGTGATCACGGGTGGGGACCCGGTTTTGGGCTTGTCCTTACAGGGGAGGACATGCGCCGGTTCGGACAGAGGCTGCGTAAGGCCCTCAGCAAGGATATCCCCAAAGAATGGCTGGGATACAAGTGCCCTGCTTCTCTCCCGGTCAACTCCATAGATCAATGGTTTTACAGGTTCATCAGGCGCACTCATCCACCCAAAACACCCAGAGGCTGGGTCAAAAAAGCGGAGTTCCATCTGTACATGCTGCGGCACGCGCCGGTGTTCCACGATCCTCTCGGCGAGTTCACGGCTCGCCGCAAGGAGTTCTGGTATTATCCGCACGCAGCCTGGCTCAGGCGCCTTGCAGATGAGAGCTTCAACGTGTGGCACTTTGGACAGTACAACTTCCTCGAAAGGCTTACACACCGGAAAGACCCTATCGCCATCTCGATCTGCCTGGGCAGTTTCATACAGGCGACCATGAAGGTGTGTATGCTACTTGAGGAGGATTTCACGCCCTATTGGAAATGGCTGGCGGCTGAGTTTCGCAAGCTGCCCAACGTTGCCGACCTGGAAGCCAGATTATCAGAGTTGTCGGTCTGTCATGAACTGGACCGGCAGGCAGCGCTCGTCGATGTCATATGCAAGGACATACACGCTCGCCTTGTCGCCAGGGGTCTGGTCATTGCAAATCCCACGGACCATCCTCATCCTCTATTGTGCGCCTCAGGCGAACTTGCTGGCAAAGCAAGCGCACTCAAGGGTTGACCGACGAGTAGCGCGAAGCGTCCAAATTCAGTAAGGAATGAGAATCAAATAACTTGACCTAAAGATGGGGGGCTATATTTTGTAGT
>CAYRZX010000039.1:0-28614 GCA_964428665.1 uncultured Gemmatimonas sp.
TTATCTTTCCCGATATCCACGATCAGTGGGCGCTGAAGCTGGGGGAGGCGTCGCCAAAGGTGGAGGTGAGGCGGGCGGGGTCGGAGGAGGAGGCGGAGGACCTGATCGCAGACGCGGACGCCCTGTACGGGCGGGTCACGCCGAGGCTCCTGAGGGCGGCGAGGCAGCTCAAGTGGGTGCAGGCCCCCAGCATCGGCCTGGAGAACTACGTCTTCCCGGAGCTGGTGGAGCACCCGTGCACGCTGACGAACGTCCGGGGCATCTTCAGCGACCACATCGCGAACCACGTGTTCGCGTTCGTCCTCTGCTTTGCGCGGGACATGCACCGTCATATCCGCAACCAGGGACAGGCCCACTGGGGCAGGGGGGGGGATGATCACCCGGTCATCCACCTGGCGGACCAGACTCTGGGCATCGTGGGGCTGGGGGGCATCGGCGCGGAGGTGGCCAGGCGGGCCGTGGCGTTCGGGATGAAGGTCGTGGCGATGGACCCGAACCCGAAGGGGAGGGCGGAGAACGTGCAGAAGGTCTACGGCATGGAGGACTTTCGGGCGTTCCTGGGCCAGTCCGACTTCGTGGTCATCTGCGCCCCGCAGACGCCGACGACGGTCGGGCTGTTCGACGGCGCGGCGTTCGCCGCCATGAAGCGGTCGGCGATCCTGATCAACATCGGCAGGGGGAAGATCGTGAAGTTAGACGCCCTGACCTCGGCGCTGCGGGAGGGGCTGATCGCGGGCGCGGGGCTGGACGTGTTCGAGGTGGAGCCGCTGCCGAAGGAACATCCCCTCTGGCGGATGGACAATGTCGTCATCACCCCTCACATGGCGGGGGCCGGGCCTTACGTCGTGGATCGCCGGATCGGGGTGGTGGTGGAGAACATCCAGCGGTTTGCGGCGAAGAAGCCCCTGCTGAACGTGGTGGACAAGAAGAACTGGTGTTAGAGGTCTCCGCTCTCCTCCGGGGGCGCCCGGCGAAAGGCTATCATGGCTACGATTATGGTCGTCGACGACAATGCGGACATGCTCGACCTGCTGGCGCACTTCTTCGAGACGAAGGGTCACCGGGTCCTCACGGCCCTCGACGCGGAGGAGGGTTTGAAAAAGGTCAGGGCCGACAGGCCCGATCTCATCCTGATGGATATCATGATGCCCCGCGTCCACGGCGTGGAGGCCCTGCGGCAGGTGAAGGCCCTCGACGCGTCGATCAAGGTCATCATGATCACGGCCGTGGACGACAAGGACATCGCGGAGGAGGCGCTGGCCAGCGGGGCGTCGGACTATGTCACCAAGCCCCTCGACCTGCAATACCTGGACACGGTCGTCACGTTTGCGCTGTTTGAGTAGGAGGGTTATCCTTGCCGTCTGCGCGTCTCATCCTGAATGAACTCAAGAAGTGGAACGTCACCCACGCGGTGGGCCTGCCTGACAACGGCTCCCGCGCGCTCTACGAACTCCTCCGGGAAGACCCGGCGTTGCGCATCGTCTCCGTCTGCCGGGAGGGGGAGGCCTACGCCGTGGCGTCGGGCCTGTACGTGGGGGGGGCGCGCCCCTTCGTCCTGATTCAGAACACCGGGTTTCTGGAGTCCGGGGACGGGTTCCGGGGCACGGCCCACAACATGGCCGTGCCTCTGGTGTCGCTGATCGGCTACCGGGGTTATGCGAGCCTGGCCCCCGGCCCATCCCGCGTGGACACGGCGGCGTCGTTCCTGGAGCCGACGCTGAAGGCGTGGGGAATGCCCTACCATACGCTCGCCTCTGACGCAGACGCGCCCGTGATCTCAGAGGCGTTCCGGGAGGCGGAGGAGGGGCCGAGGCCGGTGGCTGTGTTGATCTTGGGGGAGTGCACGTGATGATGAAGAAAGAGGAGTGTCTGAGGGCCATCGCGGCCCGCCGGACGGACGAGGTGGTGATCACCACCATGGGGGTGGCCGGGCCGTGGGCGTCCCTGTCCGACCACGAGCGGGACTTTGCCTCCGTGGACAGCGGGATGGGGCACGCGGCGGACTTCGGCCTCGGCGTGGCGCTGGCCCGGCCCGACCTGAAGGTCGTGGTCCTGAACGGGGACGGGAGCATGTTGATGAGCCTGGGGACGCTGGTGACGGTCGTGGACTCAGGCGTCCGAAATCTCATTCTCTTCGTGGTGGAGAACCGCACCTACGAGGTGACGGGCAACCAGCCCGTGCCGGGGGGCGGACGGTTCAACTTTGCGGAGATGGCGCGGGGGGCCGGGTTCGGGAGGGTCTACGAGTTTCGGGAGCTGGAGGCGTTGAAGCGGGGGCTTCCGGAGGTCCTCTCCGGCGAGGGGCCGGTCTTCGCGACCCTCTTCGTGGAGCCGGGGTCCGAGGGGCCGCCCAAGCGCCAGGAGGGGAACCCCCTGCGCTACCTGAGGGACACGATCGCCGGGTCGGCGCACCGGCTGCGGGAGGTCCTGGCCCGGGGCCGGTGACCGGCAGAAAGTTCCGTCATGGAGGGCAGTTTTATCTCAAACAGGGGCGAGCCGGGATCGCCCCTGCTCTGTTTTCGCCCGCTTTTCACAAGGCATAGGCTTTGCTTGGGTTATCGGTCAAAACGTCATCGAAGGAGACCGATATGCCCGGCAGGTTCGACCTGACCCCTCGCCAGAGGGTGGCCATCCTGATGATCGCCCTCGGCCAGGAGGCCGCCGCTCAGATTCTGAAGTACTTGAACGACTACGAGATCGAGGAGATCACGCAGTCCATCGCCGAGTTGAAGACCGTGACCACCGAGCAGGAGGACGAGGTCCTCCAGGAGTTCGAGCAACTCCTGATGGCCGGGAACTACACCGTTAGAGGGGGGATTGAGTTTGCGCGGGGGGCGCTGGAGAAGGCGATCGGGCCGAGGCGCACTCAGTCCGTCCTGGACCGCATCGGCAGCGCCACCTCCAGCGGGTTCTATCTCCTGCGGAACGTGCCTTCCAACCAGATCGCGCCGTTCATCAGCAAGGAGCACCCGCAGACCATCGCCCTGATCCTGTCGCAACTCGACCCCGGCCAGGCCGCCGGGGTCGTGGCGATGCTCCCCGAAAAGCTCCAGGCGGACGTGACCTATCGCATCGCCACCCTGGACAACATCTCCCCGCAGGTGCTCAAGCAGATCGAGGAGAGCCTGGCGGAGGAGCTTCAGACGGTCCTCAGCGGCCAGGTCGCAGAGATCGGCGGGCCGAAGAGGGTGGCGGAGATCCTGAACCTGACGGGGCGCTCCACAGAGCGCGCCATCCTGGAGAAGTTAGACGGGCAGGACCCGGAGATCGCCGAGAACATCCGGAACATGATGTTCACGTTCGACGACATCGTCCGGCTGACGGACCGGGAGATCCAGCTCGTCCTGCGCGAGGTGGACACGAAGGACCTGGCCGTGGCCCTGAAGGGGGCCGGGCCGGAGATTCAGGACCGCATCTTCTCCAATGTGTCGGAGCGGGTGGGCCAGATGATCAAGGAGGAGATGGAGTTCCTGGGGCCGGTGCGCCTGAGCGATGTGGAGGAGGTGCAGCTCCGGGTGGTGCAGACCGTGCGCCAGCTCGAAGAGGCGGGGCAGGTCGCCGTCCTCCGGGGCGAGACGCAGGATGTTTACGTATAAAAAAACGATGAAGTCAGAACGATGAACGCAGAACGAAAGCCGTAAAAACTCTTTGCTTTTCGTTCATCGTTCATCGTTCATCGTTCACCGTTCTACTCCTTTCTTATTCCTTCCCCAGCGCCTTGTCCAGCAGCCGTTGCATGTCCGCGAACCGTTTGCTGTTGGACCGCGCCCCCAGCACCGCGGCAGCCACCTCCCGCTGATTTTCCCCCCTCACGAAGGTCGCCAGACAGTAGCCCGACTGCCGTATGAATCCGGTCTTTCCCCCCACGATGTCCAGGTCTGTCTTCAGCAGACGGTTCGTCGTGTGAACCCGGTGAAGCCTCTGGTCGGACCTGAACACGTAGTCCTGCGTCCGCATGATCTGCGAGATCCTCTCGTCCCGGGCCGCGATGCTGACCAGGCGGGCGCAGTCCATCGCCGTCGAGACGTTGTCGGGGTTCAGGCCGGTCGGGTCAGCGAAGTGGGTCCCTGAGAGCCCCAGGGCCTTGGCCTTGAGGTTCATGTTTTCCACAAAAGCCTGCTCGGGCCCCGTGGAGAGCGCCAACATCTTTGCGGCCACGTTGTCCGACGCGATCAGGGCGGCGCAGAGGAGGTCGTAGGCCATGACCTGTTCGCCGGCCCGGAATCGCTTCCGGCCGGGGAGCATCAGGCTCTCGGACGAGACTTGAATCGTGCGGCTGAGATCCGGATGGGCGTCCAGAAAGACCAGGGCGGACATCAATTTCGTGATGCTGGCTATGGGCTGTATCCGTTCGGGGTTCTTCCCGTAGAGGATGTCACCGGTCTGGACATCGACGGCCACGGCTGAAATGGCGCTCAGCGCGCCGGAGGACGACAGGGCCGCCTTCTTCACCTGTGACCTGCCTCTGCGGGACTTCCTGGCCTTTGCGTCGGCCTCGTGCGCGGAGGCGAACAGGAGGGCGGCGCAGAGCGTGACCCCTATCCACGCTGCGCCCCAGCCTTTCATCGCCATCCGACCCATTACAAACGGACTCCTTTCCGTCACAGACGGACTCCTTTCTAACGTCGCATCCCGCGCGATCCGGGCCGGTTGCAGGGAGGGGAGACCGGTCCGGGCGTCGAGACGCCGGGAGAACGGTTGCAAAAAAGGTTTTCATCGCAAGTGACGCAGGGAGAACCTCAAGTTTCCCGACTTTTCCCCTCTGCGGCAAAAAGAAGCAATTTCAGTGCCCGCCCGACAATCAGGGGCCGCCGTCGGCCAGCTCGACGTTCATCTCATAGTGGTCGTAGGTGGCCACGCTCTGGCCCTTGATGGTCTTGAAGACGATCTTGGCCACCGCGTCCGTGGAGTCCCGTTTGAGCACCCAGAGGCCGGACGGGCCGGGCTCGTAATCCCAGGCCATCTTCAGCGATTTGATCGGAAAGGGGGGGTTCGTCATGTCCCCCTCCACCTTCACGGGGCCGTAGTCCGAGGCCGAGACCCACAGGAATCCGGCGATGCGCCGCTCGTCGCCGGGCATCGGCTTGAGCTGGAGCTTGTAGGCGGCGTGCCCCCGCACGGTCTCGGTCCCCACGAGCGAGATCTCGTAGTCCGTTTTCTGCAAGGGGAACCCGATCAGGTGTTTCAGGGGAAACTTGTTGATCGGGTGGCCGACGTTGGACCACTGCACCTCTCGCTTGACGTCCGAGGGGGGGCGATAGACGACCACCGCCTGCTCCTTGCGCTCCTCCTTGGAGGACTCCTGGACGACCAGCTGGACGACCTTCAGGTTCTGCACCAGCTTGCGCGCCCGCTCCTGGTACTGGTTCGCCGCTGCCACGATCTTGTCGATGTCCTGGTCCCCCTGGGCTGAGGCCCGACCGCAGATGAGACAGAGGAACAGACCGCTGAGGAGCGCCCTTCGGCTCGTCCGGCGGATCTCGTCAATGGTCGGCCTCCTGATCCTCATCGTCCTTCGCCCGCGGCGGTCACAGCAACCGGTGGTTGAGGCTGGTCGTGAAACTCCGGGTCCAGGGCTCTCTCTGGACCTTGTCGACCTGGACCCCGATGACGAAACTCGTTTTGTTCTCGACAAAGAAGCTGAAGAGTGCGCCAAAGGAATTGCCCACCTGACGCCTCCGTCCCTGGCTCCGCTCGGCCCTCAGGATGTCCCGAATTGTGAAATCGATGCGGTTGCTCACCTCGTAGACAAAGTCGCTGACGAGACGGGCGCTGTAGAGTTTTCCGAACTGACCTGTAAACGGGCTGTTGACCTCCAGGCGCTGGTTGAACTGAGTCCGCCAGCCCAGGGGGATGGCGTGCCGAAACCCTGCGGCGGCGGCGGGGTCACGGCGGGGGACCCCGCGATAGGGGGCCGTGGTCTGAAAGTTGACGCCGAAGCTGAATTCCGACCCGTAGAACCGGCTGTTGACGCGCTCCTGGAAGAGGACCTCTCTGATCCGCAATATCCCGCCGGCCCCGATCCCGTGGGGGGCCACGCCCGACTCCCGGATGAGCTTCTCCATCGCCGCGAACCACCACTTGCGGTAGGTGGAGCCGTAGCGCTCCTTGTATTCGCGCTCTTTTTCGATGATGTGGCCGAGTTCGATCAGGTGGTCCTTTGGCAAATGGTCGGAGATGGCCTTCTCCTTGAGCAGAAACTCCTCCACGCGCACGGCCCTGGCCAGGGAGGTGGCGTCGATGAAGCGCCCGTCGCCCAGCCCCACGGTGACGGCCGTGGAGGGCCGGTCAAACGTCTTGTCGTAGTCGAAGCCGACGTCTCCGAAGGCGAAGATCGCCGTGCCCCAGAGGATATACTTTTTCACGCGGGTGGCGAGGTTCGTGGCGAACTGCGTCGTATCCCTGGCCGCGCCTGCGTCGCGACTCAGCGCCCCGGAGCCGATGGCGTCGATGGAATAGGCGAATGAGAGGGCGTCCTTGAACCGGGTGTAGGTGAAGCCGAGTCGGCCGTTCCGGCCCGTCAGGTCCGAGCCTGAGGCCGAGTAGTTGAAGTTGAAATCCGCCCGGAGGTTCTGGACCGTGCTCACGGGCACGGTATAGTCCCTGATGCTGGCGTTCTGGGCGAACGCCTGAGAGGATAGCATCAGGCCGCAGAACAGGATGGCGAAGCGGCGGAGGGGCATAAAATTAAGGTTAAAAGGTTCAAGGTTAAAAGGTTCAAAATTTTGAACTTCAGCGTTCAGGATTTTGAACCTTGAACTTTTAAACCTGGAACCTGCCTTACCTGATCTTGAGGGTCGCCAGGCCGATGAGGGCCAGGAGGCCGGAGGCGATCCAGAACCGGACGACGACTTTGGTCTCGCCGATTCCCCGGTAGAGGAAGGTGTAGTGGAGGGGGGCCCGGTAGAAGAGGCGCCGGCCGATCCAGTTGATGCCGATCTTCTCCTGGATGAGGACGGAGAAGGCCTGGGCCACGAAGACCCCTCCCACGATCAAAAACAGCACCTCGGATTTGAGCAGGACGGCAATGGTCCCCAGCACGCCGCCCAGGGCCTGCGAGCCGGTGTCCCCCATGAAGGTCTCCGCAGGGTAGGCGTTGTACCACAGGAACCCGACGCCGGCCCCGAAGATCGCCGAGCAGACGATGGCCACCTCTCCGCTTCCGTGCAGGTAGAAAAACAGGAGGTGTCTGGAGTAAATGGTGTTTCCGATGACGTAGGCGAACACCCCGTAGACCACGGCCACGAACGCCACGGGGACGATGGCCAGCCCGTCGAGGCCGTCGGCGAAGTTGACGGAGTTGGCGATGGCGTAGACCGTCAGGGCGATGAACGGGACGTAGGCCCAGGACAGGTCCATCACCGGCGTTTTAAACATCGGGAGATAGAGCTGGGAGGCCAGGGGGTTCGGGATGGGGGAGAAGGGGGCATAGAGGCAGACGACCCCCAGCAGGAGGCCGAACCCCCCCTGCGCCAGGGACTTGGTCCGCTGAGACAGCCCCCGGTCGCTGTCCTGATGCCGGCATTTGAGATAGTCGTCCGCAGCGCCGATGCCCCCGAACCAGAGGAAGGCCGTCAGCAGAAGAGGGATGAAGGGGTTGAAGAGGTCGCACCAGAGGGTGACCCCCGCCAGGACGGAGAGCAGGATGATCAATCCCCCCATCGTCGGCGTCCCCCCCTTCCCCTCGTTGGAGAGTCCGCCGTAATCCCGGATCACGTCCCGCATCCCCCCCCGGTAGAGCGCCTCTATGATCCGGCGTCCCAGGAGCGTTGTCAGCAGGAAGGCGGTGAGGGCGGCGGCGATCGCCCGGAACGTCAGGTAATCTATCAGCCTCAGAAACGAGAAGGTCTCCGAGGAGGTGTGCAGGGCGTGGAACAGGTAGAAGAGCATGGGGTCACCTCTGCCTGAGGCGGGTCAGGTCCTGAGCCAGGTCTCGAAGCGCGCCCCGGAGGGGGAAGTTGGGCTTGAAGCTCGGACAGGGGATGAGCAGGTTGTTCAGGGCGCGCTCCACCGCATCGGCGTCGCAGAGGACGCCGCGCTCGATCAGGTCGTGCGTGGTCTGAAGGGCGGCCTCCCGGACGCGCCAGTTCCGGTGGGTGTAGAGGCCCAGGACGGGCGCTGAGACCCCCGCTCCTCCCACCTGGCCGAGGGCCAGGGTGGCCTCCATCACCACCTCGAAGGATCGGTCCTGAAGACAGCGCAGCAACCCCCGTTCGACATCGGGATCGGCCTCGACCTGTCTGGAGAGTATCCGAAAGGTCGAGGCGGAGCAGGCCCGCACTTCATAGTAGGGGTCTGTCAGCGCCTCCATCAGCGCGCCTGCGATCTCCGGGCTGTAGAGTCCGAGGTCCCCGACGGTCTTGACGATGTTCCGCCGGATGAAGCCGACCTGCCTGAAATCCCCCCCGAAGAGCCTGCGGAGGAGCGTGTCCGGGGTCCGGTCCCGCAACATGTCCAGAAGGGTCGGGAGCATTTCCCGGTAGCCGATCAGCCCGACGAGCTTGACGCCGACGTTCCGGATCTTCCAGTCCTCGTGGGAGAGATAGCCACGAACCCTGGATCGAACCGCCTCGGGGTCGAAGGCCTTCTGCGCCCCGGCAGGCCTCTTCAGGCTCTTCTCCACCAGGGAGAGGAGGCGGAAAGGGGAGAGGTTCTGAAGTTCGCCGCCGGGGGAGGGCACGGCTGCGGAGGGCATCGGCCCGCTGGACAGGCCGACCCCATTCGCGCCCTGCATCCGCAGACCTCTGCTCAGGCGGGTCCGGACAAGGTCTAAAACACCAGCGTTCATAAAACAGCAACCCTTCTTTCTGAACGGCGCAACCGGGGGAGAGCGGACGGGGGGACAGGCGGGGATTGTCCCTGGCGTCCAGATCAGTAGAACTATAAGATCAGAATGGCCTGGGCGCCGACCCGGGCCGCCCGGAAGATCGCCTGGGCCTGGTCGTGCGGGAGGCGGAAAGAGATGTGGATGCGCCGGTCTTCCGGCTCCCATCCGAGGGCCCTGGCGATG
This sequence comes from uncultured Gemmatimonas sp., assembly GCA_964428665.1. Taxonomy (GTDB): domain Bacteria; phylum Latescibacterota; class UBA2968; order SICM01; family SICM01; genus SICM01. The sequence goes on from CAYRZX010000039.1 coordinate 9,011, forward strand.
CTGTGTCTCGTGTCGTGAAACGCTTCTATGACCTGTTTCGAGACCCGCTTCATCCACGTGACCTTCGCCACCTGTGCCGAGTCGCCGGGGGTGACGTGGAGGACGAGGTCGTCGCCGAAGCAGAGGTTGTAGTAGGACGCCGTGGAGTCTACCGGGTCGGGCGGGAGAACGTCAAGGGGAGATCGCGGCTTGGGCTTGATCGGCACAGGGGGGGGGCCGAGGTCCTCTTTCTCGGTAATGACAAAAGGTCCTGCTACATGGCGTATGGAATCGGGCCAGGTTTTAAGGTCACCCTTTACGGTGAGATCGAGCAGGTCGTAGGTCCGCAGTTCCACGCCGCGGAGCTTGAAGCGCAGGTGTCCGGACCTCAGGTCGAGAACGGCATAGGCGGAGTCCCGGTCGGCCAGGCCCAGCTCCAGCCGGAGCAACCGGTTCTCCCGCTCCAGGATGGCCCTCTCCTGCGTCAGGGCGAGAAACGACCTCTTCAGGCTGTCGAGACCCGAGTCCGAACCGGAGGGTTGACCCATAGCCGGGCCGGCCACTGTCAGGATCAGGCAGACCATCAGCCTCCCGGTCGTCGCCCTGCTCCCTTTTCCGAAAAGGAAAGGCGGTGGGGACGCCCATTTTCGGAAGACCGGGAGGCTGAAACAGGGGCTCTTACGTGTACATCTCGCCCTCAAAGAGTGTCTTGGCACTTGCAGCAGGATATTCAAAAGAGAAATCACGTCAGAAGATATAGACCTTCGTCCCTTTTTTGGAGGCGTCGAAGACGACCTTCAGGTCCTTATCGTCGAGCCGGATACAGCCGTGCGTCACCGGCTGCCCCAGGAGGCGGGTGTAGATCGTGCCGTGGATCATGTAGTCATCCCCGATGTCCAGGGCATAATCGCCCAGCACCCCCTCTTCGAGGCGCTTGCTCCGGTCCTTCGGGATCGGCTCGTTCTCCTCGATAAACGCCCAGTCCGGCTTTGTCCAGATCGGCTCTGTCTTTTTCCGCTTGACCGTGCGCACGCCGAGGGGCGTCTTGAAGATCCATACCCTCCCCTTTTCCGGGTCACGCAGGGTATCCCCCTTCCCCGTCGAACAGATCGCGTCCAGGAGGGTCTGCTGCCCCTCTTTCAGGAAGATCCGGTTGGGCTTGGCGTTCGTGTCGACGACGATGTAGGGGTCCTCCGGGAGCAGTACCTGCGCCTTCGCCCTGAGCTTGTGGTTCTGTTTGCGAAGGGCAGCGATCTCCTGCTGGAGGGCCGTCTGTTCGCCGGCCATCTCGTCAGGCGACAGGCGCGCCAGGAGGCGTTCGACCTGATCCGCCGGGTTTGACGCCTGCACCTCGATGGTCATCCAGAGCAGGGCGACGCCGAGCATCAGCTTTTTGGTGAATCGCCATAGACCTGCCATCTTCAGTCTCTCGAACTCCTTTCAACCGCGCCGCGACCGCCGGGCTTTGGGGGGCTCCGCATTGCGCGTGAGGACGGATTTCTCTTTCAGGCTCGCCGGGCCCTGCAGGGACGCCTCGGCCGCCTCTCCCCGGTAGCCCACGATGGTGACCGGCGTGCCCACGCTGACGTGGCGACAGAGGTCGTCCATGTCGGCGTTGGACAGGGCCACGCAGCCCTGCGTCCAGTCGGTGCCCCGGCCTCCGTGGCCGTGGATCTCGATGGACCCTCCGATGTCCGCCCGCCGGTGGAGTTGCCCCTTGCGCTTGAGTTCAGTGAACTGGCGACGGTCCTCGTCGTTGGGGTAGTTCAGCAGCAGCGCCCGGTAGTACCTCGTTTCGGAAGGCCCCATCTTTCGGACAATTTTGTACTTCCCCTCCGGGGTGGCGTTGTCCCCACGATGGATCTTATCCCCCAGCCAGCTCATCCCCAGGTCCGCGTGGTAACGCTTTTTGAGCTTCCCGGCGTAGTAGAGGTCGGCGAGGTGGTTCACCTTGTCCACCACGATGGCGTGCGCCGAATACCGGTTGGACCACGCCAGGGTCTCATCGACCCAGCGGTTCCATTTTGTCTGGGATTGGAGATAATTCTGGATCTGCGAGTCGATGCCCAGGCGGACGCCCTCCAGGTCGGCGATGGCCCGCCCCAGTTTCTGCTGGACGGTGGCGTAGTCCTCCTTCTTCAGAAGGCGCTCTGTCTCCGCCAGGGTCACGCGGGCGGCGGCCACCTGGGCGTGGCCCCGTCGGTCGAGGGGCATCCTGTCCACCACGGACTGCGTATGCTCTATGACGGATGCGGCTCGCTCGATGGCCTGCTCCGCCGCTTTCCGGGCCAACTGCTTGTTCTGGACGGCCATCTCGCGGGCCGTGAGGGCGTCGGAGCCGGCCTTTGTCGCCAGGTTTCTGGCCCGGTCGTAGGCCCTGAACCAGACGAACCGACGCCCCTGGCGGGCCATCTCCCGCCGGGCGGCCTCCAGGGACCCTTCGGACGCCGTCAGCGCCTCCGGGGCATAGCGCTCGGCCCCTGCGCGCCGGGCGATGCTTAGCTTGAGCCGCGCCGCCTCCATCTCCCGGACGGGTAACTCGGCGCACCCCCCTGTCAGCAGAGACCCTCCGACAACTGCCCAGAGGTACAGTCGCCGGCGCGATGATGATGTTTTGACCCAGCGCATCCTTCGGCCACTTTTAAAATAGATAGGGGAGAGACGAAGGGGAGATTTTAGGGGAATAATAACACAAATTGTGTGCCAACTTGAAACTACAGGTCAGGTATCGGGCCTCTGGGGGGAGACCCGATACCTGACCGATTACAACCTCTTACAACCTCTTCTACTACTTAGCCTTAGGCTTCCACCTCGGATGCTTCTCCTGGTACTTGGCAATGGCCGCATCCACCTGGCTCTTCACGTTGTCGGCGGAAGACTTGATGGCCACGGCCTTGTCCTTAGCGCCGAAGAAGTCCTCGCTGGAGATGGCCGACTCGACGCCGGGAACCTGGGCCTCGATGCCGACGATGTCGGACTTCATCTGCGCGATGTCCGCCTTGTTGTCCTTGCCAACCGGGGCCGTGTCGAGGGCCTCTTTTGCGGCTGTGACCGCGGTCTTGGCATCGTTCAGAGCTGCCTCAGCCTCGGCCTTGGCCTTGGCCTTGTTCTCCCTGGCCAGCGTGGCCACGTGCTCGGCGTTGGACTTGGTGGCCAGCGCCGTCTGCTTCACGCGATCGTAGCTCCGGAACAGGGCGAACTTGTTCTTCTGGACTTCCAGCTCCGTTGTGATGGCCCTGATCGAGTCTTGCAGGGCCTGATATTCCGCAGAAGCGTACTTGGGCGCTTCGGCCTGTTCAGCAGCCTTCACAGACGCATTCGCCGCATCGATGTCGGCCTGCGGGGGCTCGGCACAACTGGAAACGAATGCGGCGACCGCCAGAATCAGCATGAGCAAGGGTGTGCGCTTCATATGTAAGATTCATCCTCCTGAATGGTACTCATGATGCGCCTTCCGGTCATCACAAGCCTGACCGGTGACTCCGCTCCAAAACTCGCCAGACCGGGCCTGCATTGAACCCCGGCGCGACGAGAATCCTGTGTTTCCACCACCACCACCGCCCCACAACAGCTACGCCATGCCTGCCCTCACCTCCTTCTGATGACCAGGATTTTACGTGCGTATGGAACGCCCCGGCCCCCTCCGGGACGTCCCTCCTTGGACCTGAGTGCACGTAGGCTGCCTATGGCATCTGCGCCGCCAGCACAACCCGTGCCTCCCCCCGTCTCATTCGAAAAACGATGAGGTCGCCCTCCTGGACTCGCTCCAGAATCCTCTTGTAGTCCGTCTGAGAACGGAGCGCCCTCTGGTTGACCTCCAGGATCAGGTCTCCCCACTGGAAACCCGCCTCCGCAGCCGCGCTGCCGGGTTCCACGTCCGTCACCAGGACCCCGTGTTCCCCTTCGTAGCCCATACTCCGGGCCACGTCCGGCGACAGGTCTTCCACATCCAACCCGAAGCTGTCCACGTCGGAGGGGGGGGGCTTGGACGTCGCCCGGTCAGGGGCCTGACCGATGACGAGCCGCGCTGAAAACCTCTCCCCATTCCGCACGACGCCCGCTTCCACCTCCTGGCCTGGCCGGGCTGCGGCGATCCGGTTCGTGAGCCAGGCCCTGTTCGCCACCCCCTTGCCCTCGAACGAGGAGATGACGTCATAGGGGCGTATCCCCGCCCGGTCCGCGGGGCCTCCGCGCTCGACATCGGAGACCAGGACGCCTGCGGAGACGGCCACTTTGAACGCCCGCATCAGCGGTTCGTCCATATCCTGGAACGACAGGCCCGCATACCCCCGGACAACGCGACCCCTGGAGATGAGGTCTTCCGCTATTCGGCGGGCCATGTTGATGGGGATCGCAAAGCCCACGCCGCGATACTCGCCGTCCTGGATGCCCATGGCCGTGTTCATCCCGACGACTTCCCCGTGCAGGTTGACGAGCGCCCCTCCGCTGTTGCCCGGGTTGATGGCCGCATCGGTCTGGATGAAATCCTCATACTCGGCGACATCGAGGTTGGAACGCCCCTTGCCTCCGACGACGCCGACCGTGAGCGTGTGGCTCAGGTTAAACGGGTTTCCGACGCTCAACACCCACTCCCCCACCTCCACCTTGTCGGAGTCTCCCAGCTTGGCCACCTGAAGGCCGTGCGCGCTGGCGCTTAACACCGCCACGTCGGTGTAAGGATCACTGCCCATCAGGGTCGCCCTCAATCTCCGCCCGTCGGAAAGGACCACGGTCAGGCTCTTGCTCCCCTCCACCACGTGGTTGTTCGTCAGAATAATCCCATCCTCACGGATGACGATGCCCGACCCCTGGCTTCTGCGCCCCTGTTCCACGATCTTCGGGGCCTTTCTGGACGCCGACGAGGGGAAGGCCGACTCTCCGATCACCGACACCACGCAGGGGTCGACCGTTCTGAAGACCTCCGAGAACGCCCGGCTCATCTTCATCGCCACGGCCACGTCAGAGGGCGACGCCTCGGACTCGGAGAGAGACGGGGCGGCCGGCGAGTCGGGGATATCCCGTGTCACGGTGCGGGGGTGCGTCAAGAGAACGCCGGCAAGCGCCACGGCGCACAGAATGGCGATCAGCTTCCAGAAAGCGAAGAACGGCTGGCTCAGCGCCCGGGCCTCTTTGGTCTCGACCTGCGTGGCCATAAGCATTTTACCGCCCGCTACCCTGCCAGGCTCCGCGTGCGGGGAGAGGTCGTCGCCTCCAGCACCTTTTCGATGCGACCGAGGCGGCTTTCGATACGTTCCAGGCGGCGATCCAGGTCATCCACCTGTTTCTGCAGGTTGAACAGGAAAGGGCCTGCAAACCGCACCAGTTTGGCTATGGTCACGACGACTTTTGCATCCATCGTCTCACTGTCGATGGCTTCGTGAAGATGGAGGACCAGGTCGTCGAAATTTTTGCGATGTCTCTCGTCGATCGGCATGGTCTCTCCGCGACAGATGGGTGTGTTATCGCCGGCCCTGACCGTGACCCTGTTTCTGAACCAGGTCCTCCTCCAGGGGGGGCGCAGGAAGGCCGCTGTAGTATTCCCGGCGGTTGTGAATCACGTCCAGCGCCGCCAGAAATTCCGGGTAGAAGTTTCTGGAGGCGAAGCCGAACCTCTTGCCCTTGTAGCTCCGAATAATGGTGGCGATGTCCCGGGTGCCGAGGGTCTTCACCGCTCTGGCCACTCCGCCGGGGCCGTGATTGTAGGCCGTGATCGCCAGGGGCCAGGTGCCCAGGAAGGCGTGATTCTCCTTCAAGATCCTGGCCGCCGCTCCCGTCGACTTAAACGGGTCCCGGCGCTCATCGACCCGGCGGTTGATCCTGAGAAAACGCCTTCCGGCCGGGCGCGTGATCTGCCAGAGGCCCGCGGCGCCGGCCTTGGAGTAGGCCCGCACGTTGAACGCGGACTCGATGAAGGGGAGGACGGCCAGGGAGTCGGAGACGCCGTGCGACCGGAGGATGCGCCGGATCTCCCCCAGGTAAGGCCCCGACGCGGTCAACCCGCGCTCAAACCTGTCTCGCTGGCCCACCTGGAGGCGGAGCGTCTCCAGGGCGCGGCGGTAACGGAGCCTGTCGGTGGTCTTCCCCAGGGCCGTCCAGACCCGCAGGTCGTCCCCGAACAGCCTGGCCGTGTCGGCCTGGCCGTTCGCGAATCGCTCCAGGGCCCTCTGATAGCGGGCGAGGATGGACTTCTGCGCCCGCTTCCGATCCCGGTCCCGGCCCGAATCCGCCCTGCTGCCCAGGCCCTCCACGCCGTAGACGACGGTCAGGTTCTCGCTGTCGTGCACAACCCCGTGATCCGTCCCGTAGGCAACGAACACCCGCTTCCAGAATTCAACCGCTTCTCTCAACTCCGGCGGCCTCGGGAAGAGGACAGGGGGCTGTTCCGCAAGCGCAAGAGATGGGATGATGAGCGCAACGAACAGGATGAGGGGGAGAGGCCGCGCCGACATCCTCCGTATCCTCCGTGTCAAAAAACGGGAAGCGTTCCCGTGGGCGTCTGACTGTCGCTACCTGCGTCTGGAGGCCCCGCTCCCGGGCGCAGACCTCAAGGCCCTGAGGCGTCTCTGGGCCTGAGCGGCCTCCTCGGAGTTCGGGTGCTCCTTGATCAGCGCCTGAAGGCGCTTGATGCCGTTCGCCCGGTCGTTCACCTCCAGGAGGGCATAGCCCAGCTTGAGCAGGGCTGCCGGGATCTTTTCGCTGTTCGGGTGGTCCGTGATCACCCTCTGGAACGACTCGATGGCCCTGACAAAGTCCCTCTGGTTGTAGTAGCACTCCCCCAGCCAGTAGCGGGCGTCGTCCGCCAGGTCGCTCTTCGGAAAATTCTCCAGGAGCTGGGAGAATTCCGAGACCGCCAGGGGGTAGTTCTCGGCCTTCATGTCCTCGGAGGCCAGGTCATAGAGCCCCTGTTCGTCCGAGATGAGCGAGGGGCGCGGGGAGGACGCCGAAGCGGTGTCGGCGGAGGAGAGGGGGGGGCGCCCCGAGGGGGCCACCCTGCCTCCGCCGTAGAGGCGGACCGCCTCCAGCCCTTTGGCCAGGTCCGCCAGCCGGCGGGCCGTCTCATCCAGCTTGGCCTCCACCCGTCGCATCCGCTGCTTGACGTCATCGCCGTCCGTCGAGAGGTCGGCCCACTTTCGGTGGGACTCCCCCCCCTGCGCCCGCAGGAGGCTGTCCAGGGAGACCACCTGTCGCGACAGGGCCTGGACCTGATCCTCCACGCGGAGGACGTCGGCCTGGACGCCCTTGACCGCTCCCCCTGTGGCGCAGCCCCCCGACAGCGAAGTCAGGGATATGAGGATCAGACCCCAGGCGGATCGAAGGGATGTCAGGCGCATGATTCTCCCCTCACGGGGCCTTGGACTCCGTCTTAAACTCGACGCGGCGGTTTCTGGCCCAGGCCGATTCGTCGTGGCCGGTGTCCGCCGGGCGCTCTTTCCCGTAGCTGACCGTGGTCAGCCGCTTGGCGTCGACCCCCGCCTTCACCAGGAAGGATTTGGCGCTGTCCGCCCGCTTCTGCCCGAGCGCCATGTTGTACTCGATCGTCCCCCGCTCGTCGCAGTGTCCCTCCAGGGTGGCCTGGAGATCGGACCTGGCCTTCAGCTTGTCGGCGTTCTTCTCCAGCGCCGACTTCTGGTCGTCGCGGATATTGTACTTGTCATAGTCAAAGTAGATGGACGCCAGCCTGCGGGCCTCTGCCTCGGACTCCGCCTTGGCCCTGGCCTCCGCCTCTGCCTTGGCCCTGGCCTCTGCCTCCGCCCTGGCCTTCTCCTCCTCCGCCTTGCGCCTGGCCTCCTCCTCCGCTTTGGCCTTGGCCTCCTCCTCCGCCTTGCGCCTGGCCTCCTCCTCCGCCCTCAGCTGCTCCGGCGTCTTCTTCGTCGTCTGCTCAGTCGCGCATCCAGAGGCGAGGACCCCCGCTGCCGCAATCGCAAAGACCAGGGTGCATCTGACGAACATCCGCGTCACGTCGATCTTCATTGTTTCCCTCCTTGATCTATGACCTTGTGGACGGCTTACTCGGAAAGCCTCTTTCGTTCGTCAAACAGACCTTCTTTGGAGATCTCCTCGGCACGATCCCCGATCGCGCCCTACAACTTTTTTCCCCTCTCAGTCTCCCCCCTCCTGGCGAGGCGCGGGCGACCACGCGGGCGAGGAGTTCCCCCCCCCCGAAGTCAATCGCCGCAGGTTGGTTCCATCCCAGTTCATGACGTAGATGTCATCCCCTCCGTCCCGGTTGGAGCAGAAGGCGATCTGCAGACCGTCGGGCGACCAGGACGGATTCTCGTTGCTTCCGCCGGCGGTCAGGCGGAAGGGCGTGCCCCCCTCCACCTCCATCAAGTGGACGTCGAACCCGTCGAACCCCCGGCGCACAAAGGCGATTCTCCGCCCGTCCGGGGACCAGCGCGGGGACCCCTCGTAGGCGTCGGGCTCCCAGGTCAGGCGGCGGATGTTCGATCCATCCGCGCTCATGATATAGACCTGAGGTATGCCCGCCCGGTCCGACGTGAAGGCGACCTTCTGGCCGTCGGGGGACCAGGAGGGCTCCGTGTCCACCTCGGGGTGGTCCGTCACCCGCCGCAGCCGCCACCCCGACACGGAGACGGTGTAGAGGTCGATGTTGCTCTCGTCGTTGATGCTGAACAGGATCTGCCTCCCGTCGGGCGACCAGGCCGGGGAGGTGTTGAACGTCGAGGACGTGCGAATGGGGGTGGCCATCCCCGACTGCGCGTCCGTGATGAAGAGGTCCCACCGCTGCTGGCGCAGGGAGGAGTAGACGATCTGCCTCCCGTCGGGCGACCAGGATGGAGAGCGGTTGATGGTCCGGTCGTCGGTCAGCGGGCGGAGGCCGTGACCGTCGTATCCCATGACGTAGAGCTCTTTGTGGCCCCGCACGGCGGACACGAAGGCGATCTGGGTCGAGGCCACGCCCGGCTGGCCGGTGAGGCTGAGGACGATGTCGTCGCTCAGCCGGTGGGCGACATTCCGAACCCGCTCCCGGTCCACCCGGTAGGACTTGCCGATCAGGAGTTTTCCGTCCGGCAGGCGATACAGGGTGGCGTAGAGCTCCAGGCCGTCCGGTCTTTGCCGGACCAGGCCCCGCACGAGCGCCCGCGCGCCGGCCGCGGACCACCGGTCCAGAAGGGTCCCCTGCCCCGTGGTGTCCGCCCGCGCGGAATCGGCCAGCACCTCGAGGCGCGCGGAGTTCCGGAGGTCCTCCGAGAGGACGGCGAAGATCGCCTCGGCGATCTGGTTCAGCGCGGCGTCCGACGTGTCCCGCGAGAAGGGGATCAGGGCGAGGGGGATGATCGTCTGCCTGCTCCCCTTCACCTTAAGATAGACCACCGGGGCGGCGCCGGTGTCGGGCCTGGCTGGCGCGGGCTGGGCGAACGCCTCGTCCGCGGGCGACAGACAGACAGCCGACAGAAGAAGGATAAAACCGATGCGTTTAAAGATGTCCGAAGTCTGAAGTCCGAGGTCCGAAACCCGCCTCAAAAGTTGCACGCGATATCCCTGTTCGGCTGCGGTGTTAGTATTCAAAATCGAAATAGACACCGAGATTCTCGCCCCGGAACCCCTCCGGCAGGGGCGACAGGGGATTGGCGCGGATGACGGCGTCCAGGACCGAGCGGTCGAATGGGAGCGATCCTGATGGGGCGTCCACCCTGAAGTCCGTGATCGTCCCGTCCCTCAGGATCCTGAAGAAGACCGTCGCCTTCAGCGACCCCTGGGCCAGGGGCTCCTCCCAGTGGTCCTGTATCCGGGTGACGAGGCTGTCGAGATAGCCCGGATAGGGGAACAGCAGATCCCCCTCGATCCTCAGGCCCCCGCCCCCGCCTCCCGGCGTCCCTTTACCGCTCCCAGCGCCCTGAGGCCCTTTCTCCTCAGGCTTCGGAGACCCCTCCTCCCCCGGCTTCTGTCTGGGGGTCCGGGCGGGCCTCTTCGCGCCCTTCGGGGCGAACGGGTCGTTGGAGGGGGCGGTCTCCACCTTCAGGCCGGTCCGGGGCTTGGACCGGACCACGTCCGTCTTGGGGATCGGCGGAGAGGGTTTTGCAGGGGCCTCTTTGGGCGGAGACGGTTTCGCAGACCCCTCTTTTGACCCGGACCATCCCACTCCTCCCTGTCTGCCGGGAGGTCCTACAATGTCAACTCTATAGGCCCTCACGGGCGGCCCCAGGACCCTGCCCCCTCGCTCCGTGCCCCAGATGAGACCCGCCAGGGCGGTCAGGTGCAGGATCAGCGAGATCAGGATCGACCGCTTCATCTGCCCTTCGACGTCTCGGTGACGATCTCCTCGACCAGGCCCAGCCTGTCGACGCCGGCGGACTTGATCTTGCCGACGATCTCCACGACCCGGCCGTAGGGCACCTGTTCGTCGGCCCTCAGGAAGACCGGGCGATCCCCGATGCGGGCGCGAATCGCCCCGAAGCGGTCCTGGAAATTGGCGAAGGTCACGCGCTCCTGGTCGATCTGCACGATGCCTTCGCGGGTAAGTGTCACGACCACCCCCTCCTGAATCTCCGCCTGCCCCACGGTGGACTTCGGGAGGGCCACGGCCAGCCACTGTTGAATGGCCGGGGCGGTGACCATAAAGATGATCAGGAGGACCAGCATGACGTCCACCAGGGGCGTCACGTTGATCTCGGACAGGACCGACCGCCGCCGCCCGGCCCGCCGGATTCCGGCAGTCACGACCGCACCCCGGCGGGGATCGTGGCCGCCATCTCCACGGCAAACTGGTCCGCCGCGCGCTGGATGGCCTCGATCCTGCCCAGGAAGTAGTTGTAAGCGATGACCGCCGGGACCGCCGCCGCCAGGCCCATCGCCGTGGCGATGAGGGCCTCGGCGATGCCGGGGGCGACCACCGCGAGGTTGGCCGAGCCCCGGATGCCGATGCTCTGGAAGGAGCCCATAATCCCCCAGACCGTCCCGAACAGCCCGATGAAGGGGCTGACGTTTCCCACGGTCGCCAGGAAGATGAGATTGCTTTCGAGGTTGGCCATCTGCTCTGCGGCGGCCACGTCCAGCGCCCGCCGGAGGTCCTCCCGGTCGCCGGACCAGAGGCCCTGCCCCCCCTCTCCGTAGATCAGTTCGTATCCGGCGCGAAACACCCCGCACAGCGGAGAGAGCTTCAGGGCGCGGCTGCTCTTGTAGACCTCCGAGGCCTCCGCCCCGGACCGGAAGAGTCTCAAGAATCTAACTGACTCCTGACGGACGCGCTTGAGGTCGGTCAGCTTGCGCCCGATGACCGCCCACGAGATCACGGAGAAGAGAAACAGGACCAGGAGCACGCCCTGGACCATCGGCCCAGACCCCGCGATCAGGCCCCAGATGTCGTGAGACAGTTCGGTTCCTATCATAGATGATGAATCAGTTTAAAACTGGAGTCCCGAATCGGACCGCCGCCGCTGAAGGGACGCGGCAGGTTCTCTGGCAAAACGGTCTCGAAAATGCCCCCCCTGCACCTGCGCCTCGTCTCTCCGGTCCCCCTGCTGGCTGACATAGACGGGGAAACGCTCTGTGCCGGCCTTGAACGCCACGCGCTCTCCGCCGGACAGGGAGTCCGACAGGGCACTTCCGGTACTCAGGTAGTTGAACACGATGCCGTCGGGCACGGCGAAGTCCCGAACGGGTATCCCGTCGAGGGACTCCTTCATGAAGTTGAGCCAGATGGGGGCCGCCACGTGCCCGCCCGTGTAGTTCGAGCCCAGGGGGCGACGGTCGTCGTAGCCCACCCAGATGCCCGCCGCCAACTCCGGCGTATAGCCGATAAACCAGACGTCGGTCAGGCCGTTGGTGCCCGTCTTGCCCGCCGCCGGCCTGCCGAGCGCTTTGACCTTGGAGGCCGTGCCTCGCTGGACGACCGCCTGGAGCATGTTGGTCATCACGTAGGCCGTCTGAGGAGAGATGGCGTATTCGGGCGCAGGGGGTCTGACGGCCCTGCCGGCCGGTCCCATCTCCGCCCCGGAACTCTCCGGGGCAAAACCGTTCACGAAGCGGCTGTCCTCCAGCACCTGGCCGTTCCGGTCCCGGATCATCGTGATGAACACCGGCTCTATCCTGCGGCCTCCGGCGGCGAACACCGTGTAGGCGTTTGTCAACTCCAGGAGGGAGATGCCCGTCGAGCCGAGGGCGATCGTCAGGTTCTGCGGCAGGGGGGACGCGATGCCCAGGCGTCTGGACCGGTCAATGATCGCCTTAGGCCCCAGCCGCTCCGCCAGCCGCACGGAGACGGAGTTGAGCGATTTTGCCAGGGCGTTCCTGAGCGGCTGAGGCCCCAGGAATTTGTTCTGGAAGTTCCTCGGGCTCCAGTTCCCGATGGTGATGGGGGCGTCCAGCACCACCGTGGTCTGCGTGTAGCCCAGGGAGTCTATGGCAGCCGAATAGACGATGGGCTTGAAGGCCGAGCCGGGCTGCCGCCGGGCCTGAACCGCCCGGTCAAACTCGCTCTTGCGGTAGTCGTAGCCCCCCACGAGCGCCCAGACGTAGCCGCTGGACGGGTCGATCGCGATGAGGGCCCCCTGAAGACGGGGGTCCTGGGCCAGCGCCACGATGTATCGGCCCCGGTCGTACTGCTGGACGCGGACCTCCACGACATCCCCCGGTTTGAGGGTGCTTCGCAGGGAGCGCTCCGCCGAGACCCCCTCGGCCACGGCCACCCGCCTGGCCCACCCCGACCCCTCCTCGTCCAGGATCGCCTTGAACGGCCCGATGCGGAGCCGGATGTGGTCGTCGATCTCCGAGACGACGGCCTGGATCTTTTCATTGACGTCGAGGCGGGCCTCAACCCCTCGTCTGGGCTGGACGCCGAGCTTGGCGCGCCGGATCTCCTCCGTCTGCCGCCGGAGAAACGGCTCCACCTCGCCCGGCTTCAGGTAGCCTGAAACGCCCCGGAATCCCCGGCCCTGGTCGAGGTCGCGCAGACCCTCCTGGATCGCGCGATTCGCCGCCCTCTGGGTCTGCACGTCCAGTCCGGTGTAGATCTGGAGGCCGGCCCTGTAGACCGACTCGGAGCCGTATTTCGCCCGAACGGCCTTTCTCACGTACTCCACAAAGTAAGGGGCGACCTGGTCGTTGACGTCCTCCCAGGAGACGATCCGGATGTCCTGCGCGGCGGCCCGCTGCGCCTCCCGCAGGGAGATGAAGCCCTCCTCGTACATCCGTCGAAGCACGTAGATCTGGCGGTTCTGGGCTCCTTTGAAGTTGATGTGAGGAGAATAGTAGGAAGGGGCTGTCAGAAGGCCGGCCAGCATGGCCGCCTCCGCCAGCCCTATCTCCGAGACGTGTCGCCCGAAATAGTTTTGCGAGGCCGCCTCCACCCCGTAAGCGCCGTGTCCCAGGTACTGGTTGTTGAGGTAGAGATACAGGATCTGCGCCTTGGAAAGTTCGCGCTCGATGCGGTAGGCGAGGATCGCCTCCTTGATCTTCCGGGTATAGGAGACCTCGCGGGTGAGGAAGAACTCACGGGCAATCTGCTGCGTGATCGTGCTGCCTCCCTGGGGCCGACGGCGCAGTTCCAGATTCTTGATAAAGACCTTTAGAATCCGGAGATAGTCCACGCCGCTGTGCTCAAAGAAGCGCGCGTCCTCGGCGGCCACGAAGGCCTGGATGACGACCTTCGGGATTGAGTCCAGCGGGACCACGACGCGGCGCTGGATGAAGAACTCCCCGATGACCGTCCCGTCGGCGGCAAAGACCTGGCTCAGCACGCTGGGGTCGTAGTCCTGTATGAGCGTCAGGTCTTTCGGGAGTTTCCGGTTGTAGTGCCGGTAGACCCCCACAAAGCCCACCACAGCGAGGTCAAACAGGAGAAAGAGGAGCAGAAGCCCCTTGATCCAAGCCCTGGTCGATAGGATCACCGGTCCCCCACCTCACTCCGACACCACCTGAGAGATGAAGCCCGTGATCTTCCATTGGCCGCCGATTTTGGCCAGCGTCCAGAAGTTGATCCAGTCCCACCGGACCTCTTCACCGGTCTCTTTGTTGGTCGCCGCCCCATAGTGTCGGGAGGCCGCGGCGGCGAAGTTCCCTTTCACGTCTACGTGCTGCACTTCATCCCCCCGGGCGTGGGTCACAAAGATCTCCTGATTCTCTTTCATCTGGATGAGGAGATCCTCTTTGGAAGAGCGCAGGTCTTTGATGCCCGCGATCCCCACGCTCCACTTCCTGGGGTCGTAGGAGCCGTCCGCATAGTAGCCGACGCAGTTGTCTGCGTAACAGGAGAGGACCTGATCGAGGTCCCGCCTGAGGTGGCCGTCAAACTCCCGCTCCAGGACGGCCCGCACGGAGGCGATCTCCTGGAGGTCGGCCCCGGACGGCGTCCGGCTGCCCCAGAGTCCCTTGAACCACTGTCCCTGAGAAGAGCCCCCCCAGGCGATCACCAGGAAGGCAGACGAGATCAGCGCCCACCGCCATCTCATCGGTCCCCCCCTGTTCTGGGCAGATAGGGCGGATGGAGCTGATGGTAGCCCTTCCAGAGGTTGCGCCGGGGGAAGGGGGCGCGTCCGACGGGCGCAGGCCCTATCCCGCCCCCGCCTCTGGCCCGATGCATCCCCTGCACGACTCCCTGAAGGGCGACGAAACGATCCCCTGTCACAAAGCCCTTCATCAGGCTGTCCACCTGCGTGCGAGAGAGGTAGTCCGCCTGCAGGGCCTGAGAGAGAGAGTCGAGCAGGGACCAGGCAGAGGTGACCTGCTCGTTCAGGGCCTCCCTCGTCGCATAGTTGTCCTGAAGGTCTCGACGCACCCGCTCCACGTCCGACGACCTGGCGTAGCGTTCGCGCACCTCCTGGCGAAAGCGCTCGAATCCAGGCCGGGTGACATAGCCTCCGGCTGCCCCGGAGACCCCGGTTGTATCCTCAGCTCCATCCATGTCTGGGCCGAAATCGGAACGTGCCCTGAGAAGGTCTTCCAAGCGGTCCCAATAGAGAGGCTTCAACAGATTTCCGATGAGCGCCAGAAAGATGAGCACCGCCACGACCTGCAAGAATCGCACACCGGATCTCCGGGATTCTCAGCGCCGAATCCCAAGCTGCCAACAGAGAGAGGAGGACATCAGCGATCTTTCCAACCCAAACACAAAAATAACACCTAAGCTGAGAGGGCCTAAGTGCTCAATTTATCGGCAAATGATATCCATTTTGGTCCTGTCAGCGCGTCCCTACATCCACACGCCTAACACCGCTCGTTCACCGCAGGTGTCGTCCGGGCACGGCCACGGCGCCGAAGAGTCACATCCCCAAAGAAGATAGAGGGCCAAAGCCTATTGCTCTCAACTGAATAAACTACAACAATTATTAACACATGTCAAGTACGAAGTGATCGGGGCTCGAAAAAGGCCTTAAGGGCGTACGTTTCTGAAAGGGATAAAAACAAAGGAGGAGGTCCTCAAGTCTGAATAGCCCTGAGAACTCCCTCCTTTCGGGAGTCATATCTGAGACGTAGACGCTTCGAGGCCCTGAAAGTTGCGCCCCTTAAATCTCTTCTGCGTAGGGGATCAGCTTTTTCCCGCGCGTCGGGTGGCGCAGCTTCCGCAGGGCCTTCTCCTTGATCTGCCTCACCCGCTCCCTGGTGAGCCCGAATTTGACGCCGATCTCCTCGAGCGTCATCTCGTTCACGCCCCCCAGGCCGAAATAGAGCCGCACCACCTCGGCCTCGCGCTCCTCCAGGGTGCCCAGCGCCATCTCGATCTCCTCCTCCAGGGAATTTCGCATCAAGAGGGCGTCCGGCGGCTCCTGCCGGCTGTCCGCCATGATCTCCATCAGGCTGTTTTCGTCGTTGTCGTCAAAGGTGGCGTCCAACGACAGGATGCGCTGGCCGCTGGCCAGCGTCTCCATCACCTGGTCCACGGAGATGCCCAGCTCCTCGGCGATCTCCTCCTCGGCAGGGCGCTGAGAGGTCTCCTGCTGCCTGTCGCTGGAGAACCTGGAGATGCGACGGAGAAGGTCTACCCTGTTGAGCGGGAGACGGACGACCCTGGAGTGCTCTGCGAGGGTCTGCAGGACGGCCTGCCGGATCCACCAGACGGCGTAGGAGATGAACTTGAACCCCTTGGTCTCGTCGAACCGTTCGGCCGCCGTGATGAGGCCGATGTTTCCGGCGCTGATCAGGTCCGCCAGGGGGACCCCCTGGTTCTGGTATTCGCGCGCCACGCTGATCACGAAGCGGAGGTTGGCCTCGACCAGCTTGGTGCGGGCGTTGAGGTCCCCCAGTTTAATCCTTCGGGCAAGCTCGATCTCCTCCTCGGAGGAGAGGGGCTGAGAGGCCGCCACGTCTTCCAGGTACCGCTGCAGAGAATCCTTGACGTCGTCGTAGGCGCTGTGCAGGGCTCGGCTCAATTCAATCACCTCGGTGTGGCAGGAATGAAAAGACAGACGACCCCGAATCAGTGTCGTCGGTATTCGATGCAATCACATCCTTCATCAATGGAACACATATCCGGCATCGGAAGTTCCGAATATAGTAACTCGATTCGAGTTCTGTCAAGATTTTTTTGTGCCAGGGCGTTTTCGGGGGGTGTTTTGGCCGCCTCCGAACGGCTGTGACGGGAGGTAGTTTTAATATCGGCAAATCCTTCCGAATTGTCAAATCAAAGCCCTGCTTGACATCGTCCGGGATTTGTGATAAATTGCATAGACTGCTACAGTTATACAGACCCTCTCCGGGGAGGCATCTTTTTTTGAGGGCGATCCCTCCTCTCCGGTTCCATCGCAAGACTTGCAGAAAGGAGTCCCGTGCAGCGCACAGAGTTGCTCGATATGCTCGAGCGTTTGATCGTGGCCCACTCCCCCAGCGGGGCGGAGTCGGAGGTCGACCGGATCGTGGAGGAGGCGTTCCGCAGCCGGGCGGACGAGGTCTATCAGGACCCGGCGGGCAACATTGTCGGTGTGGTAAAAGGGGGACGCAGGGGGCCCGGGGTGGCGGTGACGGGCCACAAGGATGAGATCGGGATGATCGTCAAGCGCGTCGAGGCGGACGGGAGGCTCCGGGTGCGCAACGTGGGGGGGGCTCAACCCTGGGCCATCGGCGAGGGGCCGGTGGACCTGCTGGGGGAGCAGGGGGTGGTGACGGGCATCCTCTCCGTGGGGACGAAGCACGTCTCGGCCGAGAGCAGCGCCTTCGTGGTCAAGCAGGACAGGGCGCTGACCTGGGACCTGGTCTGGGTGGAGACCAAGCTGTCGCCGGAGGCCCTGGCCGCCCAGGGGGTGGGCATCGGCACGAAGGGCGTGGTGGGCCGGCACCGGAAGCGGCCCATCGTCATCGGGGACTACATCTGCGGCTACGCCCTGGACTGCAAGGCCGCCGTGGCGATCATGCTGTCCGCCATGGATCAGCTGTCTGAGACGGGGCCGGCGCGGGACACCACCTTCATCGCCAGCTCCGAGGAGGAGGTGGGGGGGGTGGGGGCCACGTACCGGATCGGGGAACTCCCGGTGGACACGGCCATTGCCCTGGAGGTGGGGCCGGTGGCCGCGGAGTATCAGACGCAGAACACGGGCGACCCGATTCTGCTGTATCAGGACAGCGTCGGACTCTATTCGGAGCGCGTCAACAGGCGTTTCGAATCGCTGGCCAGGGGGCTCGGATTCGGCGTGCAGCGGGCCTGCGTGACCTCCTTCGGGAGCGATGCCAGCATCGCCAAAAAGGCGGGCCGGGTGGCCTGCGCGGCCTGCCTCTGCTATCCGGCGGAGAACACGCACGGCTACGAGATCTGTTCCATCGAGGGCATCGAAAATACGGCGAGGCTGCTGGTGGAGTATCTGAGGCAGGGGTAAAGAGCAAGACGAAAGGCGAAGGGCGAAGGGCGAAAAGGGCTGTCCTATCTATAGTCGATGCTTATGGCTCCAACCCTCTTATTCATCCTGATCGTCGGGCTTCTCATCTTCGCAGCCGCGCGGCTTTACGGTCGCAGGCCTTCTGCCACGCCCCCGACGGACACCTTTATGGAGGATCGCCTCTCGAAGCTGATGTCCGCCGACCTGATCGACGAGGTCCAGACCTACGCGAACCGGACGGAGCAGACCGTTCAGGAGGTGATCGACGAGGCCCTGAGGGAGTTTCTGAGGCGGAGGCGGGAGGAGGGGAGGGACGACTTGATGAATCCATAGGAACCGGTCGTCCAAAGGTTGTCCATTCAACTGCGCCCTATGAAGGAGATGTGACCGTCTCCTCTGCCTTCTCCTCGACGGACTCCCTGTAGAAGTGGTCCCATTCGCAATCGCACCAGTTCTCGCTCCCGCACACGATGCAGGGGGTTTCGGGCTGGTCTTTGGGTTGCGCGCCCTTCCCCTTTGCCGTCCCCCGCTTTGCTTCGGTCTCTCTGGCCATCACATTCTCCTCTGTGGTGAGTGTCTTCTTAAGGTCTCCTATCACAATATAGAGTTAGACCTCCCGTTTGTCAAGCGGTCCGCATTCGGGTCTTACAGCTTCCGCCACGGCGCGACGTCCAGGCCGCACGCGGCCAGGCCCTCCATCAGCCTCTCCCAGCCCTTCCCCTCAAACGGGATCCCCTCCTGCAACCGGCGCTCCCGCTCGGCGCTCCCCCGATGCCCCGGCAGCCGAACCTCCTCCGCCTCCCCGGCGGGCGGACAGGCCCGGACGCTCCGGGTCAGGAAGTCCACCCGCTCCCGGAACCGGTCCGCGCCCGCAAAGCGGGAGGGGTCGAGGGCCAGGGCAAAGAAGCCGCAGCCGTAGGGGGAGGTCAGGTCGGACACGGGCGGCACGTCCTTGCCACAGCAGGACCCCGACAACGCCCCCACGAGGGCGTCCACGAGCAGCCCGAACCCGTAGCCGATGACGCCGCCCACGGGCAGCAGCCACCCCTCCAGGGCCGTTCCCGCATCTGTCGTCGGACGCCCCTCCCGGTCCAGGGCGACCCCCGGCGGGATGGGCAGGCCGGCCTCCTTCGCGCGCGCGATCGGGGCGGCGGCGTGGCCGGTGGCGCAGTCGAAGACGATGGGGGGCTCCTCTCCGGCAGGGAGGGCGTAGGCGATGGGGTTTGTGCCGTGTACGCCCTCCCGGCCGCCGTAGGGCGCGACGCGGGGGGTCGAATTGGCCATGCAGAGGCCGATCAGCCCCCGCTCGGCGGCGCGCAGGGCGTAGAGGGAGATCGCGCCGTTGTGGTTGAGGTTGAAGGCGGAGACGACGCCGACGCCGGTGTGGAGGGACTTCGAGACGGCCAGGTCCATCGCGAGGACGCTCGTGACCTGCCCCAGGCCCTGCCGGCCGTCCATCAGGGCAGTGGCCTCGTTCTGCCGGACGATGAGGGGCTTGACGCCGGGTCTAATCTGGCCGGAGCGGACGCGCCGGGCGTAGACCGGGAGGATGGCGATGCCGTGGGAGTCTACCCCGCGCAGGCTGGTCTCGACGATCAGGTCCGCGCAGAGCGTGGCCTCGTCCTCCGGCGCGCCGAGCTGCGAGAAGATGGCGCGACCGAAGGCAAGGGCGCGGTCGGCAGGGAGGCGAAAGGAAGGGTGTTCTTCAGGCATTGTCCTTCAGGGTCAGGACCTCCGCGTATACCGGAACTGCTGGTCCCGCTTGAAGTAATGGAAGAGGGCGGCCTTCTTGCCGCTCTCCGTCACCGGGACGCGCCGCGCCTCCCCGGAGGCCGGGTCGAACTCCACCACGGCGAGCGC